>CAXEHY010000106.1:0-11639 GCA_963996865.1 uncultured Flavobacteriales bacterium | reverse complement strand
GTTACATTTATTTTTGGAAAATTTTTTGTTGAAGTACTTGCGGAAAATGTGACATTAGTTTAAGCTTTTATATATGCTCTAAGAAAGATAATTTTTGGGAAATGAGCAACATAGGTCCATGTGGTCCTTGTACTGAAATACATATAGATTTAAGAGATGAACATGAAATTAAAAAACAGAAAGCTGTCAAGTTAATAAATAAGGATCATCCTTTGGTGATAGAATTATGGAATATTGTTTTTGTCGAATACACTAGAAATAAAGATTTATTATTAAACAATTTAGACAAAAAATTTGTTGATACAGGAATGGGTTTCGAAAGACTTTGTATGGTTTTGCAAAACAAAAAATCTACTTATGATATTGATATTTTTCAGATTCTGATTAATAGTATTTGTAAAAAGTCTTCTGTGCAATATGGTTTAGACGAAAAAAAAGACATAGCGATTCGTATTATAGCAGATCATTTACGAGCAGTTTGTTTCAGTATAGCTGATGGTCAAATACCAGATAATACTGGAGCTGGTTATGTTATTAGAAGAATACTTAGACGAGCTATCAGGTATGCTTTTTCTTATTTAAAGATGGAAAATCCATTTATTTTTTCAGTAGTTAAAGATCTCGTGAAAGCAATGCCTTCTTATAATCAAATTAAGAAAAATCAGAATTTTATTGAGGATATAATTAAAAATGAGGAAAAATTATTTTTAATTACTTTAAATAAAGGTTTAAATTTGATTGACAGTTTAGTTTCTTCTGCTAAATCAAAAGAAATTAGCGGAGAAAGTATTTTTGAATTATATGATACTTATGGATTTCCAGTTGATTTAACTGAAATAATATTAAAAGAAAAAGGACTTAGCTTTAATAAAGATCAGTTTGAAAAATGTTTAATTTTACAAAAAGAAAGGTCTAAGAGTAATCAAAAAAATATTATGTCTGAATGGGTGGTTATTTTAGAGGATGATGTACAAGAATTTATAGGTTATAATAAATTATCGTGTACAGCAAGTTTAGTTAAATACAGAGAGGTGAAGTATAATAATGAAAAATATTATCATTTAGTATTTAATTACACCCCTTTTTATGCGGAATCTGGAGGGCAGTCTGGAGATACAGGTTACATAGAAATAAGTGATAAAAAAATATTTATTATTGACACCTTATCAGATGTTGGCTTAACTGTTCATGTGACTAAAGAATTACCTGATAATTTAAAAGTTGAATGTAAATTATTTGTTGATCAAGAAAAAAGATTTTTCAGCTCTGTGAATCATTCTGCTACACATTTATTACATTTTGCTTTGAAGAATATTTTAGGTGATCATATTGAACAAAGAGGATCTTATGTTGGTCCAGATTATTTAAGATTTGATTTTTCTCACTTTGAGAAAGTGAATTCAAATAAATTAATAGAGATTGAATTATTTGTCAATAATTTTATAATTAAAAATATACTTTTGGAGCATGAAATAATTCCTTTTAATGACGCTAAATCTAAAGGAGCAGTTGCCTTATTTGGGGAAAAGTATGGAGATTTAGTGAGAGTAATTAAATTTGGAGAATCAATTGAGCTTTGTGGAGGGACTCATGTCAATTCAACTGGGGAAATAGGTTTGTTTAAAATAATTAATGAAAGCTCTTCTTCTTCAGGTGTCAGGAGAATAGAAGCATTAACTTCTCTTTGTGCTTTAAAATATTTACAAAATCTTGAATTAGATGTTTCAAGAATTAGAGATCTTGTGAAGAATAAAGATCTTGTGCAGGGAGTTGAAAATTTGATTGAAGAAAAAAAGTTTTTACAAGATCAAATAGATTTCTATAAACAAAAAGAAATAAATAATTATCATGAAACTTTTCTGCTAAAATTAAAAAAATTAAAAAATTATAATTTAGTTTTCGAAACAACTAGTTTGCCTCCTGACTTATTAAAGTCTTTATGTCTTTCTCTTTTTAAAAAAAATAAAAATATTGTAGTTTTTTTGACTTCTGTTTTCGACGATAAAATTTATTTCACAATAGGTGTCTCAAAAGATTTATGTTTAGGCGATAAAATAGATTTAAAAAATAATATACAAAAATTGTCTAGAGCGATTAATGCTAAAGGTGGAGGCAGTCAGGATTTTTATTTTTACACAGGAAATAATATAAAAAATAAACAAAAATTAATTGAAATAGCTTCAGAAATATTTATTTAAAAATTTCTCTTACTTTATCAAAAAAAGATTTATTGTTTTGGTCTGGAGTAGGTTTAAAATTATCTGATGATTTTGATTTTTGAAAAAATTCTTTTTCTGATTTTGATAATTTCTGAGGAGTCCAAATATTAATATGAATTAATAAATCTCCATTTCCATATTGATTGATATCAGGCAATCCTTTTCCTTTTAATCTTAGTATTTTACCACTGTGAGTTCCACTTTCTAATGTTATTTTAGCTTTCCCGCTTAAAGTTGGAATTTCTATTTTGTCTCCAAGAGTAGCTTGAGAAAAAGTAATAAATTGTTCATGATGTAGATTTGAACCTTCTCTAATAAAAAATGAATGTTCTTTTATTTCTATTAAAACAATTAAATCTCCATTTACACCTTCAAATGGAGCTTCATTGCCTTGTCCGTTTAATTTTAATTGCATTCTGTCTTCAACTCCAGCTGGAATGTTTATTTCAATTTCTGCATTTTCGTTTATCATACCATTATGATCAGCGTCTGGAGATTTTTTGTCAATTATTTTTCCAGAACCATAACATGGACTACATGAAGATGATTGTTGTATACGTCCTAATATAGTTGAAGATATTTTTGTAATTTGACCAGTGCCATTGCATTGAGGACAAGTTTTATACGTTACATTTTCTCCTTTTTTTAATTTTTTAATTTTTATTTTCTTTTTTACTCCATTTAATACTTCTTCTAATGATACTGCAATTTTTATTCTTAAATCAGATCCCTTATAAACTCTTTGTCTTCCGGAGCTTCTTCCTCCAAAGAATGATTCAAATGGACTGTCTCCTCCAAAAATATCACCAAATTGGCTAAAAATATCTTCCATACTCATTCCTCCTCCTCCAAAACCTTGATTATTAAATCCAGCGTGACCAAATTGGTCATATTTTGATCTTTTTTCTTTATTACTTAGAATTTCGTAAGCTTCAGCCGCTTCTTTAAATTTATTTTCGGCATCTTTATTACCTGGATTTTTATCTGGATGAAACTTAAGTGCTATTTTTCTATATGCTTTTTTTATTTCTGTATCAGAAGCATTTTTGTTTAATCCCAATATTTCATAATAATCTCTTTTACTCATAACATTTATTTACCAATAACAACTTTAGCGAATTTTATGATTTTGTCTTTTAATAAATAGCCATTTTCTATAACATCTATTATAAGACCTTTTTCTTTATTGTTTTTCACAGGGGATTGTGTTATAGCTTCATGAAAATCAATATTTAATTTTTCACCAATACATTCTATTTTTGATAATCCTCTTTTTTCTAATATGTTTTTCAGATTATTATATATTAAAATAAATCCTTTTAAATCTTCATTTGATTTTTCAATTGAATTTATTGCTCTTTCAAAGTTATCTAAAACTGGCAATAAATCAGTTATAACATCTTGTTCTGAATAATTAATTAAGTTTAATTTTTCTTCGGCAGATTTTCTTTTTGAGTTTTCAAAATCAGCATGTAGTCTTAAGTATTTGTCTTTTAGTTCTTTAATTTGAACTTTTAAGGTTTGTTTTTTCATTTTTTACTTATTTACAATTTAATATGTCAAAAATTATGCCATATTTATATTATTGACAAAATGTCAGTATTTTATTTTAAAACATGTTTTTCAAGGAAAGTGTTAAGATTGTTTCCTCTTAGATTTTTAGCTTGAATAAATCCATTTTTGTCAATTATAAAAATTGAAGGAATAGATCTAATATTGTACAAGAAAGCAGCGTCTGAGTCCCATCCTTTTAAATCACTCACGTGATAATCCCAATATAAATTATCAACTTTTATAGCTTGACTCCATCTAGATTTGTCTTTGTCAAGAGATACGCTAAAAATTTCTAATCCATTGCCTATATCAAATTTAGATTTGTTATATTTTTTATAGATACTTACTAAATGAGGATTATTTGTCCTACATGGCTTACACCAAGAAGCCCAAAAGTCTATTATAACTACTTTTCCTTTTAAGTCTGATAAATTTAATATTTTATTTTTTTCATTTTTCAATGATATATTTGGAGCTTTATTTCCAATATTAATACCTGTAACATTTTTTTGTGTTGTTGTTGTAAGTATATTTTTATTATCTGTAATTTTATTTGCAGTTAACATAGTTGCAGTTATTAAGAATATTGACATTATAATAATATAGTAGATTTTATTTTTCATTTTTTTCTTTTGATGTTTGCTCCTAATTTATTTAATCTTTTATCTATATTATTATATCCTCTGTCTATTTGATCTATGTTATGTATTATACTAGTTCCTTCAGCAGATAAAGCTGCTATTAGTAATGCTACACCAGCTCTTATATCAGGAGAGCTCATAATAGTAGCTCTCAAACTCGTTTCTCTGTTTAGACCTATTACAGTTGCTCTATGAGGATCACATAAAATAATTTTTGCTCCCATTTCAATTAATTTATCGACAAAGAATAATCTACTTTCAAACATTTTTTGATGAATTAACACACTACCTTTAGCTTGTGTTGCTACAACTAGAATTATGCTTAATAAGTCAGGAGTTAATCCTGGCCAAGGAGCATCAGAAATTGACAATATAGAGCCATCTATAAAGTTTTTAATTTTATAGTTTTTTTGTTTCAAGACTTGAATATCGTCTCCTTTGATTTTAAGATTTATGCCAAGTTTTTTAAACGTTTCAGGTATTATTCCTAATTTTTGATAATTGACATTTTTGATAGTTATTTCTGATTGAGTCATTGCGGCTAATCCTATAAAGCTTCCTATTTCAATCATGTCAGGTAATATTTCATGAGAACACCCTTTTAGTTTTTTTACTCCTTTAATTATTAAAAGATTAGATCCTATTCCTGAGATTTCAGCTCCCATATTATTCAGCATTAAACATAATTGTTGAATGTACGGTTCACATGCTGCGTTATAAATTTCAGTTTCTCCTTTAGCTAATATTGCAGCCATAATCACATTTGCGGTTCCTGTAACTGAAGCTTCTTCTAGTAAAATATTATTTCCTGTTAAATTTTTACTAATAAAATTAAATGATTTAGTTGTATTATTATATGATGATTTTGCTCCTAAAGATTCTATTCCTTTAAAATGTGTATCTAGTCTTCTTCTGCCTATTTTATCTCCTCCTGGTTTGTAAATTTTAGCTATTCCAAATCTCCCTAACATAGGTCCTAGTAACATAATAGAACCCCTTATTTTATTTGCTAGTTCATTGTATTTTTTAGATCCAAAATTTTCAATTTTTATGTTTTTTGCTTCAAAGGAATATTTAGTATTATTAATTTTAGTTACTTTAACACCAATATATTTTAATAATTTAATCAAGACATTGACATCAATGATATCAGGTATATTAGATATAATTATTTTTTCTTTACTTAATAAAGTTGCACATAAAACTTGTAAAGCTTCGTTTTTAGCTCCTTGAGGCTGAATATTACCTTTTAATTTCGCATTGCCTTTTATAATAAAAGAGCTCATTTATTTATAATTTAAATTGTCCGGGAATTTAAGCTCTCCTTTTGACATATGTTCAAATTGTTGCTTAAGTGTATTTGTGTCCATCGGATTTTTATTCCATTGTTGACTAGATTTTTTCAAATAATTTACAGCTAGTTTTATTAGGTGCTCTTTTGCTTTTTCATTTTTTGATTCTTTGATTTTGTCAATTATTAAACCAATATTTTTACCAAAATGTTTATTTGAGTATTTTATTTTATTTTCCGAGTAATTTAATTTGTCTGGTTTTTTAGCATTTTCAATTTTAGATTCTACTTGATAAGGAAATTCAACATCTAAATTAAATCCTGACATTATATTAATATGGTTCCATAGATTTTGTTTGTTTTCTTCAGTTGCTTTTCCTCCATAATGAATATTTTCAAGTAAAAGAATTATTCCTTCGCAGAATTTTTGTCTTTCTTTTTTATTTTTGATCTCTTGTGCATGTTTGATAAATGCATGTATATGTCTTCCATAATCAGGAATGACTAGTTTTTTTCTATTTATATTATATTCCATTTAAATTAGATTATGAAAACAAATATATATTTTATTTTAATAACTTTAGTTTAGCGAATCTTAATAATAATGTTTTTTTGCCAGATTTTTTAAAATCTACTATACATTTTTCATTGTTATTTTGTATTATTTTCCCAATTCCAAATTTTTTATGTGTAACTAAATCTCCATTTTTATAATTATTTATTACATCAATAGTGCTTTTATATCTGCTGATTCTGTTTTTTTGATCATTTATAACTTTTATAGCAGATAGTTTTTTTAATTTTTTATATTTTTCGTCAATTATATTTTTACTATTATTGTCTTTGTTTATTTCAAATATAAATCTACTAGGCTCACTGTTTATTCTTTCTCCCCATTTATTACGAAATCTAGCATAACTTAATATTAAGTTATTTATGGCTCTAGTTATGGCTACATAAAACAATCTTCTTTCTTCTTCTATGTCAGTATTATTTTGAGATTTATCTGCTGGCAATAAACCTTCTTCTAATCCTACTATAAATACATTTTTAAATTCTAGTCCTTTCGATGCGTGAATAGTCATTAATGTCACTTTTTCTTTTTCATAATCTTGTTCTTTATCTTGATTTGTCATTAGAGATATTTCAGATATAAAATCTGATAATAAAAAATTTTCTTGAGATAATGTGGAAAATTCTTTTATGCCGTTAATTAATTCTTCTATGTTTCGTAATCTTATTTTTCCTTCTGGGGTTATGTCTTTTTTGTATTCAAACATAAGGTTAGAGTGTTCTAATATGTAATTTGCCACTTCTATTGCAGGTTTTGTTTCCGCTTGTATTTTAAAAAAATTCATCATTTCATAAAAATCTATTAATGATTTTTTTTTCTTATCATTGATGTTAATGGTTGATTCTCCATTTAATGATTTTTTTAGCATCTTTAATGCTTCCCAAATAGTTATATTATTTTGATTCGCATATAGAGCTATTTTCTGAACAGTATTTTTGCCAATTAATCTACTAGGAAAATTTATTATTCTGAATAAAGACTCTTCGTCACAACTATTGATGGTTAATTTGAAATATGCTAAAACATCTTTTATTTCTTTTCTTTCATAGAATGATATTCCTCCATAAATTTGGTAAGGTATGTTTTTTCTTCTTAGACTTTCTTCTATTGATCTAGATTGATGATGCATTCTATATAAAATCGCAGAATTATTAAAATTGTCATTCAATTCTATTAGTTTTTTAGTGACAAAATCACCTTCTTCAAAATCTGAATTACTCTGATTTATGATAATTTCATTTCCTTCTTGATTATTAGTCCATATTTTTTTTTCAATTCTATTTTGATTATTCTTGATAAGGGTATTTGCTGTGTCAAGTATTTTTTTTGTAGAACGATAGTTTTGTTCTAGCTTAAACATTTTATGATCAGGATAGTCGTTTTTAAAATTTAATATATTTTTAATATTTGCTCCTCTAAAGGCGTAAATGCTTTGAGAATCATCACCGACAACACATATATTTTCATTTATTTCAGCAAGTTTATTAATTATTTTATATTGAGCGTAATTTGTGTCTTGATATTCGTCAACTAATATATATTTAAATTTATTTTGATACTTAAAAAGAATATCAGGGAATTTTTTTAACAAAAGATAAGTATTTAATAATAAATCGTCAAAATCCATTGCTTGATTTTGAAAACATTTTTTTTGATATCTTTTATATATTTCAATAAAGTTATGTCTTCCCGCAGATTCATCTTCTAATTTTAACTCTATGTTTGTACTGTAATTTTGCCATGTGATTAAATTATTTTTTAAAGATGATATTTTGTATGATATAAAATTAGGTTTGTATAAATCTTTATTTAAAGCTAAATCTTTAATTATTTTTTTTATTAAGTTTTTAGAGTCAGAGCTATCATATATGGTGAAGTTTTTTTCGTAATTGATTTTATCGCATTCTATTCTTAATATTTTATAGAACACAGAATGAAAAGTCCCCATCCAGGTGTTATAAGATGAAGAAGAGTCTAGTATCAATTTAACTCTATTTTTCATCTCTTTTGCAGATTTGTTTGTGAAAGTTAATGCTAGGATATTGAAAGGATTAACTCCAGATTTTATTAAATATGCTAATTTGTTTGTTAATACTTTTGTTTTCCCAGATCCTGGTCCAGCTATAATTATCGATGGGCCTGAATTGTATTCTACAGCTTTTCTTTGATCTTTATTTAATTCAGAAAGATATTTTTCCAATTTTTTTATTATTAATTTTATATTTGGACATTAACAAGGTGTATGAAATTAATTTATTTTTTTTCATTTTTAATATTTTGTGATTTATTTTTTTCACAAAATCTCAATGCTTGTGAATTGCAGGTTATTGACACTGTTCATGTGAAATGTTATCAAGGTGATAATGGAGAAGTCTCTTTATTAGGTTTTAACGGTTTAGAACCTTATTCTTACTCTATTGATGGGTTGAGTTTTCAAAGCAGTAATATTTTTGACAATTTAACCGCGGGCGATTATATTTTTTTCTTAAAAGATTCAAATAATTGTATTGACAGTTTAGAAATTAAAATAAAAGAACCATCTGTGCTTATGTTAGATTTTGTATGCGACAGCATGAACAATATTAAATCTGTAATTTCAGGAGGGGTAGAGCCTTATTCTATTTTTTGGCAAGATAGTTTAGAGAATGTATTTTCTACTCTTAGTCAAATAACTTTTTCAGGATCACATATTTATTATGTTAGTGTCATTGATAGTAATTCATGTTTTGTAGAAGATTCTGTTTTTTTGCAAGCTGATTTTGAATTAATAAGTTCAATAGGAGTTGCTCCTTTTGAAATTAATGCCATCAATCATAGTATAGGGTATACTTCTTGTTTGTGGAGCACAAATAATCAAAATTCAAGTAATATTAATTTAAATTTTGAATATGATATTGCAGGAGATTATGATTTAAATTTAATTGTGCGTAATGGTTATGGGTGTTTTGATACTATTACAAAAAAAATTATTATTGAAGGTTTGTTATATCAGAATGAAATATCAAATGTTTTTTCTCCAAATGATGACGGAATAAATGATTATTTTAATTTTTTAGAAAATCATGCTTTAGTTGAGTTTTATGCAATTATTTTTAATAGATTTGGAAAAAAAATATTTGAGTCAAATGATCCAGGTATGAATTGGGACGGAAAGAACATGAATGGCAAGACAGTTGAGGAGGGAGTTTATTTTTATATTTTAACCGGATCAGGTTTGACTGGCAACGAGTATTATAGGAAAGGTTTTATAAATTTATTTAGATGAGAACGGCAGCTTTTTTCTTTTTATTTGTTTTTTTATTTTTTAGTAATGATATTTCAGCAACTCATGCTAGTGGTCTAGATATAACATATAGATGTGACACAACAAATCCAGGTTCTTATATAGTGACAGTAAGTTTTTATAGAGATTGTGATGGTATTTCTGCTCCTGGTTCATTTCTTATTAATGTGAATTCAATGTCTTGTGGTCAAAGTTTTTCTCAAACATTATTCCCGATACCTAATACTGGCCAGGATATTACTCCAATATGTCCTGGTTTTCAAACTCTATGTACAGGAGGCACTTTCCCAGGAATAGAAGAGTGGGTTTATGAGGGTGTAATTACTTTTCCCACAGACCCTTTAACAGGAATGCCTTATGAATGTGATGATTGGATAATTAGCACCAGTGAATGTTGTCGTAATAATGCTATAACTAATATAAATAATCCTGGTGCAGAAGATATTTATGTGGAAAGTTTACTTAACAATACAGCCGCAGTTGGTTGTAATAATTCTCCAACATTCACTAATCCGCCAGTTTCATTTATTTGTGATAATCAATTATACTGTTATAATAATGGTGCGACAGATGCTGAGGGAGACTCATTAGCTTATGAGCCGATAACACCTATGAATGGACCCTTAGGGACTATAGTGTATGGTAATAATCCATTAGGAAATCCTTATACTGCGTCAAATCCTTTTGATGGTGTTGCGACTTTTGATTCTACTAATGGTAATTTATGTGTAATACCAGCATCGCAACAGGTTACAATTATTGCTGTAAGAATATCAGAATATAGAAATGGGGTTTTAATTGGAAGTATAATTAGAGATGTACAGGTTAATGTTCAGCCTTGCACCAATAATATACCTTCATTAAGCGGAGTGGATGAATTACCTATTAATTCATATAATACAGATACAATAGTTTGTCCTGGAGAGCTTTTGACTTTTAATATTTTATCTAATGATAATGATAGTGTTGATAATTTAACAATGATATGGAATAATGGCATTCCTTCAGCGTCTTTTACTCCTAATAATAATAGTACTCCTGGAGCATTTGGTACTTTTTCTTGGATTCCCACAATGAATGATACAGGAAGCGTACCTCATTGTTTCACTGTTACTGTTGCTGATGACGCTTGTCCTATTAACGCTTTATTTACTTATTCTTATTGTATTACAGTTGGAGGCAACCCTGTTGAACTACCATCTTATCCTGAAACTTGTATTAGTGGAGCACCTTTTGTATTAACTGGGGGTGAACCTCTAGGAGGATTTTATTCTGGTCCAGGAGTTATTAATGGTATTTTTTATCCCTCAAATGCTGGGACAGGTTCTCATGCTGTAACTTATAGTGTTTCAAGTAATTTAGGTTGTTCTGGTCAAAGTAGTACAAATATTGTGGTTAATGAACCTCCGTTTGCTGGTCAAGATGGCAGTGTTACTTTATGCACAGGAGATCCATCTATTGATTTATTTAATTATCTTAATGGTAATTATGATTTAGGTGGTTATTGGGAAGATCCTAATGGCAATTCTGTTTCAAATATTTTAGATCCTTCTCTTTCACCTCAAGGTACATATTCATATATAGTTACAGGTATTCCTCCTTGTTCTGATGATATTTCTAATGTTGTGGTAACATATAACTCTTATAATTTCGCTACAAATATTTCTAATGTTACTTGTTCTGGATATACTGATGGTCAGATAGAGATTGTGATTAATACTGGGGTTTTTCCTTATCAGTATTCTATTGACGGCGGCAATACTTATCAGTATTCTAATATTTTTTCAAATTTAAATCCTGGTAATTATGATGTAGTGGTTCAGGACGGAGTAGGTTGTTCAGTTATACAGACAGTAACTGTAGATCCTCCTGCTAGTTCTGTTCAGATTACAGCTTCTTCTTTTGATGCTATATGTTTTGGTTCTCCTTTAGGTTCAGCTACGGTTGATTATGTTACTGGTGGTGTTCCATCTGCTGCTGGTTATAATTACACTTGGTATCATAGTGCTACTAATCTTCCGGTAGGTTCTTCTGCTGATTTATTAGATGTTCCTTTTGGGGGTTATTATGTGGTAGC
>CAXEHY010000105.1:0-2337 GCA_963996865.1 uncultured Flavobacteriales bacterium | reverse complement strand
TTTGGCCGTTAAATTTGCCCGATGGTGTAACTGGCAACACGTCTGGTTTTGGTCCAGAAGAGTCTAGGTTCGAGCCCTAGTCGGGCAACCAATTTTTTCAAAAATTTTTCTATTTACAATCATATATTGTTATATTTACAATAAGGAAGCGTATATATATATTATGAAGAATTTTGTCAAAGCAATTTATTTTGTTTTGTGGTTGCTATTGCTACCGCTATTTTCGTATACGCAATGTTTTTCTCCTGATACAATTTACACTGATAATATTACTGTAAATTCAGCTGATTTAAATTGGAATAATTCTTCTAATGTTAATTATTATAGAGTTTCTTATAGAGAACAAGGACAAGGATCTTGGATGTTTGCTTCAAGTCCTGTCAATATTCCTGCGTCCACAAATCAAGTTAATCTTACTGGTTTAAATGACAATACAGTTTATGAGTGGCGTATCAAAACATGGTGTTTAGATGGAACTTTTAGTAGTTGGTCAAGTAGCGCTAATTTTACTACAGTTTCGGCTTTCCCTCTAGATTGTAATGGGGATCAAAACGGATTAGCTTATATTGATAGTTGTGGTAATTGTGTTGGAGGAAACACAGGAGATGACCCTTGTATACCTTTTAGTCCATCAGTTACTTTTAGTATTTTTTCTCAAACAGTGTCAGACACTACAGATATACAAATAAATGTTTCTCAGGATGCAAATGAACCTGATATAGCTACAATTTTTATGCTTTCTAATTCAGGTCATTTTAATTTTACAGGCTTAAATGTAAATGACGTAATAGGACATGGAGATGGAATGATTGGAGGCGGATTTTTAAATGCTGATTATACCGTTTATGTAGATTTTATTATAAATAATGATAAAATCATAGCAAGAGCAGTTAGTGATTCAACAGGAGATGTATTATCTAATATAGATTTAGAAAATTTATCTACAGGAGGAGTGAAAATTTTAACAAATGCTCCAGCTGACACTAATAATACCACAGCTGGAATGTATCAATCAGTTACATTTATTAATTTATTTGTTAACCCATCTTCTCCTCAAATAGTAGATTTTGATTTTAATTTAACATCAGAATTATTTGATGTTTTTCAAGAAACAGTATCAGTTTCAATATTATCTACTGATTGTAATAACGATCTAGGTGGATCAGCTTATATTGATAGTTGTGGTAATTGTGTTGGAGGAAATACCGGGTTTGATCCTTGTATTCCCTTTAGTCCTACTTTATCTATTAGTCTATCTACTTTAGATTGTAACACCACTAGTGATATAACATTTACTACATCTCAAGATGCTAATGAGCCAGATATGTCCACTTTTTTATTTACTACGAGTGACGGATCATTTGATATTGCGTCATTAAATATTGGACAAAATATAGGATCAATTTCATTAATTGCAGCTGGAGGAGATATTTCATTTGTTGCTGATTTAATTGTTGGAGTTATTTTACCAACAAACCAGGTTATAGTATATGCAATTGATTCTGCTAATGGTAATAATATGGGGAGTGTTACTCTATCGAACATGAATCCAGGTATTTCTGTGGTTGCTAACGCCTCTTATAATGATGGTAATAATATTACAGCTGGTAATACATCAACTGTAGTTTTAAATAGCATTTTTATTAACCCTGCTTCTCAAGGAGATTTGTTTTTTTATTCTCAGATAAATTCTGAATTAGGAGATGTAGATAATCAAACTACCGCTCTTCCAATAACATGTCCTTGTAATATTATTTTATCATTATCCGCTACTAATGTTTCTTGTAATGGTTTAGCTAACGGAACTGTAATAGCGTCAACTACAGGATCAAATGGATCAAATTCTTTTTTATGGAATAACGGTGCTACAGACTCTATTCAGGTTGCTTTAAGCCCTGGTTTTTATAGTGTTATAGTAACTGATGTTTATGGTTGTTCAGCAACAGATTCTGTTATAATTACTGAGCCTATTGCTGCGGTTTCAACTACAGCTATTACTGCTTGTGATTCATATGATTGGAATGGCACTACTTACACGTCTAGTGGTTCTTATGATTATGTGACTACTAATGCTGCTGGTTGTGATAGTACAGCTACTTTAAACTTAACTATTAATAATAGTAATACAGGTATAGATGTAGTTACTGCTTGTGATGCTTATACTTGGATAGATGGTGTTACTTATACTTCTAGTAATAATACAGCTACTCATACTTTGACTAATGCTGCCGGTTGTGATTCAGTGGTGATATTAGATTTAACTATTAATAATAGTACTACTTCAACTACAGCTATTACTGCTTGTGATACTTATGATTGGAATGGCGCTACCTATAC
>CAXEHY010000104.1:0-3942 GCA_963996865.1 uncultured Flavobacteriales bacterium | reverse complement strand
GTTGCTAAATTACTTTTAATTGTTTTAAATGACAACATACCAATACCTACGTTAGAATAAAAATCTAATTTATTATTATCAGAATATGAGAGATACTGTGTTAAAATGCTCTCGATATTAATGCTAGCTATTAAATCTAACTCAATAAAATCAGCATGAAACTCTTCACCTTTCCCCTCATAAAAACTGTACGGGTCATAAACTGCTGAACTCACTGTTTGTTTTTCTCCATTTAGATGTCCAAACATAAAATCTGAACGAATAGTAAATATCTGATTTATCTCCTTACCTAAACGAATACTGTATATATTATTTATATTAATACTATTCATGAATCCTCCTCCAACAATATCTCCATTAAATTCGGTAACTCCAGCACTCAACCCAACACTACTTAAATAATCTAAAATATTAAAAGACTTATCTTGTTCTTCTTTAGAATCAAATTTAATGTTAGGATTATTTGAAGAATCTTGAGCATGTGTGATAATAAAAGGACATACTAAAATGATAATAAAAATTATTTTCTTTCTAATCATATTGTAAATATTTATGCACACAAATTTATAAAATGTTTTAATTAACTGAAAATTACTAACAAGTAATAATAAAAAGCATATAGAACGATATGCTTAGAGTTAATTATTTTCTACATTTGCAATAATTAGAACCATAATTAATTCAAACAAAAAACAATGAGAATCTTAAACATCATTTATATTACAACATTTATAATATTATTAAATAGCTGTGGATTAAGTCATATGGCTAATAAGTATAATACTGTTAATTATGTGGTAAATCCTGAGAATCTAGAAGCACATGCAGGAAAAATAACATTAGACCTGGAAGCTAATTTCCCTGAAAAATATTTTGCGAAACAAGCAACTGTGTCTTTAACTCCTGTATTAGTTTATGAAACCGGTGAAACTGCTTTTAAAACAATAAAAATTCAAGGAGAAGAAGCTACAGGAGGAGAGAAAACAATATTTTATGCGACGGGCGGTAAATTCTCTTATCAAGATAATATTGATTATGAAAAAAAGATGAATAATTCTAGATTAGAAATAAGAGCCATTGCTAAATTAAAAGATAAATTACGCTCTGCTGCAAACTTAGAGGATCAAGAGCAAATACTAGGTCCCATAAATATAGCAAGCGGAGTCATGGCAACATCAAGAAGAGTATTCAACAATGAAGATCTAGCAAATGATAATCATGCATATGAACATGAGACAATAATTGAAAAAACTGCAACTATTTATTTTTTAGTAAATCAATCTAAAATCAGAACAACCGAAAAAAGTGATGAAGACATTAAACAACTAACAGATTTTGTAAAAAATAAATATAAAACACACTCCATTGAAATTATGTCATATGCGTCCCCAGAAGGGTCAGTAAACACCAATGAGAATGTGTCAGAGAAAAGAATGAAAAGTACAATGCAGTACACAAAGAATCTATTGAAAACCTTAAAGGTTGATGGGGCAGATAACAATGAGCTTTATACTGAAACATCTATTGGAGAAGATTGGGAGGGCTTTGAATCTATAGTAAAGTTATCTCAAATGAAAGATAAAAGAAGAATAAACAAAATTGTAAACTCAGTTGAAGACGTAGAATTAAGAGAACAACAAATTAGAGATCTTTCTGAAATTTATGACGCATTGAAAGATAATGTGTTACCGCAATTAAGAAAAGCTGTCATTGTAATCCGTTCTTTTGAACCAAAAAGAAGTGATGAGGAGATTGCTAATTTATCAATTACTAGTCCTGATTCATTAGACCTCAAAGAATTACTTTTTTCTGCTACTCTAAACAATGATAAAAATGTACAAGCCTCTATCTATAACTCTGTCATTGAGCTTCATAATGATTGGAGAGGATATAACAATTTAGCGTGCATACATTTAAGTGAAAATGATTTAGACAAAGCAATGGAGTTCCTTGATAGAGCTGAGAATGTTCTAGGGGGAAAAGGGCAACATGATATTTTAACAAATAAAGGTATAATTTATGCAAGAAAAGGAGAATTAAAAAAGGCTCAAAAATTATTTGACCAAGCAAATACCACAGAATTAAATCAAGCTATTTTAGATATTAGACAAGGAGAATACAATAAAGCAGCAAGATATTTTAAAAATAAAACATCATATAATGCTACTCTAGCACAAATGATGAATGGAAATAATAGCGTAAATTGTAACGAGAATACAGCTTCTTGTAGTTATCTCAATGCTATTATAGCAGCAAGAAGAGGAGAAAATGATTTAGCTATTAGTAATTTAACAAAAGCTGTTTCGGCTGATGCAAATTACAAAATAGAAGCTATAAATGATATTGAATTTATAAATCTAAGAACAAGCGAGTTGTTTATTAAGTTAACAGAATAATATTAAAAAAATATAACTTATTATAATAGCCCCCAGATTGGGGCTATTTTTATATTATGTCTGACAAAAAAAAACCTAATTTTATAATTATTGGGACAATGAAAGCTGCAACCACTTCATTGTATACGTATTTGAAACAACACCCTGATATATTTATGACTAATGTTAAAGAACCTATGTTCTTTAATAATCTCAATAAAAAGAAAGATTACATATTAAAAGGATCCAAAAGAAAAAAAATTACATCTTTTGATGAATATTATAGTCTATTTAAGGAAGTAACAACTGAGAAAGCAATAGGTGAAGCTTCTCCAGCCTATATATATGATAAAGACTGTCCTGAATTAATTAAAAAGTATTTGCCTAATACTAAAATTATTGCAATACTTAGGCAGCCTACAGAAAGAGCTTATTCAAATTATCTACATGTTAAAAGATCAGGTAGAGAAACTATAGATAACTTTGAAGATGCTTTTAAAGCTGAAGAATTGAGAGAGAAAGAAAATTGGAGCCCTCTATATTACTATAAAAGTAAAGGACTGTATTTTCAACAATTAAGCAGATATTACCAGATATTCCCTAAAAAAAATATCAAAATTATATTATTTAGGGATCTAATTAATGATCCTCAAAACATTACAAAAGAAGTAATGAAATTTCTAAATATTGATAGCAGTTTTTCTCCTAATACAACTAATAAAGCAAATATGTCTGGAATTCCAAAAGGCTTATTTGGCTGGTTATTAATGAAATTCAGATATTATAACTTAATCCCTAACATAGAGTTCAATAAATATCTACCAAATTTTATCCTTAACATTATTTTTAGTTTAGTCTATTCAAAACCACAAAAGATAGATGCAAAGTTGTGTAAAAAACTCACAGAAAAGCATTATAGAGAAGATATTCTAAAACTTGAAAAATTAACTGATAAAAACCTACAACATTGGTTGTTTTAATTCAAATCTATAAACAATATTATCATATTGCTTATTAATAATATGTTTTATTTCATTATAAACCGAAATATCTTGTTTAAAATCTACATTTGAAATATTTAATATTAACACAGGAAAATTGTTTTGTTTTTTAAAGAAATCTAAATATATTTCTTGAATGCCTTCTAAATAATTATCAGAAATCTCTTGTTCAAAAACTCGCCCCCTTTTTTTAATGTTCTTCTGTAACTTATCTATATTTGAATAAAGATAAACAACTAAATCTGGAGTAGAAATAGATGAAAACATAATTTCAAACAGACGATTAAATAATTGGAACTCATCTGCTTGTAAATTTCTCTGAGCAAATAACTTTGATTTGATAAAAAAATAATCAGAAATAATATTAGGCTGAAACAAATCTTGTTCGTGTCCTTGTTTTAATTGGTGATACCTCTCTGCCATAAAGAAAAGTTCTAACGGAAAAGCATTTTCTTTAGGAGATTTATAAAATCTTGATAAAAATGGATTATCTGAAAATTGTTCTAATATTAGGCGAGTATTAAAATCCTTAGCAAGTTTAGTTGCCAATGTTGTTTTTCCTGAAC
>CAXEHY010000103.1:0-10228 GCA_963996865.1 uncultured Flavobacteriales bacterium | reverse complement strand
TTTTATTTTCAGAATACCAAGTATCAAATCATCAAATGATCTATTTAATGTTAAAGGCCAAAAATTTTTATCTCCCATATATAATTTATTGTTATTTGTGACTCCGGCAGGATTCAAACCTGCAATCTCCAGAGCCGTAATCTGGTGCTCTATTCAGTTAAGCTACGGAGCCAAATTTTAAAACAAAAATATCAAAAAGACTATAATTTATTTAATTTATTTTTAAATATTTCTTTATCTTCTTCAGAATCAAACACATCATAAAAATAAATTAACTTTTTCTTCTTTTTTTCTTCTCTTTTTGACTTCTTAGTATCTAAAATCTGATTCATGAAATCCATGTTTTCTGAAAAAACACTAAGTGTTTTGTTTTTATGTTTATAATTGAAAAAATAGTATTCATAACTTTCATATTCACTTTCAAGTAAAATATCAAATGAATTATTTGTTTTATCTAACAAAATACCGCCTTTTAAATTTTTATTTATTTGATACTGCTTTATATTACCTAAACCTAAATCTCCTACAGAATAAAAAACATTACTACTGTTGTCCCATCTTAATTGTACATCATAAAAAAATAAACTTTTATTAATCTGATCTGGAACATATTTAAATTCTCCATAAATGTCATAATCATAAACTTGATCCTCTTGTAAAAAGAAACTAAATAAAGGCAAATAAAAACTTTCCTCTAATTCTATTTCTTCTAACATTAAATCGTCTTGAATAGTTGTGCCTAATATTTCAAAAGATTTCTTTTTATCTAAATTGAAATCTAGACCTAACATACAATTTGTAAAAAATTTATTTTTATTAATATCAAATTCAAATTTACCAGCAACAAAGCTATTACAAAGTCCAAAATCAAAACCAAAGTCAAATAAACCTAAACCTCTCACAATACAACTGTTTTCATTTAGAGAAAAAGAATTTACATCATTTTTGACTACAAAATTACTGTCAGTATAATACAAAATACCTTTATATTCTAAAACTTTATATATATCATCATCCAAACTGTCAAAAAAGCCAAAATATAAATTATTATTATCAAAATATAAACCAACATACGAATCAGCATTATTATCTGTGATTTTATCATCTAAAACAATATAAAGTGTATCCATATTTAAATGTTGATCAATATATATTGACTTATCACTAATTATATTACATGCTGAATAAATCTTTAAAATACCTGAATACAAAATATCTTTTTTACCTGAAAGCATTTTCATATCACCTCTAAATTTAAATTTATCACTCAAAATGATGTCATTTTCTGAAGTTGCACTTGCTGCAATTTTATCATTTTCGATATAAATTTTATCTACAAATAATTCAAAAACTGTGTCTTGATTGTTTACAAATTCATAAAAACCTTGTCCACTAAAATTAAATTTACCTAAAACATCAAGATCGCAATTATTTATATAATATTCATTAAAAAATATTCTTGAATTATTAAACCTTGCAATTTTAGCGTCTTGCATGATTTTCACATCTCCATTGTCAGGATACATATAACCATTAGCTAAACTTATAGAATCTACTCCATGAGCGTAAATAATATAATCAGATAAATTATATTCAGCAGATCGCGCAATAAAACTTAAAGAATCTTGCTCAGGATGAATAGAAATAAATTCGGATCCTGTAAAATCTGCATTATTATTTTCTTTATTTAAAGGACCTAATGAAATAAGATCTTTATCAATAAACCAATTTAAAACATCTATGTATGATATAAATTGATTTTCCTTAAAGATCACAAAAGATTTTTCTCCATTAGATTTAAATGTGCCTAATCTATTTAATAAATCTATATTAGTTTTAAGATTTACAGACTCAAAAGCCATTTCTCCTAAACCTGAAGAGGTTTTTAAAACAAAATCAGCTGTATCAGATTTTATATTATATTTTAATATATCAAATTTATTAGAAGATATATCAAATTTATCCATTGACAAAACCCCATTAGCAAAAACTTGATTTTTTAATAAAAACAGACTTCCTTTAAATGTAGCTAGAGAATCATAGAGACTGATATCCCCTTGTTTAGAAGAAATTTTAATAATATCTTTCTTAACGTCTAAATGTTCCAGTACATTATTTGCTGTAATTAAAGGATAATCATATTTAGGAATTTGATTAACAACTAAACTATTAACATTCGCTGTCATAGAATCGGGGAAAAATACAAATTCATCAGACACAGAGGTAACGTTATTATAATTCAACATTCCTGTACCTGTCAAACCTTTGCTGTTTAAAAATATTTTATTAAAATATTCTCCTTGATTATAAATAACCAAACCTTCTTCTGGAGTAGATGTTTCAAACCCTAAAGAATTATCATCTTGAGGAACTAATTTTTCTCTAAATGGTTCAAAAATATCAGCAGAATGTAAAATACCTGTAAAACTTAAAGATTCTCTTGTGAAATTATCTAAACTATCTATTTCAAAAGGATCAAGATTGAAGTAAAATATATCTCTTTTATAAACACCTTTATATATTTTAGGATCATCATAATAAACTTGTGATTCTTCATAACCACGCAAAATAGGAAACTGCCCAAAATCTTTAACCAAATTACCTGACTTATTATTTAAATCATCAATTAATAATTCTCCGCTAAACTTTTGAATCGGGATAACAAGCTTCTCAAGAACAGGAAAGCCGCGTGCATCTAATAAAAGCGGACTTGATGGGACTTTCATTGACAATGAATCTGCTTTTATAAAAGAAAATTTAAAATCATGATAATGAAAAAATATATTTTTACCATGTATTTTGCATTTTTCTCCTAAACCAGCATAAACAGAGCCAGTAAAAGAGAAATCTCTATTCTTTTTAAGAATAACAAAATCACTTTTAGGGCGCACAAATACTTTTCTAATTTGACTCACAGGTATATAATCTACTCCAAATATTTTCAAATCCATAGATCCCAAATCTAATTCTGCATTTATATTACTTTTCGCGTTTCTTGAACTAAATTTGATGTTATCAAAATCAATTTTTTTAGAATAAGCGTCTAAATATTCAAATAATTTATTTTTTACTATTATAGAATTTGTTTTATAATCTATAATAACAAATCCCAAATTATTTAATCTATTTATAAATTTTAAAGCTTGATCATACGGTAAATCAAAATTACTTATAAAATAATCTGTAGAAAACTCATTGTCCAATTTGTGTTCTTTAATAAATTGACTCAACTTTAAAAGAGGATGCACTCTGTCTATACCTCCTAAAGAATGAAAACTTGATTCAGAGAAATAGTTAGAAGAAGTAAAAATAGCCGACTTTTTATTCTGAGGAAGAGATCCAAAATACATTATATTGTCATCTGTATTCCATGTCAAAACATCAAAATACATGTCTATTTCATGATAAGAATTATAATATGGTATTTGAGAATTATTAAAAGATGAAATTAAATTAAATTCGTTTTGTGTGAAAAAATACTTTAACATAACATTAGAATTCACGATAGAATCTTTGTTTAAATAAATATTAACAGTTGCGCTATTTGAAATAATTAAATCATTATTAATAGAAATATTATTACTTGAGGCTGAAACAATCTTTTTGTCGTTTTTAAAAAATATTAATGTGGCTGGAATATTATCAGAAGAGGACACAAACTTAGCTCCTTCTAAAGCATAAACTCCTACAAAATCAATATCAGGAATAATATCTTTAATTACTATTTTATTATTATAAGATTTAAATTTAGGATACTCATCACCATCTGCTCTCTTATTGACAAGCTTATCACTAAAAACACCTAACAAATACTTTTCCGGAAAAATATCTTTTCTAAAAAACTTAATAGAATCTGCGCTAAATCCAGACATTCTTGTTTTAATCTTATAATCTGATAATTCAACATAAACTTGATTTTCATCTAAACCCACTCTAGACCAATTCACTATACCTTTATCACCATACCAAATATTTGTTATTGGACTATAAAAACCTTTCGTTTTCAAAACACTAATAGTATCTCCTTTAGCATAACAATAAAGATTATTCGATTCACCAAAATAAACCAAAGGAACTGAATCTAACACAAAATTAAATGACGCGTAATCAACTTGCCATATTAAAGACCTTGAATTTTGTAAATATTTATTTTGAAAAAACATTTCTGAAAATCCTAAAAATTTAATAAGCCTACTGCTAGTTGAATTAACTGTTAAATGATCAATTATTTTCAACCAATTAATTAACTCACCCTTAAAGCTTTCGGAGTCAATAAAACTATTTAGAGCTTGAATAAAATATTTAAAATGAGTATTTGGTCTCTTTCTGTGTTGCAACATTAAATCAAACACCTTCCTAATATCATTGAAATTGTCTTTTGATATTAAATCTTTATTATATTTTTTTTCAAAAGCAACAACTATATCTTTATGTTCAGAATTAGAAGAAGTAGACATGAAAAGTTTTAAATCTTGGAAAAAATCTTTAGAATTGTCGGAAAAAACTTTTAATTTTTCTTTTTGAGAAAACACATTATTTATAGCACAAAGAGTAAAAAGAAAAATAAAAAATATTCTAATAAATCTTAAGATCATACTTTATTTTAATACATAAAAGTTATAATTATTTATATAAACTAGTAATTAATAAGTCTAATTGTTATTAACTACTTTTAGTTTAAAACTAAAGCGCATCATTAGATAAATAATTAGCGACAATTTTAATCATTGAAAAAAACTCACATGAATCTAAAGAAGCTGAACCCACTAAAGATCCGTCCACATTAGAACAAGAAATTATTGAAGCAATATTATCCTGATTACAACTACCTCCATATAATATTGGAATATTACTGTTTTTATTATGATGTAAAATAAAATTTCTAATAAAACTATGCATCTCTTCTATCTCTTCAATATTCGCGCTTTTACCAGTTCCTATAGCCCAAACTGGCTCATAAGCAACAATAATTTTATCCCATAAAGCATAATCTATTTTACATAAAGTAGAAAGTAATTGTTTTTTCACTATGTTAAAATGGTTACTGTTATTTCTTTGCTCTTCATCTTCACCACAACATAAAATTACTTTTAAATTATATTTAATACAAAGATGTATTTTCTCTAATATTAAAGCATCTGTTTCACAAAACATCTTTCTTCTTTCTGAATGTCCTAAAATCACATAATCACAAAAATCTGAAATCATTTTAGCAGAAAACTCTCCTGTTAACGCGCCATTATCTTTATTACTGCAATTTTGAGCACCTATATATGTTTTTCTTACGTTTATCTGATTATCTAAAAATGGAGCAGAAGGACAAAAAACAACCTTTAACAGCTCAGGCAAATCATCTACAAAGACATCCCATGAACTTTTAAATTCTTTTTCAAACTGTTTGATGTCCCCAAAAGACATATTCATCTTCCAATTAGCTATTAAATATTTTTTTTTCATAGTCAACTATTTAGCTCTAGGATCTAACAACAAATATACAACATCTACTAACAAGTTAATAATAATAAATACTAAAGCAATCAATAAAACACAGCCCATGACAACAGGTAAATCCATGTTGTTTAATGCTTCAACTATTTCTTTCCCTATACCATTCCAGGCAAATATGTATTCAACAAAAACAGCACCAGCTAACATAGATGCAAACCATCCTGAAACACTAGTAACTATTGGATTTAAAGCGTTTTTCATAATATGCTTCTTTATAATAGTAAATTTGTCTAAACCTTTAGCATAAGCGGTTCTTATATAATCTTGCTGAGAAATATCAATATAAGAGCTTCTAGTTAATTGAGTAATAACAGACAGCGGCCTGACACCTAAAGTGAAAGCTGGTAATATTAAATTTTTCAACATAAAATGATTTTCATTCCCAAATTCATCAATATAATATAACCCTCCAGTTAAATTAAAATTAGTATACTCAAATAAAACAAATCCAAAAAACCAAGAAAAAATAATAGCTGAAAAAAAAGAAGGCAAAGCTACGCCTAAAGAAGAGAAAAATAAAATAAATCTGTCAATAAAAGAATATTTATAATAACCTGAAAGAATACCTAAAAAAAGACCTGAAAACAACGCAAACAATATAGAAGCAAAAGCTAAAATACAAGTATTAGGAAAAGTCTCTAATATAATATCTGTAACAAGCTTATTAGATTTAACAAAAGAAGTTCTTAAATATGGAAATTTTAAAACTAAAATCTTATTATTAAATGAAATAATAGTGAAATAATTATAATTACCACTGTATGTGTAATTATCTGAATTTGAATTATCATGTATCGAAATACATGACAAATCATTTAAATAATAAAAATATTGATAAGACAAGGGTTTGTCAAAAGCATATTTTTTATTTATATTTTCTAATTGTCTCAAATCATCTCTTTGTCCTAACATTATTTTCGCCGGATCAGCCGGAATAACATTGAAGAAAATAAAAACAACAGTTATAACTCCGATGACTGTAAGAAATGAATGAAATAATTTCTTAAATAATAATTTCATGCAATTTAATTAAGATCAATCTTATCTAAATTCCTAATATGATATTTATCAACAATAACACCTTTTTCCAAATACAAAACACCAGGATTACTCCTTATAATAGTTTTTAAAGCAGTAGCATCTGTAAAACAAAAATCACAAGTAAGTGAATGTTTATTTTTATAATTTTCATTTAAATCATTAGAAGAGCCAGACAAAATCACAAAATCAATATCTAATTGTAAGGATTTAAAATATAGTTTTTTTAAATTATTAATTAATTCACTATTCGCCTTTTCAACATCATACATGACAACTAAAAACAATTTCTCTAAACCCAAATAATATGATGTCAAATCACCCTCTTGACATTCAATACTGAAATCATGAATTTTAGATTCCTTTCCTTTTTTTATCACTATAGATTCATAACCCTCGTAAATCCAATTATCTTGATAGTTTTCAGGAAAATTATCAAAAAGAATAACCTCATTAGTAGATTTACTTTTCAATTTATAGGAATATTTTAACTGATCAGGTATTGAAATCAATTCTTTATTGATATCATTACCTATTTTATATGGTCTGAAATCTTTAACTGGCAAATTATAATAATTATATAAAGTAAAAGTGAAAGCGGAAATAATAATTATTACAGCAAAATATATTCTAAAATTTTGACCTATAATACAATTTATTTTCTTTCTGTAAATTAATATGTAGCCAGTTAAAAAACATAATATAATGTCTTTATAAAACGATTGCCAAGGCGTAAGTTTTATAGCGTCCCCAAAACATCCACAATCATTAACTTTATCAAAATATGCAGAATAAAAAGTTAGGAAAGTAAAAAACAATATCATTAAAAAAGAAGCATAAGATGTAAGCTTGATCCTATAACCAAAAATCAAAAAAAAACCTATAACTATTTCTAAAGAAGAAATAAAAATAGCTAAAAATAAGGTTGTTGGTAATAAAAAAACTAAATTAAATACATCAGGGGAAAAATATTCATCTAGCTTATAAGAAAATCCAATAGGATCTACACATTTCGTGAATCCGGAAAACAAAAACAAACATGCAACAGTTAATCTAATAAAATAAAAAATATTTTTATTATACATTTTTTAATTTAATACTAGCAAAAACACAATAATTAATCATATCAAAGAGATTTGAATCAACACCTTCAGATATTAAAGTTTTATGATTATTGTTGTCTATTTTTTTGATTCTTAAAATTTTTTGTAAAATCAAATCTGTCAAAGAAGTTATTTTCATTTTAACCCAAGCTTCGCCATAATCATGATTTTTATCCAACATTAACTTTTTGGCAGAATTAAAAAATTTATCATATAATGAAATTACATTTTGAAAATCTAATTCATAACTTTTATCATTAATGTCTTTTTTTTCAACTTCAAAAACTCCTAATTCAAGTTGAATCAAACAAATTATTGAATAATTAATAATTCCATAATACTCAGATTTCACGTCATCCTTAATTTTCTGCAAACCAGTTTCTTCAATATTTCTGATTCTTTGTCCTTTGATAAATATTTGATCAATCAAAGAGCTAAACCTTAAAATTCGCCATGAAGAACCATAATCTTGCATTTTTTTTTCAAAAATATCCTTACATTTATGAATTATAAAATCATATTCAGATGAAGTATTACTCATGATAAATAAAGATACATTTTTTTATGAAAAAAATATTATTAATTGCAATGGTAAATTTATCGATTTATCAAGACCTGTAATTATGGGTATTTTAAATCTAACTTCTAACTCATTTTATGATGGAGGTAAATTTCATAATAATTCAAAAATAAAATTACAAATTAAAAACATGATCAAAGAAGGAGCAAGCATAATTGACATTGGATGTGTTTCAACAAAGCCTGGGGTAAAACTTATACCAGAAAAAGAAGAAATGAAAAAAATAATTAAAAATTTAACATTTATAAGAAAAAACTTTCCTGATATAATAATATCAATAGATACTTTTAGATCAAAAGTCGCAGAAGCATGCATTAATATTGGGGCAAATATTATTAATGATATATCAGGAGGTAATTTAGACAAAAACATGTTTGATGTAATTGCTAAATATCAAATACCATATATATTAACACACATGCAAGGAAAACCTTCTTCAATGCAAGAAAATCCTAAATATTATAATTTAATAAAAGAAATAATAAATTTTTTCGAATATAAAATAAACAAATTAAATCAATTAGGAATAAATGACATAATCATTGACCCAGGATTCGGTTTTGGCAAAACAACAAAACATAATTATCAAATATTAAATAATTTAAATTTATTCAAAGTATTTAAAAAACCCATTTTAATTGGTATTTCAAGAAAATCAATGATAAACCAAGTGTTAAACACAAAACCAAAAGAAGCTCTAAACGGAACAACTATAATAAATACATTATGCTTAGAGAAAGGATCCAAAATATTAAGGGTTCATGATGTACAAGAGGCAAAAGAATGCATTGAAATATATAATTTTAAAAATCAGGCTAAACAAGAAGGATAAGATAAATATTTATTTTCTTTAGTCAACACCATTAAAAACTTTAATATATCCTCAAAGGTTTCAAAAGAATATGTTATCTGATTTTTGGTCAACAAATTCTCTATCTCTTTTTTATATTTTAACTTTTGTGCTAAAGAAAGTTTGTCAACCAGCAAAACTCCTTCTAAATGATCAAATTCATGTTGAAACACTATAGACAACTTGCCTGTTAAAACTCTTTCTATATATTTTAATTTATTATTATAATAACCTACTTTCACCTCATTATATCTTTCAACAGCAACATCACTTAAAAAAGGTATACTTAAACAACCTTCATTTGAAATATATTTTTCTTTGCTAACTGAAATAACATGAGGGTTAATAAAAACTTCTTTTAATTTTTCATCTTTAGATAATTCTTTAATAAAAGAAGTATTTATAATAAACAATCTTACATCTCTCCCTACCTGTGGAGCAGCTAAACCAATACCATTAGATTTTTTTAAAGTTTTAAACATGTTTTTAATGAAACTATGTAATTCTTGAGATTCAAGATCTACATTTTTACAATTTTTCGACAAAATATTAGAACCATAAAGATATATTGGTAATATCATTATAGTAAATTAGAGATAATATTATCTATCGTTATTGATTCCGCATCAGCTTTATAGTTTTTAACTAATCTATGTCTTAAAACATTAAAAGCAACATTCTGAACATTTTCAATATCAGGGGAAAACTTGCCATTAATTAACGCATCACATTTAGCAGCTATTATTAAATACTGAGATGCTCTAGGACCTGCCCCCCAATTTAAATAATTATTAACTTCTTTGGTCGCGTATTTAGTATTAGGTCTTGTTCTAACTGACAACTCGACTGCGTATTTATAAACATTATCTGGCACAGGTATTTTTTGAATTAATTCCTGATAAGATAAAATATCTTTATTGTCAATGATTTGAGAGATCACAGTATTTTCAAAAGAAGTTGTTTGCTTAACAATATTTATTTCATCATCATAATTTGGATAATCAACTAAAACGTTAAACATAAATCTATCTAATTGTGCTTCAGGCAAAGGATACGTGCCTTCTTGCTCTATAGGATTTTGAGTCGCTAAAACAAAAAAAGGTTTTGATAAAATATATTTCTCGCCAGATACAGTAACAGATTTTTCCT
>CAXEHY010000102.1:0-19677 GCA_963996865.1 uncultured Flavobacteriales bacterium | reverse complement strand
GCTGCTATATATTGGCTAGCAAGAATGATAGAAGGAGGAGAAGATATAAAGTTTATAGCAAGAAGAATGATTATTCTAGCAGCTGAAGATATTGGAAATGCAAATCCAAATGCTTTATTACTAGCTAATAACTGTTTTCAAGCAATACAAAATATAGGAATGCCTGAAAGCAGAATAATCCTTTCTCAAACAGCAATTTATCTTTCATGTTCAGAAAAAAGTAATTCATCTTATAAAGCAATAAACAAAGCTCAAGAAGAGGTAATGAAATCTGGCAATCTACAAGTGCCTATTCATTTAACAAATTCAGACAAATATTCGAATACAAATAAAAAAAACAAATATAAATACACGCATGACTTTAATAATAATTTTATAAATCAAGAATATTTACCTGATAAAATAAAAGGCAAAAAAATATATAATCCTGGAGAAAACAAACATGAAAAAAAATACAAAGTGCTACTCAAAAAATTATGGGAAAATAAATATGATTACTAAATTTAAATATATGAAATTAATTATTTTTTTGTTATCTATATTTGTTTTCACATCATGTCAACATGAAATAGAAAGACCTTCATGGGAGATAGACATAACTGCTCCTTTGCTACATACTCAAATTGATATTAATGATTTAATGATTGATTCAAATGTAACAATAAACAATAAAAAAGATTCGTCTATTATCCTTATATATCAATACCCAATAGCTAATATTGAATTAGATGAAGAATTAAAAATAGAAGAACAATTTCACTATAAAGGGAAATTAGATTCTTTAAATCTAGGTGATGCTTCTACTTCTTATAAAATGACTTTAAATGAACTTTTCGCTGCGCAAGGATGGCCTTGTTTAAATGGCTTGACAATACCTATTCCCCCTATAAATAATATAAGCGGCAATACAATACCTGTTGACGCAAATGAATATTTTGAAACTATGAATCTTATTTCAGGCGCCATTGAAGTTCAAATATACAATGGGTTACCTTTTGATATTACAGATGTTAATTTAAGTCTTTCAAATGCAAGTAATAATACTTTAATACTATCAACAACTTTCCCTATAGTAGCTAGTAATAGTACTGTGACTAATACAGTAAATATCAATAACATGATAATTGAAGGTGACTTAACAGCGGAAATCCAAAACATCAATATACCTGGCACTGGCACTGACTCTGTTGTTATAAATTGTGCTGATTCTTTAGTAGCAACATTAATTGTGAAAGACCTAATAGCTAGCGAAGCAACGGCTTATTGGCCGGAACAAAATATTCTAACAAGTTTTTCTGAGCAATTTTTAAATATTGAACCTGCTAAATTAACAGAATTTAAAATTAAATCAGGCTGGATGAATATTAATGCTACTAGCACTCTAGAAGATACTATGATTTTAACCTATAATATTCCTAGTTTCACTAATAATCAAGTTCCATTTGCATCAAGTTTATTAATAAATCCTGCTGAAAATGGAAATTTATCAGTTTTTTCACAATATTTTGATCTAAGTGATTATATATTAGATTTAACTGGTCAAGAAGGACGTCCTAATGGTGATACAGTAAATACAATATATACTGAATTAACAGGTAAATTAGACTCTACTGGAGAACTAGTAACATTAGACTTACAAGATAGTATAACTTCTACTTTAAGTTTAAATATTATTCCTGAATACTTTAAAGGATTTCTTGGCCATGACACTATCAATTTTGGGCCTGAAGAACAAACAGTAGATTTTTTTAACAGCATTGTTTCGGGATCTTTTATGATAAATAATTCCACTCTGAAATTAAATATAATAAATTATATAGGCGCAGAAGTAGATATAATCATTAATGAAATAACTGCTGTAAATTCGAAAAATAATATCACTAAAACATTACAAGGTCAAATTTTAAATTCAAACATATTTATAGATAATGCGACAGAAAATAATAATATAATTAATCCACATGTTTCAAATATAACTATAGATGACAAGTCAACTAATCTTAAAGAACTAATTGAAATTATGCCTGATAAATTTATCGCTTCTATCACTATTATAACTAATCCTAACGGAGACAATAAAGAAGGTTTTTTATACTATGACAAAACGGTAGATGTAAATGTAATATATGAACTGCCACTGCATTTTATAGCTGATAATTTAATTATATCTAACACTTCCGATATAAATTTTGATAATAATATTGATAATGGAAACTTTAAGCTAATTATTCAAAATTCATTTCCTATTGAAGCAAATATCAAGTTATATTTAATTGATAAAGGAGGATTTGTTTTTGATTCTCTATTGACAGAAGAAGTCATAAAAGCTGGAATAATAGGGCCTAATGGAAGAGTTACTAGTCCAACAGAAAGTATTATTAATATTTATAAAGAAAATATAAATAATTTTAATAATGCTGAACAAATAATAACTAATATAGAATTTAACACTTTGCCTGCTCAAAATTATATCAAAATTTATGATGATTATAAAATAGACTTAACAATAGTAGGTAATTTTAATTACTCCATCGAATAATGAACAATTATTGTAAAATATTATTATTTATTTTAATATTTATATGTGAAATTACATATTCACAATCAGTTAATTTTGAAAGCTGTATAAATATTAATAATAATTTTATAGACAAAAAATTATTAGAAGATATTAGCACCATAGGCTTTATGGATGAAAACTTTAAAAACAATATATCTAATAATTTAAAAAATAAAAATAGATTCACAACTGAATTAAATCTTAAAACTAATTTTTATATTAATTCAAGTTATTCAATAACAATAGAATCAAAAAATTACGCTATAGGTAAAATATCTAAAGACATAATTAATTTAGGGCTATTTGGCAATACCCCATATCTAGGAGAAAATTTAAACTTCAATGAAGATTATATTCTCGTAAATAGATATTCTAAAATTGGAATAACTAATTTAATATATAATACAAAAAATGAATATATACATATAAATCCTCATGTAATATTTGGGCATCAATTCTTTGAATATAATATAGAAAAAGGAGAAATGACAACTAGCGAAAATGGTGATTTTATAGATTATACTTTAAAAGCCCAAAGTCATTTTGCTAACATAGACAGATTTAATGATCTTAATATTAATGGAATAGGTTTTGGGATAGATTTAAATTATAAGAAAAAAATCAAAGAAAATGAATTTAATTTAATAGTTGAAGATTTAGGAATCATAAACTGGACCAAAAATAGTCAGAATTACACCGTTGACACAATATGTCATTTTCAAGGCATTGTAATTGAAGATATTTTTCATTTTAATGACTCAATATTGGAAAATTCAATAAACAATTTAAATTCACATTACAATGATAATCAAAACAAATATTCATTACGTCTCCCTGTAAAAATAAAAGCTAGTTTTACAAGAAATTTAAAGAACACAAATATAGATTTCATAAAATTAAACATGAAACATCAGCCAATTATATATAAAACACCCGAATTAAGTGGTTCATTAGGTGTAAAATCAAAAAATAATTCTTTAGCATTAGGCATGAAATATGGAATAACAGAAAAAGTTTCTTTTATGATAGATATAAATATAAAGTCTGAAAAATTATCGTTAAATATTAAAACAGAAAACCTTGAATATATAATTAACCCTAATAACAGCTACGGATTAAACCTATTATTAGCAATGAAAATAAATTTAAAATGATAAATAAAATTCCAAAAATAAAATTTACGAACAAAACGTCATTCTTCCTTATAGCAGGACCATGTGTTGTGGAAAATAAAAAAATGATATTTGAAACATGTGAAAATATAATTAATATAACTAATGAATTACAAATTCCATTTATTTTTAAAAGTTCATATAAAAAAGCGAATAGATCTCAAATAAATTCTTTTCAAGGTATTGGTAATAAAAAAGCACTTGAAATTCTATTAGAAGTTAGTAGAAAATTCAATGTTCCAATAACTACAGACATACATTCAAAAGAAGAAGCTATTTTGGCTTCAAAATATGTTGACATATTACAAATACCTGCATTTTTATGTAGACAAACTGATCTTTTAGTAGCTGCAGCAAAAACTAATAAATTTATAAATATTAAAAAAGGACAATTTATGTCACATGAATCAATAGGATTCGCAATAAATAAAGTAAAAAAATACAATAAAAAAGTCATGATTACAGAAAGAGGTAGTTGTTTCGGATACAATGATTTAATAGTAGATTTTACAGGATTAGAAGAAATGAAAAAATATAAAATACCTGTCATTTTAGATGCAAGTCATGCAACACAAAAAACAAACCAAAAAACTGGAATAACTGGCGGTAGTCCTAAGTTTATAAAAACTCTATCAAAAGCAGGAATAGCAATAGGTGTAAATGGTATATTTATTGAAACACATTTAAATCCTAAAAAAGCACTTTCTGACTCTAATTCTATGCTAGATATAAAAAAGCTAAAATCTTTGTTAAAAGATCTTTTAAAGATAAATCAAGCTGTATAATTATTATTGAGGTAAAACAATATCGCAATCTTCGCAATTAATATTACCTCTTAGAACCTTTTCCATTGTTTCCTCTAATTTTAGAATATAATTAGATTTGTCATTGCCTGCGTCTGTAAAATATCTTTCCAGCTCTCCTCTTTTATTGATAAATAAAAACAAAGAAGCCTCTTCTTGGTAATGAATTTTACCTTTTTTAAATTGGTTATACTTACCTATAACTTCTCCTTTCAGTTTTCTAGTTTTGTGTTTATACTTATATTCTAAAACTTGTCCTCCATCTTTAGTCATTCCGTAAAAACGGTACATTTTAGCTGGAGACAAAGATGATTTAACTTCTTCTGTAGTCATTCCTATTTCTAAATTAAATATATGTTTAATCGTTACGAAATCAGGTTCTTGAATCTTCATCTGCGAAAAAACAGATGTAGAAAAACAAACCAATAAAATTAAAATATATCTCATATTATTATTTTTTTATTTTACCCTCAGTTGTTCCTGATATTTCTAATTTAATATTACCGGAAACATCTAGTATATCACATAAATTACAGTCCTTTTCTGCTATTTCTTTTACTTCCTTAGTTCTCATGACTTTTATACAAGGATCTCCAACGCAATTAGGGTTGTCATCTACAGCGTAATAATAATCATCTGTTGCACATGGACATTGAACACAAGATCCATCATCTCTAGTTGCATCAGAATTATAATTAGCTGCATTAGGATCCATACATCCATCTACAAATTTAAACTCTGGAATACACTTCTCTCCACAATCTCTTTCAGAATTATAATCTGGGTTTTTCTTATAATCACAAGGACAATAATCGCAATCATTAGCATTTTTATTATCTTCATTAGCTTCAGGATTATAATTTATAGCTTGAGGATCTGTACATCCTAAAACGATTGGGTAATCACAAGAACCATCATCCATATTAGCTTCAGAATTATAATTAGAAGCTTTTTCATCCATACAGCCTTTAACCATACACATAATAAAATTTTCATCCGTACTACAAATATCTTCAAAACAAACTAAAGATTTAATATTTGTTTCTTCCGTTACTACATTTTCTAATTTTCCATTTCTATATATAATATAAGCATTGTATTCTTGATCATCTCCTGTTCCATAAACAGGTATTCCAGAGGTAAGAGATGATTCTGAAGTTACTAATTCATATTCAAATTCTCTATTAATTTCTCTATACAAATAAGAATGAATTTCACAGCTTTCATTAGATTGATATATCTCATATGGGTACATTCCGTCCAAAAGAGCTAAAACTTGCACTTTAGTTAATCCAGCGCTTAAAGAAGATAATTTTGTTATATCTGTAAATTCAGATATAATAACTTCATCGTATTTACAACATTCAAGATTATAAACATAAGCTTCAGGATTTTCTTCTAAAGTTTGTTTAGAAATCTTTACACCACTACAACTATACTGAAAATTAGTAGCTGCTGGATCTAAACAAGCATCTACTTTAATATGTTCAACTTCAAGAACTTTTTCCTCAAGTTTAACCATTTTTTCCTCTTCAATAACTGATTTATCTGTAATATCAATGATCTTACAACCTGTGTGCATAAAAAAAATAGAAAATAAAAAAATAGAAAAAATAATTTTTTTAGAAAAATAGATCATTGTAATAGTTTAGTCATACAAATGTAAAAAATAAATTTATATTACAAAATCAATTATAATAATTAATCTATAATAAACTCTATTCTGCGATTTTGAGATCTTCCAAATTCAGTTTTATTAGATGCTACAGGGCAGCATTTACCTTTTCCGTAATAAGACAATCTAGAAGAATTAATTTCTTTTTTTAAAAGATAATTATAAACAGACATGGCTCTTAAATTAGATAATTCTAAATTAAATTTATCAGAACCAACATTATCCGTATGTCCATATATAGAAATATCTACACTAGAATTATTTCTTAAAAAAGAAACAAGTTTCATTAATTCTTTTTCAGATTTAGATAAAATTTCATGTGAATTATATTTAAAAAATATATTTCTAAGTATTATTGGCTCCGAATCAACAACATTAAAACTCTGTGAAGATAGAGGCATATTAAACCTATATAAATCCATTCTTCCAAAACCTTGTTCTAAATTGTCAGACGCGAAATAAGCTGTAGTTCCATTTGAAGACACTACCAAACTATTCTCATCATTATAAGTGTTAATTGGATATCCTATATTTTGTGGTTTCGACCAATTTTTATCAATTTTTCTTGAATAAAATATATCGTGACCTCCCATACCAAAATGATAATCAGATGCAAAATATAATGTTATATTATCAGAATGAATAAAAGGAGACATTTCATGCCCAGATGTATTAACATTTGATCCTAAATTAACTGGTTGAGAAAAAGAATTTTCTGTTATTTCAGATTTCCAAATATCCATTTTACCATATCCTCCAGGACGATTACTTACAAAATACAACTCTCTGCCATCTTCAGAAAGACATGGTTGAGATTCCCAATATTCTGTATTAATATAAACTAAATTAATTGGCTTTGACCAAGAATCATTTTCATTAAAAGAAACATAAATATCACAACCCCTGCCTCCAACAACTTCATCTCTCTCACATGAAGTAAAAAAAAATATTCTTCCATCTTTAGAAAGTGTCCCCCCCCCCTTCATTAAAAGATGTATTAATAGGTAATTTATGAGGGGTCCCCCATACATTATCAACTACTCCTCTCATTCTTGTATCATAACTAACATATATGTCTTCCTGTTGATTATTTTTTGTGAAAAACAATAAATTATTATCACGAGCAACAAAAGGTAAATATTCATCTGATTCAGAATTAATGATGTTGCCTAAATTTACAGGAATAAAATCAACTGGATTTTCTTTTAATTGAATAGCAAAATTTATTCTTTCTGCAAATTCTTTATGATAATTTTCATATTCACAATGTGACATGTAATATTTTGATTTTATATAATTACCCATGTTAAAATGTAAATTTGAAACTCTATAAATTAATTGACTTAATTTTTCTTCAGAAAAATCATAATTTTGAGATATTAATTCTTCCATAGCTATATCATAATAATCTAAAGATTTATTAATTTGATTTTTATCCTCATAAATCTGACCTAACAAGATATTAGCTTGAGGATGAGTTCTATCATCTTTTAAAATGATATATAAGTGTTTTTTAGCACGCACAACATCATTATCTTGATAATACTCTAATGCTTTATTAAAATATTTATTATCATATTTTTGAGAAAAAACTGAAAAAGGAAGAAATAATATTAAAAAAAATATAAATCTCATTTATGGTAAATTTAGATATTTGTGCATTTGTAATGATAACTTCCAGTTTTTGTTTTTTGATATAAAATCATCTATTAAAAAGTTATTTTTTTCTTTTTTAGTCCATTCAGGCTGAATAAATAATTTACAATTATCATGCACCTTTGCAGCATTCTCTGTAGCCCATGAAAAATCACTTTTATTGAAAATAATTACCTTTAGCTCATCTGCTCTTATAAACCAATCTTTTAAGACTGGTTTGAATTTTTTTGGAGACAAACAAATCCAATCAAATTGACCACTAAAAGGATAAGCGCCTGAAGTTTCTAAATTAATAAAATAACCAGCTTGTTTAAGTTGAAAAGTTAAAATTTCAAGATTCCACATCATAGGCTCCCCTCCTGTTATAACTACAGTTTTGTTATTATATAAATTAACTAAACTCAATATCTGATTTATAGCCATATATTGATCCTTCTTAATCTCCCAACTCTCTTTCGTGTCACACCAAGGACAACCCACGTCGCAACCTGCAAGTCTTAGGAACGTAACATTTTGACCTGAAAAATATCCTTCGCCTTGAACAGAAGAAAAAATCTCTAATACAGGTAATTTTTTTTCTTTAGACATTATTAATTAACAATGTTTTTTGAAGCTATTAAAGTATTTTTTAATAAAGAAACTATTGTCATGGGGCCAACGCCACCAGGTACTGGTGTTATATAACTGCATTTTGTTGATACATTTTCAAAATCCACGTCACCTACAAGTCTCCATCCAGACTTTGTTTTTTCTGATTTTATTCTATTTATTCCCACATCAATAATTATAGCTCCATCTTTTACCATATTTTCTTTTACAAAATTAGGCTTACCAATTGCTGCAATTATAATATCTGATTGTTGACATATTTCATTCAAGTTTGTAGTTTTACTATGAGCTAAAGTAACAGTACAATTACCTGGATTTAAATTTTTAGCAAGTAAAATACTAATAGGCGTACCTACTATATGGCTTCTGCCTATAACAACACATTTCTTACCTGTTAAATCTAAATCATATCTTCTTAACAACTCTAAAATACCAAAAGGAGTAGCAGGAATGAAACATGGCAAATCAAGACACATCTTGCCAAAATTAATAGGATGAAAGCCATCAACATCTTTTAAAAAAGATATTTCTTCTAAAATTTTTTTTTCATTAATATGTTCAGGTAATGGTAATTGAACTATAAAACCATCTATATCATCATTGTTGTTCAATTTATGAACTTCTTCTATTAATTCTTTTTCTTGTATATTATTCTTTAATTTAATTAAAGAAGACTTAAATCCCACTTCATTACAAGCTTTAACTTTCGCTGCAACATAAGTTAAACTAGCAGGGTTGTTCCCAACAATGACTGCTGCTAAATGAGGAGTTTTACCTCCATTATCAATAATAGATCTTACTTCTTCAGATATTTCTTTTTTAATTAACTCAGATGTAAATTTACCGTTTAAAAGTATCATAAATTATTAATATTTGGCATACCACCACCCTTTTTATTAAACATATTCATAATCTGACCCATCCCCATTTTACCTGTTTGAACCATTTTCATCATCTTGCTCATCCCCTCAAATTGTTTAATTAAGTTATTAACCTCTTGAATAGTTTGTCCACTTCCAGCTGCAATACGTTTACGCCGACTCCCATTTAAAATAGAAGGATAACGTCTTTCTTGAATCGTCATTGAATGTATAATACATTCAATCTTTTGAAAAGAATTATCGTCAATATCCATGTCTTTTACTTGATTTCCTATTCCAGGTATCATGCCAGCTAAATCCTTTAAATTACCCATCTTTTTAATTTGAGATATTTGTTTTAAAAAATCATCAAAACCAAAAGCATCTTTTGCTATTTTTTTTTGAATTTTTTTGGCTTCTTCTTCATCAAATTGTTGTTGAGCTCTTTCTACTAAAGATATAACATCTCCCATTCCTAAAATCCTATCAGCCATTCTGTCAGGATGAAAAACATCTAAAGCTTCCATTTTTTCTCCAGTGCTAATAAATTTAATAGGCTTATCAACAGTTGATTTTATTGTCAATGCAGCTCCACCTCTAGTATCTCCATCAAGTTTAGTTAAAACTACTCCATCAAAATTTAATTTTTTATTAAAAGCTTTTGCTGTATTAACTGCATCTTGACCTGTCATGGAATCAACAACGAATAAAATTTCATTAGGATTACATTCTTTTTTTAAATTAAAAATCTCTGTCATCATAACTTCATCTATCGCTAAACGTCCAGCAGTATCAATAATAATACTATTATTTTTATTTTTCACAGCATGAGAAATAGCATGTTTAGCAATAACTACTGGATTTTTACTGTCACTACTAAAAACTTCTACTCCTATTTTTTCGCCTAAAACTTTTATTTGATCTATTGCTGCAGGCCTATAAACATCACAAGCAACAAGTAACGGGTTTTTGTTTTTATTTTTCTTTAAATAGTTAGCCAATTTAGCTGAAAAAGTAGTTTTACCTGAACCCTGTAATCCTGCTATTAAAATAATACTAGGGTTGGAATCTATTGATATTTCAGAAGCAGTAGAACCCATTAATTCAGCTAACTCATCTCTAACTATCTTAACTAATAATTGACCAGGTTCTACAGCATCTAAAACTTTTTTCCCTAAAGCCTCATTTCTAACTTTATTTGTAAAATCTTTCGCTGTATTATAATCTACATCAGCTTGTATTAAAGCTCGTCTTATTTCTTTCATTGATTGGGCTACATTTATTTCAGTAATAGAACCATGCCCCCTAAACACTTTAAAAGCTTTTTCTAATTTTTGAGATAAATTTTCAAACATAACTACATTTTTTGTGGAACAACAACACCTAATAAATTCATTCCAGATTTAATAACTCTACTAACCATATCAGATAATGACAGCTTAAATAACATTTGATTTTCGTCATCTAAAGAAAGTATCTTGTTATTTTGATAATAATTATTATACTCCTTGACTAAATCATAAACGAAATTAGCAATTAAAGATGGAGATAGCAACTTAAACGACTCTTGAATAATATCTGGATATTTTAATATTATTTTTATAATCCTTTTTTCCTGATTAGTTAAAGATAATTTTAAATCAAAATTAAAATCTGAAAATCCAGATCTATTAATCAAAGATCTAATTCTCGCAAAAGTATATTGAATAAAAGGCCCTGTATTACCATTAAAATCTATCGACTCTTCAGGAGAAAACATTATTGTTTTTTTAGGATCAATTTTTAACAGATGATAACGAAGAGCTCCTTTTCCTATAACATTATATAAATTAATTTTTTCATCATCTGACATATTATTAATTTTCCCTAACTCTAAAGAAACATCTCTCGCTCTGTCTACGATGTCATCTAATAAATCATCCGCGTCAACAACCTTACCTTCTCTAGATTTCATTTTTCCAGACGGCAAATCAACCATGCCGTATGATAAATGATGACACTGAGAAGCCCATTGATATCCTAATTTTTTTAACACATTAAACAAAACTTTAAAATGATAATCTTGTTCATTACCTACAACATATATCATGCTGAAAAAATCATAATCTTTATGTCTTAAAACTGCTGTCCCTAAATCTTGAGTAATATATAGTGAGGTGCCATCTGCTCTTAACAAAGTTTTATTATCTAAACCAAGATCTTTTAAGTCTACTGATACAGAGCCGTCTTTTTCTTTTATGAAAACACCACTCTCCAGACCATTTAAAACTATTTTTTTGCCATGTTTGTATGTATTGCTTTCATAATAATTATGATCAAAAGAAATATTTAATTTTTCATAAGTTTTATCAAACCCATCATACACCCAACTATTCATTTTTTTCCATAAAGCAATAGTATCTTTATCATTATTCTCCCATTGTAATAACATTTCTTTTGCTTCTAAAATTATAGGAGCTTGAAGTTTAGCTTCTTCTAAACTTAATCCAGAATCAACTAACTTAGATTGTTCTTTTCTATATTGATTTTCAAACATGATGTAAAATTTACCCACAAAATGATCTCCTTTTATTTTCGCGTCTATAGGTGTTTCATCTTGCCCATATTTAATCCAAGCAACCATAGATTTGCAAATATGAATACCTCTGTCATTAATGACTTGAACTTTACAGGATTCATGTCCATTAGCTTCTATAATCCTAGAAATAGAATCACCTAAAATATTATTTCTAATATGACCTAAATGCAAAGGTTTATTAGTGTTTGGTGAAGAAAATTCAACTATATATAATTTTTTATCTTTTCTGTCTACAAATCCATAATTATTATCACCTATAATTTTTTTTAAACTATTTGTCCAAAAACTATCTTCTAAAGAAAAACTCAAAAACCCATTAACTAAATTCCAGGATTTTATTAATTCTATTTTTAAACATATTAATTCTCCTAGCGTTTCTCCTGTTTCTTGTAAATTTTTTTCTGATATTTTCAATAATGGAAATATAACTAAAGTTAAATCACCCTTAAAATCCTGTTTAGTATAAGAAAATTGTAAATTTAAACTATTTACATCAACATTATAATGTGACTCTATAACAGAAATTATATCTTTTTTAAATTCTAGTATCATTTTTCTTGTAAAAATATTTCCGCAATCATACAACGGACACTGCCTCCACCGATACTTTCTATAGTATTTATAGGCACATTAATAATAGGGCAATATCTTATTATTTTTTGTTTTTGCTCTTCTTTTAAACTATTAAATGCAGTTTTAGACATAATTAAATAAGGCTTGTCTCCCAAAACTTGTAACATGTTTCCTGCAAATTTACTATTTTGTTCTTCAGTAATACAAATTATTTCTTTGCCAGAACTAAGCAAAGAGCTGTAAACTTCTTGTCTTTCTGATTTATCATCAATAGAATCTAAACAAACAACAGCAAAATTATTTGCAACACACATCATAACATTAGTATGATATATTATTTCTCTTTTATTATTTATAGTATGATAAGACTTAAATGAAATAGCCTGATAATTCATTTCAATACACCATTTTTTAAATATTTTTAAATTTGTTCTTTCAGAAATTGAAGCATAAGCTATTTTACTCACTCTATCTAAAACAATACTACCTGTACCCTCCAAAAAAGAATTATTATTTTCATAATCAACATAATTGTCATTTACTTCTTTTACTATAAAATTATTCTTTAAATAAGAAATTATATCAATTCTTCTCTCTCTCCTTCTATTCTCAGCAAACATAGGATATAAAAAAATTTTACCATAATTATGTGTACTAAGCCAGTTATTAGGAAAAATAGAATCAGGAGTATGATTTTCTGCTAAATCATCAAACACAATAACATTAACACCATGATTTATGAGAGTGTTAACAAAATTCTCAAACTCTTTCTTAGCTTCTATATTTGCAATTATATTATCACATGATTTTTTTTGATAAAAATTATTTTTTGCTGTTTCTTTATTAAAAGAAAAATTAACTGGTCTAATCATAAGTAAATTATTTGTAATCTGTTTCATGTTCTTATTAAAGGCAATGTAGAGCATCTAAATAAACCTCCCATTTTTGATATTTCCGAATAATCTATTTTTTCAACTATTAAACCTCCTTTTTCTAATTTATAATTTATTTCTTTAAAAGAAATATCCGAGATGACAACTTCATTAGATATAGAAAAAATATTAGAATTTAATTTTGACATTTGCTCCAAATCTAATTCAATTATATTATAAGACTTAAAAATATCTTTTATCAAAAAAACTGATTCTTGATTTTTAAAAATGTCAAAACATACTAATATATTATTTTTGCCTAATGGCTGAAAGCAACAATCAAGATGTAAAGCATTATTATAGCAGTCTACATCTGATTTCATTAACTCAAAACCTATAATATTTTTTTTTGAAAATTTAGATTTTAAGAAATCTAATGCTTTGATATTTGTTCTTGCAACTTTATATGTTGCAAAATCATTTTCTTTTGAGTACCCAACAAAAACAAAATTATCATGTACCACAACATCTCCTCCCTCAACATACACATTATTAGGGACATGCAGAATATTTTCTTTCTTTATTAAACTTATTATTTTGTCTAAACCTTGTATCTCTAAAGATCTTTCAGGAATAATATTAGGAACAATTAATTTGTTATCTAAAACAAAAGAAATATCTCTGGCAAAAACTTGATTAAAATCTTTTATATTTTCTGGTCTAAATACATGAACTCCATATTTAACCAAAATCTCTTTAAACAAATCAAGAGATTTAATAATATCTTTCTCATCAGGATAACATCCCGCTTTAACTGAATGCAGAGATCTAGGGTCAAAAGTTTCTGTAATGTTAGGTTTAGGACCATTAGAGCTTCCTATTCCTAGAACAACTGAATGTAACTTGGAAAATTCATTTTGTATGTTTAAATCAATCATAATAAATCAAATATATTTATCTAAAAAAAGTATATTTGGTTTTAAATATTTTATTTTGAAATATATAGAATATAATTGTAAAAACAGAATAGGCTACATTACTTTTTTAAGAGAAGAAAAAAGAAACGCCCTGAATGATCAATTTATTAAAGAATTAAGTGAAACCATAACTTTAGCAGAAAAAGACAATAAGTGTAAAATAATAATTATACAAAATAAAGGTAATGTCTTTTGTGCAGGAGCTGACTTAAAATATCTAAAAGAAATAAATTTAAAAAAAAATAAAGAAAATATTACTGATTCAAAAAATTTACAAAATTTATTTGACAAAATATCTGAAACTAAAAAAATCACAATATCAAAAATCAAAGGACATGCAATTGCTGGAGGATGTGGTATAATTTTATGTACAGACTTTAATTATTGTACTAATAATTCAAAATTTGGATTCACTGAAGTTAAAATAGGTTTTGTTCCAGCAATTGTAAGTATATATTCTATTCTTAGAATAGGATTTGCAAAAACAAAAAAACTATTTCTTTCGGGAGAAATAATCAATGCTGAAAAAGCAAAAGAAATAGGACTTGTTGATGATATAATGAAAAAAGAAAAAATTGACAAAAAAGTTGAAAAAATAGCTAACAATCTATGTGAAAATGTATCTTCCAATTCTATTTTACAAACAAAAACAATACTTAACGAAATAAAATATATTGATTTAGCAAAATCAAAACAACTTGCTGTGAAATTAAATGCATCATCTAGAAAAACAAACAGCTTTAAAAAAGGAATAAATGCTTTCCTGAATAAAAAAAGCATAAATTGGTAAAAATAATTAACATTAAAATATTAAATAAAATCCAATACTTATCGTTTTAACATAAATACATTTTTATAGTTTTATCTTTATGCAAAAAGCAAAACACATACTACATAAAAATATTATACCTATAATAGCATTATTGTCAATATTTTTAAGCATATTCCTTTTGTTCTCTTTTATATCATATTTTTCATCAGGAATTAGTGATTTTGATAAATATAATTTAGATACTAATGAACTGAGAAATATAGGCGGGCAAATAGGACTAAAATGGTCCCATAAAATTATTTATTTTGGATTTGGCATATTTTCATTTTTATTTATTCCTTTACTATTATTTTTTGGTATAAAGTATTTGTTTAAAAAGGAAATAAAAATATTTAAACTTTTTATAACAATAATATTTGCAATGTTTTATTTCTCTACAACAACATATTTTATTGATAATTTAATAAATAACAGTACTAATAATTTAATACATGGTTATTTTGGAAAATATATAAACGAAATAATCAGCAATCAAATAGGAACAATAGGATTAGGCTTAAGCCTTTTATTTCTTTTATTTACTGTCATAATAATAAAAGGTAAAAGAATAAATTTCAAAATACCTAAATTAGGTGTAAATCGATTTTTGTATAAAAAAATAAAAGAAAATAAAGAATTAAAATCTTCAGAAGAAATAATTTGGGAAAACAAACAAGTGGAAAATGAAAAAACAGAAACAAAAGAACACAAAAATCTTGAGACAGAAATAAACTTAAAAATAGAGCCAACTGTCAATGAAGATCAATCAACAGAAAACATCAACGAAGAATATAAACCTCAATTAGATCTTTCTAACTATAAATTCCCAACAATTGAACTATTAGAAAAACATGGAGATTCTAAAATCAAAATTGACAAAAAAGAATTAGAATTAAATAAAAATAAAATTGTTGATACTTTAAAAAACTATAAAATAGGCATAAAATCAATTACCGCAACAATTGGCCCCACAATAACTCTTTATGAAATTGTACCAGAAGCAGGTATTAGAATTTCTAAAATTAAAAATTTAGAAGACGATATTGCTTTAAGTCTTGCGGCCTTAGGTATTAGAATAATTGCACCAATACCCGGACGAGGAACAATAGGAATAGAAGTGCCTAATAATCATCCTAGTACTGTGTCAATAAGATCTGTTATATCATCTGAAAAATTTCAAGACAATCAAATGGAACTGCCTTTTGCATTAGGGAAAACTATATCAAATGAAACATTTGTAGCAGATTTAACTAAAATGCCACATATTCTTATGGCTGGAGCTACAGGTCAAGGTAAATCAGTAGGTTTAAATACTATTTTAACATCTCTATTATATAAAAAACATCCATCAGAAATTAAATTAGTATTAATAGATCCTAAAAAAGTTGAACTAAATTTATTTAATAAAATAGAAAAACATTTCTTAGCAAGAATACCTGAATCAGATGAAAGTATTATAACTGATACAAAGAAAGTTATAAATACATTAAATTCATTATGCATTGAAATGCAACAAAGGTATGACTTATTAAAAATAGCGCATTGTAGAAATATAATCGAGTATAATAAAAAATTCAAAACAAGAAAGCTTTCTCCTAAAAACGGGCATAAATTCTTGCCTTATATAATTTTAGTAATAGATGAATTTGCTGATTTAATAATGACAGCCGGAAAAGAAATAGAAACTCCGATAGCTAGATTAGCACAATTAGCAAGAGCTGTAGGCATACATTTAATAATAGCAACACAAAGACCCTCTGTTAATGTTATAACAGGTATTATAAAAGCAAATTTCCCAGCAAGAATAGCTTTTCGAGTAACTTCAAAAATAGATTCTAGAACAATTTTAGATACTAGTGGAGCTGATCAATTAATAGGAAGAGGTGATATGTTAATATCGTTTGGAAATGAACTAGTCAGATTACAATGTGCTTTTGTAGATACTCCAGAAGTAGAAAAATTAAATGATTATATCTCCAAACAACAAGGATATCCTAATATATTTGAATTGCCAGAATACATTCCTGAATCAGATAAAAGAATAGATGATTTAAAAGACAGAGACTCAATGTTTGAAGAAGCGGCACGCATGGTAGTAGAACATCAACAAGGATCAACTTCTCTTATTCAAAGACGTTTAAAATTAGGATATAATAGAGCTGGTAGAATTATTGATCAATTAGAAGCTGCTGGAATAGTTGGTCCGTTTGAAGGTAGCAAAGCAAGAAAAGTGTTAATAAGAGATTTAATTTCTCTTGAAGAATTAATAACTAACATTAAAAAAAATGACAAATAAAATCATTATTATATTTTTATTTTTTTCAACAATATGTTTTGCCCAACATGATCAAAGAAGTATAGATATTTTAAAAAACTTAGAAAATAATTTTATTCAAAAAAAAAATATTGAAGGAGAAGTTAAATACATAACATCAAATGTAAACACAAAAGGTGTTTTCTTTATAAAAGAAGAAAAATTTATAATTAAATCTAAACATTTAGAAATTATAAATAATAATCAACATAACTATGTAATTTATCCAGAATATAAAGAAATAACTATAACTAAAAACAATAACTCTATTATTTTTTTTCCACTAAATAAATTTATAGAATTTTGTTTAAAAAACTGTAAATCAAAATTTATAACAAATACAAATAAAATTGATGTAATTGAATTATATCCTAATCCTAATATAAAAAACAAGTACAGAAAAATAAAAATAGAAACAAAAAATAAAAATATATCTGCAATAAAACTATTTCATAAAAACGGATTAGAAGAACAAGTATATTTTCAAAACATAAAATATCCAGAAAATATCCCTGATTCTATATTCCACATACAAAAAAATAATTATAAAAAATTTGAAATAACTGATTTAAGATAAATTATCTTGCTAAGATGACTTTCCCGTTAAACAGATGTACTTTTCCTAAATAATCTTCAATATAAATTCTCCATACATAAGCGTCTAAAGGAACCTTGTTTTGTGTAAAATCATAGCCGTTCCATTTATGATTATAATCATTAGATTCAAAAATCAAAGAACCCCATTGATCAAATATTTTCATATTATATGCTTGGATATAACTTAACATACCATGTGGCCCAAAATCATCATTAATGCCATCTTCATTTGGAGTAAATGCTTCTGGAATATAAAAAGTAAAATCAGGTTTAATGATAATTTGAGAAAATGCCGAATCTTGACATTGATTAACATCTGTTACAATTAATTCTACATCAAAATAACCTATACTATCATATATATGAATTGGATTTTGAATATTAGAATAAAAACCATCACCAAAATCCCAATTATACAAATTAATATCTCCAATAGAATAATTAATGAAATTAACCTCTGACTCTAATATTGTTGTGTTTTGTGGAAAAGCTCCAAAACTAGCTTCCAAAAGATGAAAAACATTAATAATTGTGTCAAAAGAGCTATAACATCCATTTAAAGTATAAACATTTATATTTACATTATAACTTCCCACATTGTTATATATATGTGAAGGTGAAATATTAGTAGAAAAACCACCATCTCCAAAATCCCAATTATAACTAACTATACTATCTGCACTATATGAAGTATTAAAAAACACAGCCTCATTGCCTTCACAATTACCTATTAAATCAAATGAAAAATCAGGTTCTGGATATATATAAATATTCAAGTCAGTATAACCTTCACACCCATTAGTGTCAATTTCCGTAACTCTTAACACAAAGCCTCCTTCTCCTCTTAAAACAACTTCTATGTTTTCTGTTCCATTTCCATTAATAATTTGAGAATCACCACTTAAAAACTCCCAATTATAGGTTGAATTTTGACTAAGTAAAACATTGAAATTTTGTATACTATCACTAGCACAAAAAAAAGCAGTTTGAGCAAATAATATATTATATGCACAAACAAAAAGAATTAAACTAATTAACCTAATTAACATTATTAATTATATAAATATTAATTATGTTGAATTAAACCTGGATTAGGAGCTGGATGTATAATTAAATCAACTTGAGTTGCATTGCTAATACAGCCATTTAAAATATCAACAACTGAAAAAGTATAAGTTCCTGGCAAAGAAATACCTGTATTAAAAGGCGAGCCTGTGGCAACTTGATTCCCATTAGTATCAAACCAACTCAAAACACCTATTCCATTTGCATTCAAAGGATCTATAATGCCATTTTCACAAGAAGTCACTGTGTTTGAGGAAGGAGCGGGTGGAGTATTAATAATAGTCAAATCTAATATAACTATAGAATCACAACCATTAACCGAAGCATTAGTCAAGGTATGAGTTGCTGTATTATTACTAGAAGTATAAGTAGTCCCATCTATCCAAGTATACGTGTCACAAGCAGTTTGAACATCTACTCCTGTAGTAGAATTATTAATAATTAAATTAAGAGCCACTATAGAATCACAACCCGCAACATTAGTTAAAGTATGAGTCGCTGTATTATTACTAGAAGTATAAGTAGTTCCATCTATCCAAGTATACGTGTCACAAG
>CAXEHY010000101.1:0-3792 GCA_963996865.1 uncultured Flavobacteriales bacterium | reverse complement strand
TATAGTTAATGTTGATTTAATTGAAACTTTTAGTGGTCGTTCTATAACAGGAATATCTATAGATCCAAATAATTCTGATAATTTATATATTTCTTTAGGAAACTATGGCAATTCTAATTATGTATACAAGTCTTCTAATGTTTTAGATGTAAATCCAACTTTTAATCCTATTCAAGGTGATTTGCCAGAAATGCCAGTTTATGATGTTTTGGTAAATGTTAAAGATTCTGATCAGCTTTTTATTGCTACTGAATATGGAGTATGGTCTTCTTCTTTTCCTTTTACAAATTGGATCCCAGAAGACAATGGTTTAGGCAATCAACCTTGTTTTATGATAAGACAGCAATATTATAATAATCCTAGTTATCCTAATAATATAGCTATTGATACACTTGTTTATAATTGGCTAAATGATAGTTGGATTACTATTAACAATGAATATGATTATTTTGGTCAAATATATGTAGCTACTCATGGAAGAGGCATGTTTAAGTCTTCAACTTTTTCAGAATCTAAAGAATTAGATTATTATCCAATTATTAGTTCTGAAATAGAAATAGAGGGAATATCAGTTTATCCTAATCCAACTTCTGATATTTTATTTTTAGACTTCAGTGTTAAAAATGATGGCGAGAATGTATTAGTTAATTTATTTGATATCCAGGGTAAATTATTAAATAGTGTAGAATTTAATAATCTTTTGGTTGGTGATTATAAAAAACAAATGGATTTTAGTTATTTAAACACTGGCATTTATATAGTTAAAATAACTGCAGATAATAAAACATTTGAATCTAAGATAATTAAGAGATAAAATAAATATTTTCAATCAATTTTTATGAAAAAAATTAGAGTTGCTATCAACGGTTTTGGTAGAATAGGTAGAGTTTTTTTCAGAAACGCATTTAAAAATCCTTATTTAGAAATATGCGCTATTAATGATATATCAGATGTTAAAATATTATCTCATCTTTTAAAATATGATTCTATATATGGAATGACAGACTTTAATATAAGCTGTGATGCTAATAATATTATTGTTGATAATAATAAAATTGTATTTTCAAATAAATCTAAATTATCTGATATTAATTGGGAAAATATAGATTTGATTTTAGATGCTACAGGAAATTTTAAGACTAGAGAAGAGTTGTCATGTTATTTTAAATTTCATAGAGGTAAGATTTTATTAACATGTCCTCCTGTTGATGATTCTATTAAAATGGTTGTTTTAGGAGTTAATGATAATATTATAACAAAAAAAGAAAATATTTTATCTAATGCGTCATGCACAACTAATAGCGTTGCTCCATTGATAGATGTTATAGATTCAAATTTCAAGATTAAAGACGCGTATGTGACAACCGTACATTCTTATACTACTGATCAGAATATACATGATTCACCTCATGTAGATTTTAGAAGAGCTCGATCAGCGGTAAATTCTATAATACCTACTACCACTGGAGCAGCAAGGGCATTGACAAGTATTTTTCCACATTTAAAAAAAAATTTGGGGGGATGTGGAATTAGGGTTCCTGTTATTAATGGATCTTTAACTGATTTAACTTGTGTTGTTGATAAAAATACAACTGCTCAAAATGTTAATGATATTTTCAGGTTGTCTGCTGAAAAAAAATATAATGGAATAATTCAATATACAGATGAACCAATAGTTTCAAGGGATATAATTGGCAATCCTAGTTCTTGTGTTTTTGATTCTCAATTAACATCGGTTCTTGGAAATATGATTAAGGCTGTTTCTTGGTATGATAATGAACATGGATATTGTAATAGATTAATAGATGTAATTTTAAAATGGTTTTAAAATTTTTTTAATTTAGTTTTTTCTCCATTAAAAATAGCATAAGTATAATTATTGATCCAATCACCTAGATTTATATAAATAGATTGATTTTTTAGTATAATTTCTTTAGGATCATGTTTGTGTCCAAATATAAAGTAATCAATTTTTGTTTTGTTTAATTGTTTTTCACAATATGATATCAAATCATTGTCGTAAGATGCTGTTTGAGATGTTTTCTTTCTACTTTTTCGTGAAAAAAATTTAGCTATACTTATTCCAATATCTGGATGTATACAATAGAATATTTTTTGGCAAAATTTATTTTTAAATATTTTTTTTAATACAATGTATGTTTTCTCTTTTTTATTTAATCCATCTCCGTGACTTAAAAAAAATATTTTATTATTTATTTTTTTTATTATATTATTTTCACATATAACTAATCCTATTTCATTTGTTAAATATTCTTTTATCCACATATCATGATTTCCTGGAAAAAAAAATATTTTAATTCCCGTGTCAGTAAGTTCTGATAGTTTTCCAAATAATCTAGAAAAACCTTTTGGTATTACAGTTTTATATTCAAACCAAAAATCAAACACATCTCCTAAAAGATAAATTTCTTTAGCATCTGTTTTAATTGTATTTAAGAAATCAATAATTTTTTTTTCTCTTTTCATACTTTCTTTTTGATTAGGAGCTCCTAAGTGAAAGTCTGAAAGAAAATAAATATTACAATTTTTATTCATGTAATTTATTGTTTAATAAAATATTTGTTTTTTTAGGATCTATTTTTCCTTTGGATAAATTCATAATTTCTCCCATAAAAAGTCCTATTAGTCCTTTTTTGCCATTTTTAAATTCTTGTACTTTTTTTGGATATTTGTTTATTACTTCTTTTATATATTGATTGATTATTTTGTCATCTGATTCTTGTGTTAAATTTTTTTCTGATACTATTTTATTCGGGTTTGTATTTGGATTTTGCAACATTATAGGAAAGACTATATTTGAACCAGTAGAATAATTGATAGTTTTTTTAGATATTAAATCAATTAGATTGGATATTTTATCTGGTTTTATTTTCATATCATTTATTGTGATTTTATTTTCATTTAAATGTGATTTTATTTTGCCTATTATAAAATTAGCAGCTATTTTAAAATTAGAATTATTTTTTATTACTTCTAAATAATAAAATGCAATAGATTTATCTTCAGTTAATATATTTGCGTCATATTCAGATAATTTATGTTTATTAATAAATATTTTTTTCAACTCTTTGGGGAGAATAGGTATATTTTTTTTAATTTCTATTATTTCTTTTTCTTTTATTACAACTGGCAATAAATCAGGTTCAGGGAAATATCTGTAATCATTTGATTCTTCTTTAGATCTCATTGAGATAGTTTTGTTTTTTACTGCGTCATATAATCTAGTTTCTTGTTTTATTTTTTTATTTTTTGTAATTAAATCAATTTGTCTTTCTTTTTCATATAAAATAGCTTGTTTAACATTATTAATAGAATTCATGTTTTTTATTTCTACTTTTGTTCCAAATTTTTTATCTCCTTTTTTGCATATAGATATATTAGCATCACATCTTAAACTTCCTTCTTCCATGTTCCCGTTGCTTATTTCTAAATATCTTACAATTTTTCTCATTTCATATAACATACTATAAGCCTCATTTTCACTTCTTATGTCTGGCTCGGTGACTATTTCAAGTAAAGGAACTCCGGCTCTATTTAAATCAATAAGAGAATTAAAAGGATCTTGATCATGTATAGATTTACCAGTATCTTCTTCTATATGAATTCTAGTTAGTTTTATTTTTTTATTATCACTTATTTCAATTTCACCATTAGTGCATATTGGAGTATTAAATTGAGTTATTTGATAACCTTTTGGCAGGTCTGAATAAAAATAATTTTTTCTGTCAAAAAAATTTTCTTTGTTAATTTTACAATTCAAGGCTATTCCTA
>CAXEHY010000100.1:0-14314 GCA_963996865.1 uncultured Flavobacteriales bacterium | reverse complement strand
ATGACAAATATCAAGGAGTAAAACATGAGATTCAAAAATTAAAAAATAAAAAAATTACAAGCAACGACATAAGTAAAATAATAATAAAAATCAGAAATTATAAATTACCAAACCCTGAAAAAATAGGAAACTGTGGAAGTTTTTTCAAAAATCCTATAGTGTCAGAAAAAGATTTAAAATATATTTTAATGAAAAATAAAAATGCTATTTATTATAAAGAAAAAGAAAATAAATATAAAATATCTGCAGGATGGTTAATTGAAAATTGTGGTTTTAAAAAAATAAAAATAAATAATGTTTCTGTTTATGAAAAACATGCACTAGTAATAGTTAATTTAGGAACTAAATCTGGAAAAGACATAGAAAATTTTTATCACAAAATACAAAAAGAAGTATTCAAAAGATATCAAGTCAAATTAATACCAGAAGTAAATATTATTTAATATTATTATATTCTGAAATCACAAACTGACATAATTCTTTAATATAATTAGATGAAAAATTAAATTCTATACCTGCTGTTTCATATATTTCACCTATATTTTTAGTGTAACCTAAAGAAAGAGCACTTTTATACTGATCTAAAGCCTTGTTTTTATTTGTTTTATAGTTTTTCCAAACAGCTATTGCTCCCAATTGAGCCATAGCGTACTCTATATAATAAAAAGGAACTTCATACAAATGTAATTGTTTTTGCCATTGATAACCCAACATATTCTCAACTCCTGACCAATCAACATTTGGAGAAAATACTGATTGTAAATCTGACCATTTAGTGATTCTCTCACTATTATTATGTTTACTTGTATATACCCAATGTTGAAAAGCATCTACCATCGCAACCCATGGCATTGTATTTAAAGCTCTACGCAACTGTTGCCTTTTAGCTCTATTAAGATCTTCTTGATTATCATAAAAAACATCCCATCCATCCATAGAGATTAATTCCATAGACATAGAAGCCAACTCTGCTATTTCTGATGTCAAACCTTTAAATTGTGTTAATTCTAAATCTCTAGATAAAAAAGAATGTACAGCATGTCCTCCTTCATGTAACATGACAGTAACATCATTTGATGACCCAACAGAGTTCATGTATATAAAAGGGACACCTATTTCATATAATGGATAATTAAACCCACCAGGAGCCTTGCCTATTTTAGATGATAAATCTAAATGACCCATTTTATGCATAGAATCTATACACCATCCAAAATAAGGATCTATTTTATTTAAACATTTAATTGTTTTATCAATTAAATCTTTTTCATTTTTAAATGGTTTTAATGGTTGTTTACCGCTAGTGTCAACAGATAAATCCCACGGCTTTAAAACATCCAAATTTAATTTTGTCTTTCTTTCTAATTCCCATTGACTAATTACCGGAACTACAGACTCTTTAATAGATTTATGAAATTCAAAACAATCATCAACATTATAATCAAATCTCCCTAGTTCTTTAAATTTATAATCTCTATAATTATTGAAATCCGCATTATAAGATATATTTTGTCTCATTACTATTAGTTTATCAAATAATAAATCTAATTTTTCTTTATCTTCTAATCTTCTATTCCAAATTTTCAAATAAGCTGATTCTCTTTTTGATCTATCATTATCCTTCATAATCTCACTAGCTTCTTGCATTGTCATTTTCACCCCATCAATATCTACACTCATTTTGGCGCAAATAGATCCATACTCTTGCTCTTTTTCTGTCATTTGAGATTTTAATTTTACATTTTCTTCACGAAAAATATCTAAACTATTCCGTAAAGATCTTTTGTAAATTTTATATTGAGAATCTTCTAAATCTGAAAAAAAATTACAAGAATTAAGTTTTTTATCTAATTTATTAGAATAAGATGATATCTTAGGAGATATCTCCCTGACAAAAAAATTAAAATCATCAGATAAATTTTTATCCTTAGTGTCTATGCACATTTTTATATATCTCCACGCCATATCTTCTTCTAAAACAGCATCTAACTCGCTTCTATGAGAAAGCCATAATTTTAAATCTTCAATAGAATGTAAATTTCTATTTAATAAATCTTCAAAATATTTACTTATATCATTCCATGATTGTACATTAAGATTCTTTGAAACAAAAACTCTAGGTTTTTTTGATGGCAATTCACTCATGATTAATTCTAATATTTTGGTATATTTTTAAGATAAACTACACCTTTATTCTTTTTATCTAATTTACAATAATAATGAATTAAGCCGTTAGTTAAAATCAAATATTTTGCTTGAATAAAACGATTATATGTAATTATTTGACTTAAAACATTGTTGTCTATAGATATTTCAGGTGACTTACATTCAACTATTAAATAAGGCAACTTGTTTTTGTAAACTAAAATATCTGTTCTTTTTAACAAATTGTTATACATGACTTTTTTCTCTACAGAAAAACATGTTTTTGAATATTTTTTTTCTAATATTAAATACATAATAAAATTTTGACGCACCCATTCTTCTGGAGTAAGCTTTACATATTTTTTTCTAATTATATCGAAAATTTCATAATGATTTTCTTTAGAAACTATTTTAAAATCGTATTTTGGTAAATTCAATTTTTGCATTATTAAAATAAATGAATTATATAACAATATTAAACAATATTAAAAATAAAAATTTAGATCCTGTATATTTTATAGGAGGAGAAGAACAGTTCTTAATTAATAAATTAAGTTCAGAGTTTGAAACATCAATTCTTTCAGAAGAAGAAAAACATTTTAATATGCATATTTTATATGGTAAAAATACAGAAACACAAAACATTATAAATATAGCAAAACAATTTCCTGTTAATGCAAAATACAGTGTCGTTATAATTAAAGGAGCAGAAGAAATAAAAGATATAATAAATATTAAATCATATTTAGAAACAATTAACAATAGGTGTATTTTGATTTTGTGTTATAATAAAAAAATAAATGAAAAAACAGATAAAATATGGCTAATGTTTAAAAAATATAGTATTGCTGTAAATTGCAAAAAACTTTATGAAAACAAAATCCCTGAATGGATAAAACAATATGTGAAATCAATCAACTATAACATCAACTACAAAAGCTGTTTAATGATATCTGAATCTTTAGGCAATGATTTAACAAAAATCAGTAATGAAATTAAAAAATTAACAATATCTATAAACTCTAACAAGACAATAAAAGAAGAAGATGTTCAAAAACACATAGGGATAAACAAAGACTATAATGTTTTTGAACTAGTTAATGCTTTAGGATTAAAAGACGCATATAAAGCTCAACTAATTGCTGATTACTTATATGACAAAGAATCAAGAAATATGTTAGCTGCAAATAACGCCATACATAACTTTTTTGCAAAAGTTTTACTATTACAGTATATAAATAAAAATAAAAAATACTCTGAAACAGAAACTGTAAAAAAGCTAAAATTACCTCATGCATTTTTTTTAAAACAATATTCTGCAGCTGCTATAAATTATAATAGCAAGAAAATTATTAATATTTTAGAAATTCTTTTTGAATATGATAAAATTTTAAAAGGTGCAAGCAAAATAAAAAACACAAAATCATTAACAAAAGAAATAGTATATAAAATTTTAAACTAAATGAAAAAAATAGTACTAATTATAATTATATCATCTATGCCATTTGTTATTTTATCTCAAAAAAGTAAAATAAAAGGATTTGTTTATGATAATTACAATAGTGAACCAATACCATATGCGAATGTATATTTAAACAACAATCAGGGAAGTATAACTGACATCAACGGATATTTTATAATAAATGATGTTGATTTCGGAGATTACAAACTAACAGCTTCTTTTATAGGTTACAAACCAAAAAAAATAGAAGTCGAGATTTCAAGTACAGAAAGTAAAATAGTAAAATTTTTTTTAGACAAACAAAATGTTCAATTAAAATCAATTAATGTTTCTGTTGAAAAAGAAAACAAAAAAAACAATGTCAAAATTGGAGTTACAAAAATAACACCAAAAGAAATATCTCAAATACCTTCTATAGGGGGGGAAGCGGATATAGCTCAATACTTACAAGTCGTGCCTGGAGTTGTTTCAACTGGAGATCAAGGAGGTCAGATTTATATAAGAGGCGGTACTCCTATACAAAATAAAGTTCTATTAGATGGAATAACAATTTATAATCCTTTTCATTCTATAGGACTTTTTTCAGTATTTGACACAGATATTTTAAAAAACCTAGATGTACATACAGGAGGTTTTGGCAGTGAATTTGGCGGAAGAATTTCTTCTATAATGAATATTAGCACAAGAGACGGAAATAAGAAAAAACTTTCTGGAAAGTTTTCAGCTAATACTTTTGGAGGAAAAATATTAATTGAAGGCCCTATCTCAAAAAATACAAGTTCATTTATAATATCAAGTAAATCTTCATTCTTAGATAAAACATCTAAAAGTATTTATACATATATAGATACCGGAGGTTTGCCTTACACATATACAGATATATACTCAAAAATATCTTTTATGAGCGAAAATGGAAGTAAAGTTAATTTTTTTGGATTTAATTTCACTGATCAGGTTAACTACAAAGATGTCTCTAATTTAGGATGGAAGTCTATAGGAGCAGGTTCTAATTTTGTATTTGTTCCTAATAATTATCCAATGTTAATATCTGGACAATTTGCTTTTTCCTCTTATGATATGATTTTTGAAGAATTAAATATTGAACCTAGACATAGCGCTATTTCGGGATTTAATTTAGGACTGAATTTCAAATACTTTCAAGGCACAAATGAATTAAAATATGGAATTGAAGTGTTAGGCTTCAAAACAGATTATGAATTTACAAATGCCTCTAATTTAAAATTAACACAAAATGAAAACTCAACAGAATTGTCTTTATATGGCAGTTACAAATTAAAATATAATAATTTTATTATAGAACCTGGATTGAGAGTTTATCAATACAATAATGAAAAAACATCTATAGAGCCAAGATTAGGAAGTAAATATAATATTAATCCAAATTTAAGAATAAAATTCGCAATAGGCCATTATACTCAAAGCTTGGTTAGCGCTGTTTCTGATAGAGATGTAGTAAATCTATTTTATGGTTTTTTATCTAATCCTCAAGATATTCCTGAAAATTTTCAGGGCAATCAAATTATAACAGGCATGCAACAAGCAAATCATTTAGTAAGCGGTATTGAAATAGATCTCACAAATGATTTAGACGTCAATATAGAAGGATATATAAAAGATTTTAATCAATTAACAAACATTAACAAAGACAAATTATTAGAATCTGATAATAATTTTATTATTGAACAAGGCATAGCTCAAGGAATAGACATCTCCCTAAAATACAAAAGTGAAAGAATAGATATTTCAACTATATACTCATACGGATATATAACAAGAGAAGATGAAAATATAGAATATCATCCTCATTTTGACAGAAGGCATAATATTAACTTCGTTACTAATATAAATTTTAATAAAAATCTTCGTATAGATTGTAGATGGAATCTAGGTTCCGGATTTCCTTTTACTCAAACACAAGGATTTTATCAAATAATAAATTTTGATCAAATAAATACTAATTATACTAACACTAATGGTGATTTAGGTGTAATTTATGGCGACATAAATCAAGGAAGACTGCCTTATTATCATAGATTAGATCTTTCTGTTAATAAAGAATATATATATGACAATAAAAAAATAACTATTAATATAGGTGCAATAAATTTATATAATAGAGAAAATATATTCTATTTTAATAGAATAACAAGTCAGAAAGTTGATCAATTGCCATTTTTACCTAGTTTAGGAATTAGTTTTGAATTTTAGATTATTATAATAAATAATTTTTAATTTCGCATACTATATGTCAGAAAATAAAAACACTAAATTTGTTTTTGTCACAGGAGGAGTTACTTCTTCCTTAGGAAAAGGCATAATATCAGCATCACTTGGAGTATTATTAAAAGAAAGAGGATTTAAGGTTTCTATTCAAAAATTAGATCCTTATATTAATGTAGATCCAGGGACTATGAATCCTTATGAACATGGAGAATGTTATGTCACAGAGGATGGCGCCGAAACAGATTTAGATTTAGGACATTATGAAAGATTCTTAAACTCATACACTTCACAAAAAAATAATATAACTGCTGGGAAAATATATCAATCTGTAATTGACAAAGAAAGAAAAGGTAAATATTTAGGAAAAACTGTACAAGTAATACCTCACATAACAAATGAAATAAAAAAACAAATTAAATCTTTATCAAAAGATAATTTTGATTTTATAATCACAGAAATAGGTGGAACAGTTGGAGATATAGAATCATTACCTTTTATAGAATCAATAAGACAATTAAAATGGGAACTTGAAAAAAACGCTATAGTTATGCATTTAACATTAATACCTTATTTGCATTCTTCAGGTGAATTAAAAACAAAACCAACCCAAAATTCTGTCAAAAAATTAAGAGAATTAGGCTTACAGCCTGACATAATAATTTGCAGAACAAGACGTGATTTAACAGAAGATGTTAAAAATAAAATAGCTTTATTTTGTAATATAGAAAAATCATCTGTTATAGAATCAAAAGATGCAGAAACTATATATGAGGTTCCATGTTTAATGAAAAATCAAAATTTAGATAAAGTTGTTTTGAAAAAATTACAAACAAAAACTAAAAATTCATGCAAATTAAAAAATTGGAATAGTTTTTTAAAAAATTTGAAAAACCCAAAACAAGAAACAACAATTGCTTTAGTTGGAAAATATATAGAATTAAAAGATTCTTATAAATCAATTGTTGAAGCATTATATCATGCTGGAGTAAAAAATAAATGTAAAATAAATATAAAATGGGTTCATTCTGAAGACTTGGTGAAAAATAAAATAAAAAACATATTAAAAAATGTGAACGGTGTATTGGTAGCGCCTGGATTTGGAGATAGAGGAATAGAAGGCAAAATACAGGCTATTAAATATGTTAGAGAAAATAAAATACCTTTTTTTGGTATATGTCTTGGCATGCAATGCGCTGTGATTGAATTTAGCAGAAATATATTAAATCTTAAAAATGCAAATTCTACAGAATTTGACAAAAACACTATATATCCTGTTATTGATTTAATGAATAATCAAAAAAAAATATCATACAAAGGAGGCACTATGAGACTAGGTGCTTATAAATGTGAAATAAAAAAAGACTCTAAAACTTTTAATATTTACAAGAGCAGTAATATATCTGAAAGACACAGGCATAGATATGAATTTAACAATGATTTTCTATCTAAATTCGAAGAAAAAGAATTTATAGCTTCTGGGATAAATAAAAAACTTAACCTAGTAGAAATCATGGAATACAAAAAACATCCATGGTTTATTGGGGTTCAATTTCATCCGGAATTTAAATCAACAGTTGAACAAGCTCAACCATTATTTGTTTCATTTATCAAAAACTCTTTAATACAAAATGGATAAAAACACAATAATAGGATTTTTATTATTATCATTGGTGATATTTGGGTATTACTCTATATATCCACCACAAAATCCACAAACTAACTTAGAAGATGAAATTATACAACAGAAAAATATAATTAATGAAAAAATCATTGACCAAAAAGAAAACATAAATAATAAAAATGAAATAATTGAACTAACACAAGACACAATAGATGAAAAGATTTATTCAATAGAAAACAATTTAATAAAATTAAATATATCAAATGACGGAGGATATATTAACTCAGTAGAAATTAAAAAGTTTAAAACATACGATCAAAAAAAGCTAATACTATTCGATAAAGATTCTTCTTATTTTAATATAAAACTTTTCACAAATAATGGAACAATTAATTCTAAAGAAATATTTTTTAAAAGTTTAGAAAATAAAGTAATAGTAGAAAAAGATAGAAAAGAATCTTTGATTCTTAAATTTGAAATATCAGAAAATCAATATTTAGAATTTATTTACAGCTTGAAAGACAATAGTTATCTTGTAGATTTTGATATTAATTTTAATGGATTTGAAAACATAATTGCACAAAATCAAAATTACATTGATGTTGAATGGAAAATAAATTATCTGAGCACAGAAAAATCAATAGATAATCAAAGAATGTACTCTACTATCTACTACAAAGACGATGAAGTGAACAAAATAAATGAAAGAAAAAATGGAACTAAAACGCCAAAAAAACATCTAAAATGGATAGGTTTTAAAAATCAATTTTTCTCATCTATATTAATTAGTCCTAATAAATTATCTAAACCTATAACATTAAACACTAATAGTTCTAAAAAATCAAATAAATATGTAAAAGAATTAACTGCTAGTTTTACTTTGCCTTACAGTCATAAAAAGATAGAAAATCAAAATTTACAATTTTATTTTGGTCCAAATAACTATAAACTTTTAAAATCATTTGAGCAATCTTTTGAAAAAATGATTCCTTTAGGATGGGGTATTTTTGGAATAGTAAATAAAGCGCTAGTTATTCCTTGTTTTAACTTTTTAAGTTCTTTTATTTCAAATTATGGCATAATAATATTGATTTTAACCTTCTTGATTAAGATAGTCTTATTTCCATTAACATTTAAATCTTATGTTTCTCAATTAAAAATGAGACTTATAAAACCTGATATTGACGCTATAAATGAACAATATAAAGAAAAAGAACCTATGAAAGCTCAACAAGAAACAATGAAATTATACTCTAAATCAGGTGTTAGTCCTTTTGGAGGATGTTTACCTATGTTAGTTCAATTCCCTATTCTAATAGCTTTATTTAGATTTTTCCCAGCTTCAATAGAATTAAGACAACAAAAATTTTTATGGGCAGATGATTTATCATCATACGATTCAATAGCTTCTCTGCCTTTTGAAATACCTTTTTATGGAGATCATGTTAGTTTATTTACATTACTTATGACTGTATCAACAATAATATATACAAAAATGAATAGTCAAATGACCGGAGCTAGTAATCAAATGCCTCAAATGAAAATCATGATGTATATGATGCCGATAATGTTTTTAGGATTCTTTAATAATTACGCAGCTGCTCTTAGTTATTATTATTTTATTTTTAACATAATGACATTTGGACAACAATTTTTAATTAAAAAATATATGATCAAAGAAAGTGATTTACTAAAACAAATAGAAGAAAAAAGAAAAAAACCTCAAAAGAAATCAGGTTTTATGAAAAGACTTGAAGAAGCTCAAAGACAACAAAGAATGAAAATGAAAAAATAATATATTTTATATTTATTTTTCAAATAACATTTGTCACAAAATAATAAATAATATATCCACATACAGATATTTTCAATATAATTCCAGAAATAAAACCGACAAAAGCACCTGTAGCGATCTTAATAGATTTCCATAAATTATTATCAGATTCCATTAAAGCTCCTATAAAAGAACCAATAAAAGGTCCTATTAAAATACCAAAAGGAGGGAAAATAAATAACCCGGCTATTAAACCAATTATAGCACCATTAGTTGACTTTTTACCTCCACCAAATAATTGAACTCCTTTTATTTGAACATAATAATCTAAAAATGTAACAAAAATAACTAAACCTGCTATAAAATATATTTCATCATTAAAACTATACTCTGTGAAAAGCTCTAATAATAAAACTGCAACAAAAGCTAAAGGAGGACCCGGAATAACTGGCAAAAAACAACCTAATATTCCTAATATAAAAAATAAAGAAGAAAGTATTATTATGAAAATATCCATAGAGAAAAATTATCTTCTAGTGAATAACCTCTAATATTTTTCCATCCGTGCTAATTTCATCATTAACTATTTTATAAAAATAAGTAGCCTCAGGTAAAATTGATGTATTAATCTTTATAGTCTGTTGACCTGCATGAAATTTAATGTCTTGCACGACACGACCATTTATATCATTAATAATAACATTACCTCCATCTTTAAAATTACTAATATCTAAAATAGAATAATTATTAGCAGGATTAGGATAAATATTATTAATAAACAAATCTGACATTATTTGATCAAATCCTGCTGGATTAACTATTCCATGAAAATAATCATGAACAGCTTTTACAGCTCCAGTTTTCACATTTACATCTCCAAATTGCTCTATCCCTATTCCAAAAAACACTGATTTATAAGATGCAGAAGAAGGATTTCTTATAGCTCCACATATCGTGTCCATCGGAAAAAAAGGATTTAATTGAAAAGTTCTATAATAAAACACAGGCTCTCCTGCTATCACCTGCCCAAAAGGATCGTCATATGGTTCTACTTCTTCAGGATAACAATAAGCTGTTCCATCAGCTGCAAGTCCATAATAATTAAAAATAGGAGAGGTGTTTAAAGAGCTGAAATTTGGATGATTAGCATGAAAATAAACATCCGTATTAGTGTTAGGATCACCTGGTGTAAAAGCTCCATCAGAAATATATCCTAAATGAAAATAATTATTAAGAAACACCTGAGTAGCAGTAGTTGCATATTGACTTGCCGCATCAAAACTAGCCCAAGCAACATCTTGTCCAGAAATAAAAATATTACCTCCATTGTCCATAAAAGTTTGCATTTCTGCAACTAAAAGATCTGTTAAACTAGGAAAAGTCCATCCGAAATTAAAATAAGCATGACTTACATTAGCTAATGCTCCATAATAACTTAAAAACATAAAATCTGTTTCATCTATAACTCCATAAGAATTATTACCTGCTAAATTTAAACCATCAATGAAGTCCTGTTCAAAAACTGCTGCTCCTCCATTTTCCGCATTTGAACCATCTCCCCAAGCACTAGAATTTGAAACAATTAAATCTGTAATACCAGACATAACACTAACTTCACCCACTACTGCTGAAGCAGAAGGTAATGAAGATGACTGCATGCTTAAAGTATATGTTGCATAAGCAGCTGTATTTCCTGGTGTAACATTTATATCTACTATTTGATTTTGATTATATGCCAAAGTTACTGTCCCAGAATTTGTAAAAGTATTACCGTTAATTGTAAAATCAGCACTCCAATCAGCAGGAGCGTCAGTAGTTAAAGTAAAATTAAAATCTTGATTTCCAGATAATAAACTAATAGCATCCATATTTAAAGTAGTTACTACTCCATTAGTAGATGTTCCATAAGGAGTAGTAGGAATAAGTGTACCTATCATAACTCCCGCAGAACCATCATTACTGCTACCTAAAGGAGCTTCCCCTCCAGTTAATATGTTCTGCTGTCCCTCTGATACAAAAACTGCAATATCCATATTACTAGGATCACAACCAACCATCACAGGATTTGTTGAAGTCGCGTAACTAGGTCCTGAGATATGTTGAGGTAAAGTCCAAGTATATGTTTTTGTAATTAAATTACCTTGTGTTGTAGAACTTCCAGGAATAACATCTCCCCATGGAGTAGAAACTCCCCCAACACTATCAGTAATAATTTTTCTTAACATATGCATATGATTATAATCTCCATTAGGTAAAATTTGAGATGGATTATATGTACTACCACCTGTTTGAGGACCTGGTACATTATTTTGCAAAAGAGCTACTGTTATATTATTATCTATACCGCTAGTTCCCGTGTAATATACTTCCACATCAACTGTAATAAGTCTTGTTCCAGAATCGTAAGAAGAGGTAAAACCTACATTAACAGGAGAAAGTTCCTCTAAAACAGTGCCAGCCGCTTGTTCCCAATTACCTCTAGACATAGCTAGACCATTACTTCCATTTTGTGACAGCCCATTAAATAATCTTCTATTAACTTGACCAGCAGGATAACCTGTCAAACCAGAAATTGTTGCTATATTATCACCACCTGGCGTTCTAAAATCAGGCTCTCCTGGATTAGGGTTAGCAAAACTTCCTGTATGTATATTAATAGCTACAACTCTATCAGGATTATTATCTGATAATTGTTGAGCTATAAGGTGACCATCAGGACAATAAACACAATAAATACCTGTGAATTCTTCTAGAATAACATTTTTTGCTGTATTCATAGTTGTCACTAAAGTTTGTGCGTTAATAAATAATGGAAAAATAAAAGCGATAAATAATATTTTTTTCATGATAAGTTTTAGTTAATTAAATTATACTTGTTTTTAGTTTTGGGCTAAATTTACAACATATTTAATAAATTTGCACTTTTTAGAAATAAATTATGAACAATAATACGATAAATGCCATAACTCCAATAGATGGAAGATATTTATATAAAATTGAAAAATTAAGTGATTATTTTTCTGAACATGCATTATTCAAATATAGAGTGTTTGTTGAAATAGAATATTTTTTATTCTTATGCGACAATGTCTTGAAAAATAAAATCACAAAATCAGAAAGAGAAAAAATAAAAAAAATCTATCAAAATTTTGATCTTAAAAATTCAAAAAATATCAAAAAAATAGAAAATAAAACAAATCATGATATAAAAGCAGTAGAATATTTCATAAAAGAAAAGTTTAAAAAACTAGGGCTGAAAAAGAATATTGAATTTATACACTTTGGTTTAACTTCTCAAGATATAAACAACACTGCTGTCCCGCTATTATTAAAAGATTTTATGAATGACATATTCCATAATGAAATACAAAAACTAATAAAAGATTTAGAAAAAATATCTAAAAAATGGAATAATATTCCAATGATGGCAAGAACACACGGGCAACCTGCTTCTACTACTATTTTAGGCAAAGAAATATATGTGTTTATTAATAGATTAAAAACAGAAATGAAGTTCTTGCAAAAAATCCCTTTTGTAGCTAAATTTGGAGGAGCAACAGGCAACTTTAATGCTCATACAGTTGCTTATCCAAAAATAAATTGGCATAATTTTGGAAACAATTTTATTGAAAAAAAACTTAAATTAAAAAGATTAAAATACACTACTCAAATTGATGACTATGATAATTTATCAAGATTATTTGATAGCATAAAAAGAACAAATACAATATTATTAGATTTTTCAAAAGATATTTGGTCATATATTTCATTTGATTATTTTAAACAAAAAGTGTTAAAAAATGAAATTGGATCATCAACAATGCCTCATAAAATTAATCCTATTGATTTTGAAAATGCTGAAGGGAACTTAGGCTTAAGCAATGCTGTGTTTAATCATTTAAGTTCAAAATTGCCTGTATCAAGACTACAAAGAGATTTAACAGACTCTACAACACTTAGAAATATTGGAATACCATTTGCTTATTCTATTATAGCGTATAAATCTTTAACAAAAGGCATAAGCAAATTGATAGTAAATAAAAATAAAATAAATCAAGACTTAAACGATAACTGGATGTTAATTTCAGAAGCAATACAAACTATTTTAAGACGTGAAGGATATAAGAACCCTTATGAAAAATTAAAAAATATAACTAGAATAAATAAAACAATAAATGAAAAAGAAATTATAAATTTTATTGAAAAATTAAAAATAAAACAAAGCATCAAAGAAGAAATCAAAAAAATAACACCTCATAATTATATAGGCCAATATATAAAACAAAAATAAATTTAAACTTCTATCTTGTAATTTGATAATATATCATCCCAATTAAAAATAAATAATTTAAGATAATTTGAAAGCTCTTTTATAAACATAGGGTTGGGATTATTTTTTTGCTTAAATAATTTATCTTGAAATTTATTTAAACTACATTTCTCAAAAATACAAACAGCCATTGTGGTTTCAATAACTCTAATCTCAGTAAATTTTTGAGCAAAAAATTTCGTATTATCTGTCATTCTACTTGTTCCTATTTCGTGATCTTTATTAATAATTGCTGCTTGCAAATCAAAAACAAAATTTTGAATTTTCTCTTTCTTATTTTCGGAAAAATGATTTTTAATCAAAAAATTATTTGCGGTAAATACTATTAATTTAAACCAAGAACTATCATTAATATTAATATTTGGAGAAATATTAAATTTATTGCTTTCGTTAATAAATTCCACAATATCATTAAAACCCTGTTCTATTACATAATCTAAATCATCAACATATTTTGCGCTTAATTTTTCAATCGTAATCCTCTTTTTTTTAGTAAATCCAAAAAAATTTATCATAATGCTAATTTCTTATTTGCTAATTTAATAATACTATCTGCAATTGACAAACACGCAGTTGCTGCTGGTGAAGGAGCATTTAATACATGTATGACATTATTTTTTTCTAATATATGAAAATCATCTATAACATTCCCGTCAGCTCCTAAAGCCATAGCTCTTACACCAGATCTTCCGAAATAAATATCATCTTTTTTTAATTGAGGTAATATTTTTCTTAGCT
>CAXEHY010000099.1:0-5231 GCA_963996865.1 uncultured Flavobacteriales bacterium | reverse complement strand
TGATGCCAGTAATGCTTAATCAAACTCAATAAATCATGATTAATTATGCGGAGAAGGAGGGATTCGAACCCCCGGTACCTTGCGGTACAACGGTTTTCAAGACCGCCGCATTCGACCACTCTGCCATTCCTCCGAAAGAGATACAAAAGTAAAAATATTTTCTTTGATGTAGCAAAATAATTTACTCAATTTTATATCTTAAATTAGTATCTTAGTTATAAGATATGAAGAAAATATCACTACTATTTCTGTTAATTACCTCTAATTTGATATACGGACAACAATTGGGAGCTTATTTTGGATTCTCTATCTTTCATGTTCCTGAAGAGACATCTTTCCTTGAAACTTATATTTCAGTAATAGGAGAAACAGTGAGTTATCAAAAGATAAATGACAAAATTCAAGGAAAAATACAAATTGAATATATTATTTCTGAAAATAATAAAAATATATTTACAGACAGTTATTATCTATTAAGTCCTGAAATTAACGAGCAAGATCTAAAAGTAAATTTTATTGACCAACAAAGAATTGCTTTGAAAAATGGAATTTATAAATTACAAGTTGTAGTATCAGACGCAAATGACAGCATATCTCCTTACAAATACGAAACAGAATTTGTAGTTGATTTTGCAACTCAAAACATAAATTTTTCTGATATACAATTTATTGAAAGTTACAATAGATCAAATGATAAAAACATTTTAAATAAAAGCGGCTATAATTTAATTCCATTTGTATCAGATTTTTTTAATGAAAATTTTAAAGAAATAATATTTTATAATGAAATATATTTTACTGACATAAAACTAGGACACAATAAAGACTTGCTTTTAAAATATTTTATTGAATCTTATGAAAATCAAACTTTATTTATTTCTTCCAGTAGATTTAAAAGAACAAAAAGCAATAAAGTTATAGCTATTCTTGATAAAATAAATATAAAAAATTTACCCACAGGTAATTATAATTTAATAATTGAAGTTAGAGACACAGAAAATAATCTATTAGCAAAAAAGAATAAATTCTTTTACAGAATAAATGACATTGAATTTTATCATCAAGACATATCTGATATAGATGGAACTTTTGTTGACTTATTTTCAACTGAAGAGCTTATTACATATATGGATTATTTATATCCCATAGCAAATATTAGAGAGACGCAAATTATAGATAATGAGCTGCAAAATAATAATAAGATAAATATGCAAAGATTTTTATACAATTTTTGGTTAAAACGAAATACTAATGATCCTAATTTTTCTTTTAACGAATATTTAAAACACGTAAAATATGTTAATGAAGAATTTTCTTTTGGCAATATAGCAGGATATAAAACAGACAGAGGCAGAGTATATTTAAAATACGGGGCTCCAAACAGTAGAATTAAAGAAAATTTTCAAAAAAACACCAAACCTTTTGAAGTATGGCATTATTATAAAATCGGAAATGAATCTAATAGAAAATTTGTATTCAGTAGTAAATCTACCAGTATGGATGACATGAAATTAGTATTGTCTAACGTAAAAGGGGAAACTTCTGACAATGAATGGTTAATGCGTTTTGGAGAAAATTATGATAAAGAAATAGATTTACAATCTCCTATGGATTATTTTTTAAACCCTCAATGATTTATATAAACAAACTTTTTTTTAATTTATTGGGAATTTTATCCCTACTGCCACTTAAAGTGCTATATGTTTTATCAAAAATTATATTCTTAATAATATATTATATAATTAGATATAGAAGAAATATTGTTTATAATAATATGGAAAATGCATTTCCAAATAAAAACAAACAAGAAATAACAGTTCTTGCGAAAAAATACTACCAAAACTTTTGTGACGTTCTAATAGAAATTGTAAAAATGATCAGCATATCTAAAAAAACAATTAACAAAAGATTTAAATATGAAAACTTAGAAGTTTTAGAAAAATATATAAACCAAAAAAAAACAATTATATTATGCTTAGGTCATTATTGCAACTGGGAATGGGGTTTGCTAAGTATATCAAGTAAATTACCATGCAATGTCTTAGGAGTATATAAAAAAATTAAAAATAAATACTTAGACCAAAAAACACTTGATATAAGATCAAAATTTGGAGCACAACTAAGTAACATGGCAAATTGTTTAAAAAACATAGAACAACAAAACAACCAAGCAAATATTATCTGTTTAATAACTGATCAATCACCTAGCAATCCCGAAACTAGCTGTTGGCATTATTTCCTTAATCAAGAAACTGCTATTATGACAGGAGTAGAAAAAATATCCAAAAAATATAATTACCCGGTTATATTTGCAAATATAAATCAAGCAAAAAAAGGTTATTATAAAGTATATTTTACAGAAATATCAAATAAACCAAAAGAAACTAATAAATTTGAAATAACTAAAGAACATACAAAATATTTGGAAAAACAAATATTACAAAATCCGACATTTTGGCTTTGGTCACATAAAAGATGGAAACACAAAAAAATAAAATAGCTGTTGTAATTCTAAATTATAATGGCCTAAAATGGTTAGAAAAATTTTTAGCTGTAACTATTAAACATTCTGGAAATGCAAATATTTATGTTATAGACAACAACTCTTCTGACAAGTCTGTAAACTACATAAAAGAAAACTTTACAAAAGTACATATTATACAAAATGACAAGAATTATGGTTTTTGCGAAGGATATAATTTAGGATTGAAAAACATAAAATCTAAATACTTTGTTTTGTTAAACAATGATATCGAAGTAACAGAAAACTGGATTGAGCCTATAATAAAACACATGGATGAAAACAATAATGTTGCAGCATGTCAACCAAAAATATTAGATTATTATAATAAAAATAAATTTGAATACGCAGGAGCGGCAGGAGGTTTTATAGACAAAAATGGATATCCTTTTTGCAGAGGTAGAATTTTACAAACAATTGAAGAAGATAAAGGTCAATATAATGACAATATAGAAATACATTGGGCTACAGGAGCGTGTTTGTTTATAAAATCAAAATTATACTTAGATGCTAATGGTTTAGATAAAAATTTCTTCGCACATATGGAAGAAATAGATCTTTGTACAAGATTAAGAAATAAAAATTATAAAATAATGTATATACACTCATCCCAAGTTTATCATGCTGGAGGAGGAACATTAAAAAAAGAATCTTCTAAAAAAACATTCCTTAATTTTCGCAATAATCTTCTTTTCATGAGAAAAAACTTACATAAAAAAAATTTTAGAAAAATATTTTTTAAAAGAATGTGGCTAGACGCTATAGCTAGATTAAATTTCATTTTTAAATTAAAAATATCACATGCCTGGGCTATTAAAAAAGCATACTTAGCGTTTTGGATGTTTAATAAAAAAGAATATAATAATTTACCAAAATCTTTAGAAAATATATTTTGTGACAAAAATATTATATGGGAATATTACTTCAAGAAAAAGAAAACATTTACAAAAATGTTTAAATAAATATTGATTTTAATTCTTTTATAACTAAATCTATTTCCTTTTTAGTATTATACCTACTAAAAGAAAACCTTAGAGCTGGTCTTTCAGTAGAATAATTAATAGCTTTTAAAACATGAGATCCAGTATTACTGCCCGAAGAACAGGCACTTCCTGAAGAACAGGCTATCCCTAATAAATCTAAATTATATATTAACATATCAGATAAATCTGTTGGAGGGAAACTTACATTTAATATAGTATATAAACTAGTTTCTTTATCTATATTTCCGTTAAAACTTACATTTGATATATTTTTATTTAATTCATCGATCATATAATATTTCAAACCTGAAACATACTCTTTATCTTTTTCTAAATCTCTGTACGCTAACTCCATAGCCTTAGCCATACCAACAATACCATACAAATTTTCTGTTCCCGCTCTCATATTTCTTTCCTGAGCTCCTCCATAAATAAGTGGATTAATAGTTATTTTACTATCTATATATAAAAAACCGACTCCTTTAGGGCCATGAAACTTATGAGCTCCAGCAGCGACAAAATCTACAGGAGTATTAGAAAGATCAAATTTATAATGCGCCATAGTTTGAACAGTATCGGAATGAAAAATAGCATTATTGTCTTTGCATATAGAACCTATCTTATTTAAAGACATTTTTGTTCCAATCTCATTATTTGCATGCATAAGAGAAACAAATGTTTTTGGATTTTTTTGTAATATTTTATTTAAATCGTCAATATCTATTTCACCCCTATTATTTATTTTAACATATGTTAATTTAACAACACCATCTTTTTCTAATTTTTCCAAAGTATGCAAAACAGCGTGATGTTCTAATTTTGATGTAACAGCATGTTTAATTGACAAACATTTTATACAACAATTAATACAAGTGTTATCAGCTTCTGTACCTCCAGAAGTAAAAAAGATTTCACCCGGCGCGGCATTTAAAAATCCGGATATTTTTTTTCTAGCAGTTTCTATTAAAGATTTGCTTTTCCTACCAAACGAATGAATTGATGAAGGATTACCATAACAATCTCTCATCACTTGAGACATCTCATCTAAAACTTCTGAATGAATTTGTGTTGTCGCAGCATTATCTAAATAAATTTTACTCATTAATTATATTTTTAGTTTCATCTATTAATTTTCTTAATTTAATTTCATCATTACCTTCTGCGTAAATTCTAATTATAGGCTCTGTATTTGATTTACGCAAATGTAGCCATTCTTTGTCAAATTCTATTTTTAAACCATCTATATTTATAATATTGGCATTACTGTAAATATTTTTCAATTTACTAAACACATCATCTATTTTGCGATCTTCAAACAAAGACACTTTATCTTTTATCATACAATAAAAAGGATACTCTTTCCTAAGCTCAGAGGTTGTTTTATCCTTATTAGACAATAAAGACAAAAACAAAGCTATACCCACCAAGGCATCTCTCCCATAATGCAAATCTGGATATATAACTCCTCCATTTCCTTCTCCTCCTATAACAGCACCTACTTCTTTCATTTTCTCAACAACATTCACTTCTCCTACAGCAGAATAATAATATTTACAATTATATTTTTCTGTCAATTCTTTTAATGATTTTGATGATGACAAGTTTGAAACAGTTGGCCCAAGTTGTTGAGATAAAATATAATCAGCACAACTAACAAGAGTATATTCTTCTCCAAAAAAAGAACCATCATTAGACACTATAGCTAATCTATCTACATCAGGATCAAC
>CAXEHY010000098.1:0-14712 GCA_963996865.1 uncultured Flavobacteriales bacterium | reverse complement strand
TTCTTAAAAGATTCATCTTTAATTAAAATATCAAATAGATAATTACCTGAACTTAAATTTGAAATATCTATAATTTTATTTCCTTTTAATTTGTTAAAAGATAAATGTAATTTAGAATTAAAATCATAAATTTTTAAATCATACTCACAAACATCTGAGAAAAATATATTTACAAAATCAGATGCAGGATTAGGATAAATATTTAAAAATATATCATTTTCAATAATAAAAGTACCTGTACATGAATTTTGACAATCTACTAAGTTTTGATACAATCCGCTTCCATTTCCTGGATCAATACAATTTCCATTAACACAATCCCAGGAATCAGGAATTATCTGAATTTTTTTCACATTAGCTGATATAAAAAAATCTGTAGATTCTAAATTTCTATAATCAGACCAAATACCACCTAAAACCTCATAAGTCTGATAAGAAAATGGAGGAGTGGCATCAGTGGCCAATTGCAAATCAGGTCCATTCATTAACCACAAAATATAAAAACCACCATCGTTAATAACAATTGGAGAATTTAATACTAGATTTGTAATACTTCCAACTTGTATTTGCCCTCCAGACAACCATAAAGAATCTAATAAAGTTCCTGGCGTTCCTCCTGTGCCATCATCATCATAAATCTTAATATAACACGGAGAAGACCATATATTACTAGTAAATAATAAATCTACTGAAATAAACTCTGCGGGATATAAAGGGGGTTCAAAATAAACACCTATGCCGCCAGTCCCTCCAGACCATGACAAACCTGCTCCGTCAGGCGTTTGATCTGCATAAGATAAATTCATGACATTTTGAGATGTATCTATGACTACTATTTCATGAGATATCAAATCATTTGACACTGTAATATCACCACTTATATTTGAAACAAAAGTTTCAAACATATGTGTTCCTGATGAATTTGGAATAAACACATTTGGGAAAATTATTAAGGTGTCATTTGGTGGAGACAATGTACCGTTAGTTGAAATTGATGAACTAACAACTAAATTTGCATTTAAATCTGTGACTTCTGCATTAACTTGAAAAGAAGTTAAAGGCTGGTTACCTTTATTTTGCACATTAGTTTGTAATGTGTGGCCTGTATTTGGATAAGCAATAAAAATCCCATCATTACCCTCATTATCATTCCAATTAACTCCAGCATCTGTCACTAAAAGACTAGGATTAGAGGGATAAATATATTTTATAGAATATCCCGAAACAGGATAAATATTTTTAGAATGCATTAAACCTATATTACCATTAATATTTTCTATACCAACTGTTATATCATTATTCATCGTTAACCCTGTTTGATTTTGATAATTTATTGTTATAGAATAATCAGATTTATTTAAAATAAATTGAAATGTATTACTGCCAGAATAATATGGAAATGTTTGGTTCCAAAAAGGAACATTATAATAAGAAATAATAACAGAATCTCCAGACACCAAATAATAACATTCCGCAGTATTTCCATTTCCACTAAAATTTAAATCTGACATTAAAGCAGCAATAAAATTATGTTTCCCATCTAATGAATCAGGAATAGAAGGAAAAGGTGATGCAATATTAACTCCATCAAAAGAAATATAACCATTAGAAGCAGCAAAAAATTCATCTACAGAATACCAATAATACATAAAATTACCATGCATTTTATATGCGCCTACAAAATTATCATCACCTAATCCGAAAATTTGTTGAGTATTAGTGCTATTTAAAATATCACACCAAGCGTAAGCAGGACCTAAAGAATCATTTGAATCATACCACATATAACCATAGGCATCTGGACCTCCAGCTCCATAAGAAAAATTGAATGTTAATAAAAAAAAGAATAAAAAATAAAAAAATTTCATTTGATAAATATTGAGTTACTAATTAATTTTTGTTTTTGATTAAATAATGATAAAATATATAAACCTGAATTTTCAATGTTATTTAAATTAAATTTTCTATTAGAATAATTATCAACATCATACATCAGTTGACCGCTAACGCCATATATTTTAAATGATACAGGTAAAAGATGATAATTGAAATATAAAATAGAATTTTCAAAATAAAAAGGTCTAATGTTATAATCTGTTAAATTTAAAGGAGCAGATACTGTAACTGTACCAAATTGTGTTAAATTATGGTTACCTTGATTACATTCATAATCATAAATACCTGGCAAATTAAACACAAAACTATAAGTCCATGGTGCTGTTTGAGGAGTTCCAGAAAAAAAACTTTCTACGTTATTTGGAAATGTCTGAACTCTACCATCAACATTATGAGTACCTTGTACATTTTGCCATATAACTGTATCACCTGCATGTATATTTATATGCTGCGGGAAATAATAAGCTCCTCCTCCAATACCTGATCCCCCAACTTCAACATAATGTGCTGTTTGTCCAATTAAAAGAAAATTTACAAAAATAGAAAATAAAAAAAATGAAAATTTCAACATAATAGGTTTTAATTAATAATTAATTTAATTAAAAAAAATAAGATCACAAGGTCGCAAAACAAAGCTATCCCAAATAATATAGGACTAAAGTTATAAAGCTCTCTTAATTTTTCCCAAAATTTATTCATTTTTTATACAATTAATGAACAATAAAATATATAACTGACCCTGCAACAGAAGAAATTGTGGCTCCATAAAGAAGACGCTTTTTTCTTTTTTTCCTTTTCAAATATAACTCTTTAGCAAAAGCAATACGTTTTTCTTCTTCTAAAAATTCAAAATAATCGTTATTAATTTCACCTGGTGTCATTTTAGATGAATCCCAATTGCTAAAATTATTATTTTCATAAAAAGGATTAAACAAGCTAACAGAAAACGTGTCTTTAAAATTAAAATCTAAACTATCTAATAATCGATTATTATGAATTAATTGTAATTTTTGATTTTTTTTAAAATCAATATTTAACTGTGAAATATTTGCATCAATATCAAAAACATCCTTAAACAATAAACTGTCATTACAAATGATACTATATCCATAAGGATAAATTGTAAAACTATCAATACTTAATAAGTCATTGTTATTTAATACTTTAAAATCTTTAAAAGACACTGTGTCAGTACACAAATTTATAACCTCAAACCAATATAAATTGTCATTTTTATATTTTAAAAAAGACAATTCATTAATTAAAACAGAATCTGTAAAATCATGTGCTGGATTTATTTTAAATACTGGTTTCAAAATAATTTTATCTCCTTTAATATTGTTTAGATTTAATATTAATTCAGAACCACCTTTAAAATCACCCCATCCAGCAAATTCATATTTAATTTTACTTCTAACTGTCAATTCTAAATTGTTTTCTTTGTAAAAAACACCTTCAAATACACCTTCTTTTAACTCAACTCCATTAACATCAACAGTCCCTAAATCAGGATAACTATGATCTAAAAATAAATCATAAGAGTTGTAATAATTAAATTCATCCGCGACATGTTTAATAAGATAACTTGGACGTTCAGTTGCGAAAACTTTAAATTTATCTACATATTTTAACCAATTCTTAAAACTTCCAGGTTTAGAATTAAAATGCCTGGACATTTCCGGCTCATATATATTAGCATAATAATCAATTTTAGAAATAACATTTTCTGGAGAATATGTAGTTGATAGTAAAAAACACATTCTATTAAAAAAATCAATACGAAAATTATTATTTTTTAATAAATTTCTTAATAAAAAAGTAGACCATTCAGGATTATACCAATCTGTTTCAACAGGACTAATTAATTTTTGAAAAAAATTAAATGAAGGTTTTAAACCTGAACCAAAAGATAAATCAGTATCATATAATATCCATTTGAATTTTCCATTATTTTTTGGATATTTCCAAAATCTAACATTACCTCTAGAATCTTTATTAGAAATATAAAGTTGTGTTATTATATAATCTGTATAATTACCAATATCCATCATACTATACAAACTGTCATAATTAGCATCAAGTTGCAAATCATTTTTTTTGATAAAATCTAACATCTTTTTATACTCTAAATTATTACCATGCTCAGCAGTCATTCTTCCTTGCAGAAGATCTAAATCTTCCTTATTGACATCAAAATTTCTTTCTAAATATCTCTCATCAATTTTTTCTCTTATATTATACACACCCCAATATTCCCCATTTACAAACAATATAGCTGGACGAGAGTTCTGTGTTGGTAAATTTATTTCTCTTGCTAATTGTGTTATAAAAACATCTTTAAAACGTGATTTATTATAATCTCCACCAGATGTTCTTAAAACCAAACTTTTATATTTTCTGCTATTTATATCCTTAAAAAAATTATGCTTGAATCTTGAGCCCCCATACTCTTCTCTAGCAATTAATCGTAAAGATTTATCTTTTAGCTGTCTACTTAATCCTCCAAAAAGCTTTAAACCTGAGTTTTGAGCAACAACTCTTGTTTTATTATCTTCAAAAAACTCAAAAAAAACTTTTTTTTCCCATTTTTTAAAAAAATTTGCATTTCTCCAATAATTACCAACACTATCCCATACAGCATTAGGTCCTTTTACATAAATTCCTCTACTTTCGCTCCATAAATCATTGGGATTAATATAAATAGAAACAATAGGGAAATCTGTTTTAAAATCAATAAAATAAGTTATTGATTTTCTGAAAATTAATTTCTTATTTTTATATAAAGCCAAATTCATTGAAGTAGTTTCTTTGATTGAAATAGAACCTTTAATCTTTTTACTTCTTCTAGTCGCTAATTTCCCTCCACTATTATAAAATAAATCACCATGTGAGCTTTCAATCAAAACTTGTATCTCAGAATCATAAAATCCTGGCAAATGCGATATAGTATATAATGTGTCTGAATTACCTTGTAATAATACAGGAATATATAAAATCAAAAAAAATAAAAATCTCATCTTATTCAATGATTTTTATTTCTATTCTTCTATTCTTATTTCTCCCCTCTTCAGTATTATTATTATAAATAGGTTTTGTATCCCCATATCCTTTAGAATATATATTATCCATTTTCAAATCAAGACTTTTAAAAAATTGATAAATAGAATTTGCTCGAGCAGAAGATAAATTTAAATTATAATCAGAATTGCCACTTGAATCAGTATGACCAGATATTTCAATTTTCATATTTATATTTTGAGAAATAAATTCTTTTATAACCAATAAATCTTTTTTTGACTCATCAGGTATTTCAAATCCATTTTTAGGGAATTTAATCTGAAAATTAAAACTTTTGATCTTAAACTCTACTCTTCTGTTAATTTTATGCGCATCTGTGTGGTTTCTTTTGTCTATAACTTTAGTTTCCCCATAACCTTTATAATATAATTGTGTAGCATCTACTCCATTAGATATAAAATAATCATAAATCATTTTTGCTCTTTTTAATGAGAGTTTCATATTAATTTCTTCGTCGCCAACAATTGAAGTATGTCCAGATATTTCAATATTAATAAACTTATACAAGTTTAATATTTCAACATAACTATCTAAAATAGCCAAATTTTCAGGTGTCAAAAATTGAGAATTCGCAGGAAATTTAATGCTAGCATTAATTACATTTCTTAAATTTAAAACTTCTGACTCATCATATTTAAAGTCAGACTGCATATAATCTATACATGGACATATTGATTTTTTAGTCATAACACTTATTTTAAATTCATCCGAAATTTTATAATCAAGTATTTTTTGTTTTATCTTAACATATCCGACATTCCAAGGAGCAGCACAAGCGTTCCAGTAATCTAAAGCCATTTCATTTGTAAAATCACAAAACTGCATAAGTAAGATTGCTGAAACATAACCAGATTGATGCCATCCATTCCAACAATGTAGATATAAAGGTCCTAAAGCACTATCTTTAATCACCTTGTAAACATCTGATAACATAGAATTGACTTCATCTAAATCTTCCAAATCATTCTGAACATATAAAATATCTTCATTCTCAAATGAATAAAGATTCTTAGAATAATCAAAATTAGTACTATATAAATACATAACTTTAGAAAATCCCTCTTTAGTTAAGTTGGCTAATCCATCAACAGGCATAGGGTTTTTATTATTTCTCTTATTATTTTTATGATAATAATTATTCGCGCCTCCCCTATAAGCTACTCCATTTAAAATTGGTCTAAAGTTTCTAGTTCCATATAAGCCATCATATCCGTCTCCAAAATTATCAATCAATTTGTGATTTAAACATGTTAAATTGTATCTATCTATGTAAACCTTAGATCTTTCCATATTTATTTTATCCACTTCACTAATTCTATCCCAAGTAGAATCAGAATACAAAATATAGAAACTATTCTTAACAGAAATTATATCAACTATATCTTGAGATGATATAATATTAGAATATATAACAAAAACAAAAAATAAAAATCTCACCATTTATAAAACAATTAATTTTTTAAAATAAACTTTATTGCCGCTTACAATCTTAACAATATAAACTCCACTAACTACACCTAATCTGCTAATATCTAAAACATTTTTCCCTTTATTTAAAGCTTCGACAAAATATACAATTTTATTACTTTGTGAAATCAAATATAAAGAAGAATAATCTTCTTCTAAATATATATTAATTTTAGAATTTGTAGGATTAGGATATATTATAATTTTATTATTACTTGATTCATCTAAAGAATTAACTATCCAATTAACATTAAAAAAAGCTGTGTCAGCAATACAACTATTAGAATCTGTAACTACACACCAGTGCAAGCCATTACTATTAGGTGTAATAGATTGACTTGAGTCTCCTGTGTTCCAGAAATAATGATAAGGAGATAGACCCCCAAAAACTTCAGCTTGGATTTGGTTATTAGGAGGGACAAGAGGAGCTATAATACTTAACATTAATTCATCAGGAGAAGTTATATTAAAAAAAGTATCTATATAACATCCATTATCGTCGTATGCAGTGAAAAAATAATTACCTGAATCCAGATTGCTAAAATTCATAGAACTATTAAAATATCCATTATAAAGAGTGTCCAGGTCATGTGTAAAAACACAACTATAATTTGGTGTTCCTCCTGAAAAATCAACAATAACAATTTGTCCAGAAGAATCATTATAACAATTTAAATCATTAGTTAAGGTTATCAATGTTAAACTATCTGGTTCTGAAATATAAAAACTTAAAGAATCAACACAATATGAATTATTCACAACAACTGAATATGATCCTTGACTAAGATTATATATACTTTGATTTGTATCATTATTAGACCATAGATATTGTGTATTTATAGAATCTGTTGGATACAAAATAATACTACCGTCATTCTCAGTATAACAAGAAATAGAATTAAAATCATAATTACTAATTACAGAATCACCATCAGCAACAAAAACAGAATCAGTTATTAAACATCCATCTGTATGTATAATAACATATTCGTAAAAACCTGAACCAACACTATCTAAAATATGATTATTACTTAATGTGTCTAATCCTGACATCCAATAAAACTGACAATTGCTAAACATACATACACATCCATTACTGGCAACTTGAACCTGAGCAATTGAATCTCCTGCACATTGATTTGAAATCAATTCTTGTGTATAAATAAAATAAGGAGCATTAAGTGTCAAAACACGATCTTCTATACATCCTCTAGAATCTGTTATCCTTAAAAAATATGATCCAGGATCTAAATTATATATAGAAGAATCTATAGATCCATTAGACCATAAATAAGTATATGGAGAATATATACTTGGTGAAACATTAACAACTATACTTCCTTCTCCTAACTCTACACAACTATTTATATCAATTTGTGTTGAAAAGTTAAAAGGAGTACAATTATATCCATTATAATTATAATGTCCGTCATAATTTGTCCCCATATATGAACCCCAAGAAATACCTACAGGTGGAACTGAAAAAGAAGTATTTATCCTATTTATATTTATCCCTACAGGATTAAAAGGATTAATTGAATCAACTCTAAAAGAATAAATAATATCTAATAAAGAATCATTATCTAAATCTCCAATATAAGGAGTACTAGTTAAATTTATACCAGCTGCTGGGGAAAGAATACTAAAAAAGGTGTCATTCTGAAAATCTAATAAAAATAATTCATGATTATAATAATTTAATTGATTATTAAAATTATTTACACTAATTAAAGCATCATCACGGCCATCTAAATTATAATCAAAAGCAACTGGTGATGAAAAATGAATATCTCCTATGCTATCTGACCAAACCACCTGTCCTGTAGCTCCATCAATAAGAACTTGATAATGATCATTATAAGATGGAGCAACTCCCCTATTTAAAACAGCAAAAACATCTGGTATTATATCCCCTGTAAAATTACCAACAGCAGATGAAATACTAGATTCACAAATACTATTAAAATCTGTAAAAGTCCACATATTTGAAAAATCACCACCATTAAAAGAATATATTGTTCCATCTTGACATTGAGAAACAATATCAAATACAGAATCATTATTTAGATCAACAATATTAACAGGAGCTATAAATCCTCGAGAATTACCACTTGCAAGCATAGTTGAATTTGTCAAATCATTATTTAGCAAATCATTTAAATTAGCAATCCATAAATTACCTGAAATATACTCACCCCCTGTGCCATATATTATCCAATAATTATTATTATTTCTTAAATCAGAAACTATTGGAGACATATAAGTTTCATTACTATCTGGCACAACAGCTTTAGCTACTATACTGCCATCAAATCCATCTAAAATCATTATATGTCCTGGAGGACGATCTGTAATCCAAGGCAATAAAGAATGATTCCCTCCATTAGAAACCAAAATATCTTTTACTCCATCATTATTAACATCTTCTAAAAGCTGAGGAGAATAAAAATTATAATAACCACTATCTGAATTATTAATAAGATTTGGAGGAGCTAAAAATTGCCATATAATTGAACCATCTAAACCATTAATACAATAAAATTGAGCATCTCTACCGCCTATATATATATCTGGAATACTATCTCCGTTAATATCATTAAAAACAGAACTAGTAAAAATATCATTAACAGTGGGGACAGACCATAATAAATTACCATTAACACCATCAAGAGCAATTATTCCATGATTAGTATATACACTATCTATACCGGATCCTATAACTATATCTAAAACACCATCCATGTTCAAATCAACAGTTCGAGGTGAAGAAAAAGTTAAAGTTGAATCAATAAACTGAGACCAATTCAAAGACTGAGAATAGACGTTGATATTCAAAAACAAGAACAAAAAAAATAAAAATCTAGGAAACATTTAAAATTATTTATTTATCAATTTAATAAATAATTAATTTCTCAACAATTTTCTTGTTATCATATTCTATTTGAATAAAATATACACCTGGAATTAAACTATTACGTTTAAAAAGAAATTCACTTCCATATAAATCATTTTCTGCAAAACATACTTTACCTGTATAATCATAAACTTGAACTGAATACAAATGACTATTCTGAGAAAAAATAATATTTGTTTTATCTCTAAAAGGATTAGGAAATACACTTATTGCTGTATTATCATATTTTTCATAAATATTAACTAAACCTGAATATCCATGACCATATCTAGTTGCTTTAGCAAAATTACCTCCTCCTGGATGAGTATAATCAAAAACAATATTACCATTCTCTGTTACCTCAAATATATGTAAGCTGGTTCCCTCAGAAACCAAAGTATTACCATTCGGTAATCTAAAAGCTCCTGAAAGATGATTTGAATAAAAATTACCTGGATCAGAATAAGTCCAAATAGCATTTTGATTCCATGGAAGAGTATAATTATAATTCCCATCGTAAGGTGGATCAATTTCTAACACTTCCGAATTATCATTTGAATTACCTGGCATATTGCCATTATTAAAACACATTAAATTGCCAGCTCCGGGACTTCCTTCATCTATAAAATTTGCTCCATGAACGACATATAATTCTTGTGATCCAGCAGCTCCATAATTAGCTGGCATACCCCATCTATATAAAATATCACCTCCTCTCCCAGAATTACCTCCTGTATTACTAGCTGCTTCTAAAGTTGTTGTGCTATGATCTATAACAAATATTTCATCTAATGTATGTGAACTGAAAACAATTTGATCTCGTATTGGATCCCAATCAATACCATTAGCATGAATCCAATCTCCACCTCCACCTCCAAATCCTCCTGTTTGTACATTTCCTACATTAATATCTATTAATTCTGGATGATTATCACAATTATTTTTATAATTATCTTTTAAAGAATCTACATCTTGACACAAATGATCCCACGCTTCCCATTTCCATACTATATTGCCTCCATTAGCTCCGACAGGTTCAATTTCTAATATTGACGTAGGCCACATTTCTCCATTTATACCTTGCCTGCCAGCTTGTATAGCTTCTACATTAGACCTTCTATTCCAAGTTATAATTAATGCATGGTAATCTCCATTAGACATTTTCATAGGAATACATTCATGATGTTGTTGATAATCTTGATCTGAGACAATATAACTCCATGTTACATTACCTGACCAATCTATAATTTCTAATATACCTCCAACAGCTCCTCCTGTCATAGTAGGACTACTTATTCTTCTTGGTCTCATTATACTGCCATTTTCCAAAAGATGAGCAGTGCTAGCTGGACTTGAAGCACAGTCCCATTGATGCACTACTTGACCATTCATGTTAATCAAATATGTAGTGTTACTTTGTAAAGGAGAATATAAAGTGTATCCTTCATATGCTTGAGAAAAACAAGAAAAACTTATAAAAAACAAAAAAATAAATAGAAAATTGGGCATAAAATTATTTAATTATAATTGTACATTTCAAATGTAATATTTTTTTATGATTTTTTTTGATTCAATAAAAATTAATAACCAAGAGATGTATTATCTCCTCTTCTGTCTGCCCCACAAGTTATTTGACCATCAACAATCATAATTGCATTAACTTGACCTATACCTGATCTTTCCAATATAATATGGCCTAAATTGTTTAATTTTGTTTGAACAGTATCATTTAAAAAACCCTTTTCCATAAATATAGTATCAGGCTTCCATTGATGATGAAATCTAAGATTATCAACAGAATTTTGAACTGACATGTTAAAATCTATAATATTTAAAATATTCTGAAAAACAGAAGTAATAATAGTTGATCCTCCAGGTGTGCCTATGACTAAAAATGGATTTTCATTACTTTCAACTATAGTAGGACTCATAGAACTTAACATTCTTTTACCACCTTCAATAGAATTAGCTTCAGATCCTATTAATCCATAAATATTAGGATAACCAGGTTTTATACTAAAATCATCCATTTCATTATTAAGTAAAAAACCCGCTCCTTCTATAAAAACTTTAGAACCATATCCTGTATTTAAAGTTGTTGTAACTGAAGCACAATTACCCCATTTATCTATAATTGAAAAATGTGTTGTTTCTTCTGATTCAATATAATTTAAAATACCTGGATTTATTTCTTTACTAGACGTTGAACTGTTAAAATTAATATCTTTAATTCTAGAATATATATACATGCTATCAGTTAACTTACTAATAGGAACATTATAATAATCCATGTCGCCTAAATATTTAGATCTATCAGCATAAACTCTTTTTTCAATCTCAGATAAAAGATGTATATATTCAAAATGATTATGTCGCATTTCATCTAAATTAAAATGCTCAATAGAGTTTAATAATTGATATAAAGCTATCCCTCCACTAGAAGGTGGAGGCATGGAATGAAACACATAACCTTTATAATTCCCAGATATAGGCTCTCTCCAAATAGCATTATATTCTTTTAAATCTTGATGTGATATTAGACCTCCTAAATCTATTGAAGTTTTAACTATTTTATCCGCTATCTCTCCTGCATAAAAACCTGATCTACCATGGCGTTTAATTAGTTCTAAAGTAGAAGATAAATCTTTCTGTAATAAAGTGTCTCCAACAAACCATTTATCTTTCATTAGATACTTATTGTTTAAATTAATTTTTTTAAAAATATCATTATAATAATTTAACCTTGAAGCTTGATTCTCAGTAATAGTAAATCCAGAATATGCTAAATCAATAGATGGCTGTATTAATTGTGCAAATTCTAAACTGCCTAACTTTTCATGTGTTTTTATCATCCCATCAACTGTTCCTGGTATTCCAGCTGATAAAATTCCAAATGTGCTTAAACTAGGTATTACATTAGAATTAGAATCTAAATACATGTCTCTACTTGATTTTAAAGGAGCTTTTTCTCTAAAATCTAAAGCATAAACTTCTCCATCTTTAGTTCTAGCTATCATAAAGCCTCCACCACCTATATTGCCTGCCACAGGATAAACAACAGATAACGCAAATTGAACAGCTACAGCAGCGTCAAATGCATTACCTCCAGATTTTAATATATCTAGCCCCACCTTAGTAGCTTCTGGATGTGCAGTAACTACCGCTCCATTTTGATAAGTTATTAGTAATTTCTCTTCGCTGTTCTTTAATAAAATTTGTTGCACTAAATAGAGAATTAATAAAGTGAAAATTATCAAGAATATTTTTTTCATTGAAAATTTCTAATAATTTTTAATCCTATCATTACAATTATCACTTCTAGCACTAAACCAATAAAGATTAAATAATCACCAATAATATATTCATAATCTTTACTTGGAATATATATGCTGAATTCAATATCTGGTAAAATAAAAATTAGAAATAAGCGCATTAAAACGCTGATAGAAAAAAGTATTGTTACAACAACAATAAAATTTTTAATTAAATTTTTTTTCATAATATTAATTTATAAAATTAAAAATTGATTCCTATACTAATATCTGGAAAATAAGCAACAGCCCAGTAAACTCTTACTCCTGAGCCAATAACTAATTTATCAGATAAATTATAATTTAAACTATAATATTGATATATTTTACCATCAAAAGGAGATTTATTTAATATATAATATCCTAAATTCTGAGAAAATGAATATCTGCCGAATAAAAAATCATGACCTATTAATAAAGATAATGTTCTAAATTCTAAAGATCCTGGAGGTTGATAGTATTCATGCTCTACGGGCAATAATTGTATATGCCTTTTTAATGCAGCATCAGAAATAAACTCTATCCCACAACTATATGCATGTATATCACCAAATTTTCGTTTAATATTTAAAGATAAACCAATAACAGGATCATATATTCTGTTTTCCGCTCCTTGTAATCTGTCATCTAAATTTCTAAAGGAAAAAAAAGTTGTTGCTCTGTTTACTTTATCTCTATGTTTAAAAAAGTTTTTTTCTTTTTTGATTAACACTTTACCATTATTATAATCTTCCACATCATGATATAATGATTCCTTATAAATTAAATATTTATTTCTAGGGTTAAAAATATAGTAAAATCCCAAAGATAAAGATGGATAATTAATACCTAAATTAGGTTTGTCTATACCGCCATTAGAATTATGGTGCATACATAAAGATATAGAAGAAAAAAAATGAGATTTATGATAATAATACAAATTAATATTACCTGTAAAGTATCCATTTAATCTAACACTATAAGTTAAATTTTCAACCTGCACACTATAAGGGTTATCTAAATATGACAAGCCTAAACCTAATCTAAAAGAAAAAAATAAATTTTTATTTTTAGCTGTTCTTATATCATAAAAAGGTTCAATATATCTATAACACTGATACACTTCACCTAATATAAAATGATCAAATTCTTTATTAGTAAAGAACTTGCTATCATAATTAAAATAACTAAAAGCAAATCCATGTTTATAATATGGATGATTATTTCTCCATATTTTTGGTTTAATTTCTAAAAATCCTAAATCAAATTCTGCTCCTATAGGACGACTACCTTTAAGATAACTTATATCACTTCTGTGAGGAATAACTTTAGACATATGCCCCTTAACTCCAATAGAAAAACTTCTAAAAAAAAACTTATCCTGTGATTCTACATGAGAAATTATTAAAAAAAGAAAAATAAAAAACAAAAAGAAAAATTTCTTAAAAATGAACATTTAAGAAATTAACTTAAATTAAAGATAATAGGAATTGTATATTTTACATTAGCTGCTTTTCCTTGATATCTTCCAGGACGAAAATCAGGTAGTTGACTTATTACTCTCAAAGCCTCTTTCTCAAGATTAGCATCTACTCTGCCTTCAGATCCTGGTACAAGCTTCACATTTGTGACTTTACCTGTTTTACTAACTACCATTTCTACGAATACCCTACCTGTAATATTATTTTCTTTACATATTGCTGGATAAACTATATTTTTAGTAACAAAAGCCATAATTTCTCTCTGAGTGCAATTTTCATCTTTACATCCTTGAAACATAGGCATCTCCTCTACTCTCATATAAATTTCTTCAAATTCTTCATTTTCTATTATTTCTTTATCAACATAAGGTTTTTTATTACCTTTTTTATCTATAGTAAAATATATACTCTTGTAATATCCTTCAGGATAATCTTTACCAACTATATAGGCTGGTTTTCTGTTAACATAATCTATTTCACTTTTTGTTTTAAATTGATCCTTTTTAATGCTTTCAATATTATTTTCAGCATTCCAAATCTTTTCTTCCTCTTTACGTATAAGAGCTTGAAAATCATCAATCACATTCTTAACTTCGATTTCTTTATC
>CAXEHY010000097.1:0-11642 GCA_963996865.1 uncultured Flavobacteriales bacterium | reverse complement strand
TCACCACTGACTTAGCATCCCGCCTGCGGACCCTTTAAACCCAATAAATCCGGATAACGCTTGGACCCTCCGTATTACCGCGGCTGCTGGCACGGAGTTAGCCGGTCCTTATTCTTATGGTACCGTCAGCCCAGGACACGTCCTAGGGTTTCTTCCCATATAAAAGCAGTTTACAATCCATAGGACTGTCATCCTGCACGCGGTATGGCTGCGTCAGAGTTTCCTCCATTGCGCAATATTCCTCACTGCTGCCTCCCGTAGGAGTCTGGTCCGTGTCTCAGTACCAGTGTGGGGGATCATCCTCTCAGACCCCCTAATCATTGTAGTCTTGGTGAGCCGTTACCTCACCAACAAACTAATGATACGCATGCCCATCCTTAACCGCCGGAGCTTTAAATATAAAAAGATGCCTGATTATATTATTATAGAATATTAATCCGGATTTCTCCGGGCTATTTCCTAGTTAAGGGCAGATTACATACGCGTTACTCACCCGTTCGCCGGTCGTCGCCTGGTAGCAAGCTACCATCGTTACCCCTCGACTTGCATGTGTTAGGCCTACCGCTAGCGTTAATCCTGAGCCAGGATCAAACTCTCCGTTGTAAAAAATTTGATATAGTTTCAAGACTATTTGTTATGACGAGAAATTAGTTTAATTTCTTATTGCTAACGTGTGTTATGTTAATAAGAAATTATTTTAACATACACACTACCTTTTCCATTAATTCAAAGAACAGAGTCGCGAATATATAATTTTTTTAGATACCATGAGCAGAAAATAACAAAAAAAATAACTCTTAAAATGAATCAGCTAAATTGATGATTTTGCCAGTAAACAATTTATCTTTAGATAAAGAAAATTTTACAATATTCTCGGAAACATAATTAACGTCTTTTCCTCCTTTAAAATCAGGAAACGCCTTCTTTAACATTTTAGTTTTAACCGCTCCCAAAGCAAAACAATTACAATAAACACCTTGTTTTGAAAATTCTTCGGCAAGACATTCAGTTAAAATAGAAACAGCTGCTTTACTTGAAGAATAAGCAGATAAACCAGATATTTTTTTTGTATAAGGCAAACCTCCTAAACTACTTATATTTATTATTTTAGACCCATTCTGAAAATAACTATATAATAATCTAGTTAATTTAAAAATAGAAAAAACATTTATTTCGAATGACTTTAAAATATCATTTTCACTCAAATCAAAAAACTTTTTATTAACTAAATATCCTGCGTTATTAACCATAATATCTATTCTCCCGCCTGTCTCCCTCTTAATAAAGGGAATTAAATCTTTTTCATAATCACCCTGACTTAAATCAAAACTTATATAACTGAAATTAGAATACTTATTTTTTAAAGATTTTAAATTATCTATATTACGAGAAAAGCCTAAAACATTAAATTTTAAATCACAATATTTTTTCACTAAATCTAAACCTATTCCTGTATTTGCGCCTGTAACTATTATATTCATTTTAATAAATTTACACCATCATCTATAAGTTTAACATACTTAGAATTAGATGATTTGAATATTGACAGGTAATCTTCTATTTCTTCTTTTAATTTTTTTAATTTATCAAACTTTTTACAAAGTTCTAATAATTCTATACAAAGCAACCACTCGTATTTATAATTAATTTTAATACTATTAAAAATATTATTTAATTCATTTAAATCTTTATCCTCTAAAACAACAAATGACCTGACATCACTAACATATGAATACATTTTATCTAAATGTTTAATTTTATCACTATACTCTTTTTTATGTGTTTTATGTTTAGGTGTATATTTTTCATGTTTAAATGAATTATAATCAGCATGACCTGGATACACTGATTTAATCTTAGAACCTATTGCTAAATCAAAAATACCCCAAGAAGGCTCAAATAAAACCTGATTCTTATATTTAATCAAACAATCTTTGAATTGTAATAATAAAATTTGCCCTGAATTGTTTTTTACAAAATTCATCAACTTGCCCTCTAAAAAAATCCCACTTTGAAAATTAAGTTCACATTGTGAGTCTAAAACCAAACCGTAATTTTGTAATTCTATTTCTGAATAATAACATAAAAGTTTTTCATAACCTTTAATTACCCCTAATGGACAACTATAGCCATGTTTATGGTAATTAACTCCTTGTCCTTCTAGCTCTTGATTATCATACGCAATTGCAGTTTCACCATTTGTTTTTAAAAAAATCACATCACCTTCATCACAAATAAATTTTTCCAAATTACCGGAAATCTGCAATCCTGAATCTAGGACACAGGTTGAAATATCTTTATAATCACATGCCTTCTCTAATCCTAAAACACCTCCCGTATTTACTGCCATATCTTTTGCGAATTCTTGTAAAACAAAATTTAAATAATCAAAATCAGGTGTCACAAAAAGTTGAGGCTGTGGTTTAGTAATATCAAAAGATTTTTTTGAAGCTTTGATAGAATATGGGATTTTCTTAACCTGACTACTCAAACAATATTTACTCTCCTCAATAGACGACAATAATCCTGCGCCATAAATTTTAGGATTATCTAATTCTCCTATTAACCCATACTCAACGGTCCACCAATGTAAATTTCTAATTTGGCTCATTTCAGAAAAAGATGTTTTCTGATTTCTTAAAAGATCAATCTCGTGTTCAGCTTTTTGTATTTCACTTTCTAATGTTTTAGAATCTTCTTTAATAATTGACAAATATCTTACAGCCTGATATATTTTGAAATCTAATTCTGAAGAAAATGCTTTTGAACCTATTTCTCCAAAATATTTTAAATACTCTGCATATTTTTCATCTGCTATAATAGGAGCATGTCCTGCCGACTCATGAATAATATCAGGTGCAGGAGTATATCCTATATGCTCCAAACTTCTTATATCTTCAGCAATAACTAAAACATTATGACTTTGAAATTCCATAAATATAGAAGGTGGAATAAAACCATCTACAGCCACAGCAGCCCAACCGATATCTTTTAAAATTCTATTCATTCCATACATGTTGGGAATCTTATCTATTGTTATACCTGTCTTTTGCAAACCTGACAAATATGCACCATGAGCTACTTGAGGCAAAAAGTTAATGTTTTGTCTCATAACATACCTCCAAATAGCATGATCTATATACGTGTATTGATCATAATGTTGATCTACCACATAATCAAGTAAATGTTTAGGAAGATGTTGTAAATGCTTATAATCTATCATGATTTATTATATATAATATAATACAATTATATAGATTCAATAAATTTAGACAATGAATTTTCATAAATAGATTTATATTTATTTATATTACCAAAAATCTCATCATCTATTCTTATTTCACCTTTAGTAACATGTCCTAACAAAGAAAAAGAAACTTTATTTGTTTTCATAAAATCTAAAAATTTATCTTCATCAATTTCTGAGACAGAAACAGCAACTCTACTTTGTGATTCTCCAAACAAAAAAGCATCTTTTCTTATTTCTGAAGAAGTAGTGATGTCAAAACCTAAATTGCCACTTATAGAGCTCTCTAATAAACTAACAAATAAACCTCCTTCTGAAATATCATGAGCTGATTGAATCAAATTATTTTTAATTAATTTAATTATTATATTTTGAATATTAAACTCTTCTTCCAAATCAAAATAAGGAGCTGATGAAAGTCTAATGCCATGATTAACAACTAAATATTCAGAACTACTAATATCATTTCTAGCTTTTCCTATTAAATATATTAAATCGCTTTTACCTTTAAAGTTTAAAGACATAATGTCGTTTTTGCTACTTAATCCTATCATCCCTATTGTAGGAGTAGGAAATACTGGGACCTCAGAATTATCACTAACAGTTTGATTATAAAAACTTACATTACCTCCTGTTACAGGTGTGTTAAATTTCTCACAAGCCATTTTCATGCCTTTAATTACATTAACAAACTGCCAATAAACTTCTGGATTATAAGGGTTTCCAAAATTTAAACAATTTGTAATTGCTAATGGTATTCCTCCGCTACAAACAATGTTTCTAGCAGCTTCAGAAACAGCTATCATTGCTCCCACAGTAGGATTGGCATGCACATACCTACTATTACAATCTACAGTCATAGATAAAACCTTATTTGTACCTTTTAAATTCACTATAGCAGCGTCAGAGGGATTATTCGTAGACATATTAATAGTCCCTACCATTGAATCATACTGTTGAGCTATCCATTTCCGTGAACATATATTTAAACTAGCAATTAGTCTTTCAGAAACTTTTTTATAATCATTAGGTTCCTCAATAAAATCGATACTAAATTTTTGTAATTCTTTAAAATAAGCAGGTTCTTTGTATTCTCTTTCATAAACTGGAGCACCCCCACCTAAAACTAAAACATCTGCAGGTATTTCTGCCACCAATTTATCATTCATGAAATATTGCAAAATACCATCATTTGTGACCTCTCCTATATGAACACAATTTAAATCCCATTTATCAAAAATACTTTTAACCTTTTCTTCATTCCCTTTTTTCACAACAACTAGCATTCTCTCTTGTGATTCAGAAAGTAATATTTCCCAATCTTTCATGTCTTCCTGACGTTTTGGAACTAGATCTAAATTAATTTTCATGCCACAATTTCCTGCAGCACTCATTTCAGAACTAGAGCAAACAATACCAGCCGCGCCCATATCTTGCATTCCAATAATATAATCATGTTTAGATAATTCCATAGAAGCTTCTAATAATAATTTTTCTTGAAAAGGATCTCCAACTTGCACTGCTGGTAAATCATCTGCTGAATCATCAGTAATATCTTTTGAAGCAAATGCAGCGCCATGAATACCATCTTTGCCGGTAGAAGATCCTACTATAAAAACTGTGTTTCCCACACCTTTTGAAATAGCAGATATAAATCTGTCTTTTTTCATAATACCAGCAGAAAAAGCATTTACTAAAGGATTAATATTATAAGATTCATCAAAATAAACCTCACCCCCAACAACAGGAACACCAAAAGAATTCCCATAATCACCAATACCTTTAACTACTCCTCTAATCAAATTTTTAGTATTATGATGATCGGGATTCCCAAATCTTAAAGAATTGAGCTGAGCTATAGGTCTAGCTCCCATTGTGAAAATATCTCTGTTTATGCCTCCTACTCCAGTAGCTGCGCCTTGATAAGGCTCTATTGCAGATGGATGATTATGTGATTCTATTTTGAAAGCACAGGCCAAATCATCTCCTAAATCAACCAAACCAGCATTTTCTTCACCAGCTTTAACTAACATTTGATCCCCATCTCGTGGTAATGTTTTAAGCCATTTTATTGAATTTTTATAAGAACAATGTTCAGACCACATAACAGAAAATATACTTAATTCTGTAAAATTAGGATCTCGACCTAAAATATCTTTTATTTTTTCAAACTCTTCTTTATTAAGACCTAGATCTAATGCGTGTTGTAAATTCGCTATAATATCTTCACTTGTATTACTCATAGTTAACAAAAATATAATTAACTAATAATATTTTAGATTATAAATAAAATATTTTTTCACAAATATTAAATTTATAACTTTATTTATGTGGAAAAGTTATTTAATCTTTGTTTTTATATTAATAATAAGTTGTAATTCAAAAATGACTGCAGATTTAATGGTAATTAACGGCAAAGTATATACTGTTAATCAAAACTTTGATATTACAGAAAGCTTTGTAGTAAAAGATGGCAAAATATTAGATGTAGGTAATAACAATGTAATTAAATCAAAATATAAGGCTAAAAAAATAATTGATTTAAAAGGTAAAACTGTATTTCCAGGATTTATAGACGCTCATTGTCATTTCTATGGTTATGGTAAAAATTTACAAGAATTATCATTATACGGAACTACGTCTTTTGATGAAATTATTGAAATTATCAAAAAAGCAAATCCTATTAATGGATGGATTATAGGCAGAGGATGGGATCAAAATGATTGGCCCCACAAAGAATTTCCTAACAAAGATAAATTAGATTCTTTATTTCCCGATATTTCAATATATCTAACTAGAATAGATGGACACGCAGCACTAGTAAATCAAAAAGCTTTAAACTTGGGAGATATTAATATAAACACTAAAACTAATGATGGCAAAATACTACAAAAAGATGGAAAACTAACAGGCATATTAATAGACAAAGCCATGAATCTAGTTAGAAGAAAAATGCCTCCATTAAATGAAAATCAAATTAAGACAGCTTTAAAAGAAGCAGAACAAGCATGTTTTAAACATGGATTAACTACGGTGTCAGATGCAGGATTGTCAAAAAAAATAATAGATATAATTAACAAAATGCATCAAGATAAAGAATTACAAATGAGAGTATATTGTATGATTTCAGATGACCCCGTTAATTTAGATTATTTCTTTAAACAAGGACCTTTAAAAACAGAAAAAATTAATGTTATGTCAGTAAAATCATATTCTGATGGAGCGCTTGGATCAAGAGGCGCTTGTTTAATAGAACCTTATAGTGATGACCCAAATAACACAGGGCTATTTTTTAAAGATGAAGAGTATTTTTTGTCTCTAGCTGAAAAATGTTACGAAAATAACTTTCAACTAAATATTCATTGCATAGGAGATTCTGCTGTTAGAAATATCCTAAATATATATAGTAATTTTCTAAAAGAGAATAATGACAGAAGATGGAGAATTGAACATTGCCAAGTTGTAAATAAAAATGATTTTTTAAAATTTAAACTTTATAATATAATACCATCTGTACAGCCAACACATACTACTTCAGATATGCCCTGGGCTATTGAAAGACTAGGTGCAGAAAGATTAAAATACGCTTATGCTAATAAATTATTATTAAATAATGCTGGCACAATTGCTTTAGGTACAGATTTCCCCATAGAAAAAATAAATCCCATTTTAACATTTTATGCTGCTACCATAAGAAAAGACATAAATCAAAATCCTGAAAATGGCTTCCAAATGGAAAACGCTTTAACAAGAGAAGAAACTTTAAAAGGAATGACTATATGGGCAGCATATGCTAACTTTGAAGATCACATTAAAGGATCTATAGAGAAAAATAAAATGGCGGATTTTGTGATCTTAAATCAAGATATTATGAAGGTAGAAGATAATTTAATATTAGAAACCAAAGTTTTAGAAACCTTTATTGATGGTGTAAAAGTATTTTAATGAACTATAAGACTATTTTTATTCGAAAATAATTTGATTAGTTTTATCTAACCAAGATTCATATTTTTCTTGATATTTCTTTTCTATTAAATTTCTCTTTAATTTCATAGTAGGAGTTAAAAATTTATTTTCTATTGTCCAAGATTCACTTATAATAATAATTTTAGAAATTCTTTCATGAGAATTTAATTTAGAGTTTAATTTAAAAAGAGACTTTCCTAATAACTCTTTAATTTCAGTAGCCGGTTTGTTTTTAGCTGTTTCATTTAAAACAACTAATAATAGAGGCTGAGATAAGCCTGACCCAACAACACATAATTGATCTATATTAGGATCGCCGCTCAATAACATTTCTATAGATGAAGGGACTATATATTTGCCTTTTGAGGTCTTGAATAAATCTTTAATTCTTCCAGTTATTTTTAAAAACCCATCTTTATCTATTTCACCTTGATCTCCTGTATGTAGCCACCCATCTATAATAGTTTCACTAGTAATAATGTCATTTTTATAATAACCGTCCATTAGAGCTTTGTGTTTAATAAGTATTTCATCTTGATCACTTAATTTAACTTCACAATTAGGTAAAGGTTGTCCAACATAACCTATTCTTATACTATCTTTAATAGTTACATGTGAATAACAACAATTTTCTGTCATAGCATAAGCTTCCTGTATATTTATACCTATTTTTTTAAACCAGTTTAATAAAATCACAGGCATCGCGGCAGCCCCACAAAAAATATTTTCAGCATCACTTAATCCTAATTGGGATTTGATTTTATTCTTAACAATAGAATTAATCACAGGTATAGACAATAATACATTTAATTTATTTTGTGACATTTTACTTAAAATTCCTTCTTGAAATTTAGACCAAATTCTAGGCACTCCTAAAAAAACTGTAGGTTTAGAATGAGATAAATTATCTTTGAATAAATCTAAACTTTCAGCAAAGAAAACAACTCCTCCCGCATAAATACTTCCCATTTCAACTAATAACCTCTCTGCTATATGAGACAGAGGCAAATAAGAGAAAAATCTGGTTTCTTTATGAAAATCAACCTTTTCAAAAGCATGTTTAATAGCAAAAGCAAAATTAAAATATTTATGCATAACTCCTTTTGGAGATCCAGTTGTTCCGGAAGTGTAAATTATCGAAGCTGTATCTGATAAATCTTGCTCAATATTTCCCTGAACAGGTTGATGTTCTTTTAAAATATCAGACCATTTAATCATATTATCATAATTATTATAATTTGGAAAAGAAACTGAAATTAACTCAGCAGGAATACCTACTTTTAAGTCTTCAAAATTATCAAGCTTACCTGCAAAAATCATTTTTGATTCACTATGATTCAATATTTCTTTTAAAGTTTCTGCATTTAAATTTGGATATAAAGGAACTGATATGTTGCCGCTCATCATAATAGCCAAATCAGATATTATCCAATGAGCACAATTCTTAGATAATATAGCAATTTTTGTATTCTTAGGTAGACTCAAAGATTTAATATAAGCAGCGATGATTCTAACCTCCTTTCCAAATTCTTTCCATGTCCAAGTATAATAATTGCCATCTATAGGTTGATGTAAATATATTTTTTCAGGAGAATCTTCTTCCCACTGATATAAAGCTTGTAAAGGAGAATAATATTGATTCATGTTTTTTATTTAATAAATATAGTTTTCTATTTTTACAAAAAAAAACAACCATGCCAAAAATACTTTTTATTATATTAACTTCTGTTCATCATATTGTTGCAATATTATTAATAAGCACATTATATTTTATCCCTAAATCATTTATTAATGGAGAAATGCCTTTTTATGAAGCTCTCCCTCTTTTTACAATAGTTATTTATATCGGATTTTCACCGACACTAATATGTCCATTAACACATTGGGAAAATAAATTGAGGAGAAAAATGGGAAAACCAGAAATTAAAACTTTTATCAAGCACTACTATATAAATAATATTAAAAAAATAATTAATTAGTTCTAAACTTAAAATCTTTAGAAGATAATTCTTTGTTAGCTTTAACTATCTTGCCCTTTAAGTTTTCTTTATAAATAATAGTTTTTTTAAAAATATCTGGATTATTAGTTGATAACATTTGTGCTGCAAGTATACCCGCATTTAAAGCTCCATTAATAGCAACGGTCGCAACTGGAATACCTGGAGGCATCTGAACAACAGCTAACAAAGAATCTAAACCATCTAAAGAAGCTTTTATCGGCACTCCTATAACAGGTATAGGTGTCATGGCGGCAACAACACCTGGTAAATGCGCTGCCATACCTGCTCCAGCAATAATGACTTTTATGCCATTACTAGATGCGTTTTTTGCAAATTTCTCAACTTCTTCTGGTGTTCTATGAGCTGAAAGTGCATTAATTTCAAAAGGAATTTCCATTTCATTTAAAAAATTTGCAGCTTTCTCCATAACAGGGTAATCAGAAGTGCTACCCATAATAATACTTACTAATGGTTTCATAATTAACTATTTAATGACACAAAAATAGAAAATTATATATTATGATGTAAATTAGTGCAATAAATATGATAAAAATAAAAGATAAAACATTTGAGCTTTTTATATCAAATAAAGAAATTAAATTAAAAACTAATAAAATAGTAAAAAGTCTACAAGAATGTTATGTAGATAAAAATCCTATATTTTTTATAATACTTGACGGTGCCTTTGTATTTGGGGCTGATGTGTTTCAAAAATGTAAAATAAAAAATAGTGAAGTTGAATTCATGAAATTAAAATCTTATGATGGTTTAGAAAACACTGGCAGCTTGAAAACAATTCTAAAATCAAATAAACAAATAAAAAACAGGAATGTAATTATAATAGAAGATATTGTAGATTCTGGATTTACAATAAATCACATTGTCAAAATGTTCAAAAAAGAAAATGCGAAAACTATAGAAGTAGTATCTTTGCTTTATAAACCAAATAATTATAACTACAATCATAATATAAAATGGTATGGTTTTGAAATTCCAAATGATTTTGTAATTGGATACGGCTTAGATTACAATGGTATTGGAAGAGAATTAAATGAAATTTATAAGCTAAAAATAAAAACATGAAAAATATTGTGATATTCGGTCCTCCAGGCGCAGGAAAAGGAACTCAAGCGGAAAAAATAATTGCAGATTTTAAATTAATTCATATATCAACTGGAGATATTTTAAGAAATGAAGTTAAAAACAATACAGAATTAGGTCAAAAAGCAAAAAAAATGATGCATAAAGGGCATTTAGTAAGTGATGAAATAGTAATAGGAATGATAAAAAACAAAATACAAAAAGACATAAATAATAACGGATTTATATTTGACGGATTTCCTCGAACCATAAATCAAGCGGCTAATCTTGATGCTTTAATGAATGAAATAAATATTAAAATAGATGCTATGATATCTTTGGAAGTAAATGACAAAGAATTAATAAAAAGATTATTGCTAAGAGGTCAAAATAACGGAAGAAAAGATGATCAAAATCAAAATATAATAGAAAATAGAATAAAAGAATATAGTCAAAAAACTCTCCCTATAAAAGCATACTATAAAAAACAAAATAAATTAAATATTGTTAATGGAATAGGTTCTATCTCAGATATTTTTAAAAAAATAAATTTAATAATTCAAAATTTATAAAATTGAAATCTTCTAATTCAAATTTTATTGATTATGTGAAAATTTTTTGTGTAAGTGGAAACGGAGGAGGAGGATCTTCTCATTTTAGTAAAAGTAAAATTAAACTAAACGGAAAACCAGATGGAGGAGACGGAGGCAGCGGAGGCTCTATTATAGTTGAAGGAGATAGAAATAAATGGACTTTACTTCATTTAAAATACACAAAACATATATCAGCTAATAATGGCGGTAATGGAAGTAGAAATTTAAAATATGGAGCAGATGGAAAAAACTATAAAATAAAAGTTCCACTTGGCACAGTAATAAAAGATTTTGAAACAGGAGAAAAAATATGTGAAATAACTGAACATGAAAATAAAAAAATAATTTTACAAGGAGGACAAGGGGGAAAAGGAAATGCTTTTTTCAAATCATCTACAAACAGATCTCCTAAATTTGCACAAAAAGGAATAAAAGGTATAGAAAAGTGGATTATTATAGAATTAAAATTATTAGCAGATGTAGGTTTAGTTGGATTTCCAAATGCTGGAAAATCAACCCTATTATCTGTTTTAAGCGCGGCAAAACCTAAAATAGCAAACTACCCTTTCACTACATTGACACCAAATCTAGGTATCATCAACTACAAAGACGACAAATCTTTTGTTATGGCTGATATACCAGGAATTATAGAAGGAGCTTCAGAAGGCAAAGGTTTAGGAATAAGATTTTTAAGACATATAGAAAGAAATTCTATATTATTATTTTTAATATCATGCGAATCAAAAGATATAAATA
>CAXEHY010000096.1:0-13171 GCA_963996865.1 uncultured Flavobacteriales bacterium | reverse complement strand
GGATTGGAATTACCAGATCCAAATAAAACCCTAGTTATGACTTCACCGGTGTAATTAGTAGCATAAGAAGCACAATACAATAAACAAGAACCATCATCTATTGTAGCTGTTGAATCATAATTATTAGCACTAGGATCTGTGCAACCATAAATAGCAATATAATAACATGAACCATCATCTGTATTTGCAGAATTATCAAAATTCAAAGCTGCAATATCAGTACAACCGTAAACTACAGCTATACAAGAACCGTCATCTATATTAGCTTGAACATTATAATTAAGAGCTGTAGAATCTGTACAGCCATAAATAGGATAAATACAAGAACCATCATCTGTCACAGCATTAGGGTTGTAATTTAAAGCATCTGAATCTGTACAGCCTGAATACACACAAGAACCATCATCCTGAGTTGCACTAGCGTTATAATTAATAGCTAAAGGATCTGTACAGCCATAAATATAATATATACATGAACCATCATCCTGAGTTGCACTAGTATTATAATTGATAGCTAAAGGATCGGTACAGCCATAAACATAATAGACACAAGAACCATCATCTATATTAGCCTGAGGGTCATAATTAATAGCCGCAGGATCAGTACATCCTTGTATACTGCAAGGATAATAAGTCCCATTTAAATAATTAATATTTGTGCCATTTGGATCTAACCAGGGTTTCAATTGCTTTGCTATAGTAGAGCCATTAGATTGCCAATTATAAGACATTTTTCCATACAAATCAGAACTGAAAGGAGAAGAACAATAAGAACTACCTCCCGAAAGCTGGCCCACAATTAAACCTGATGAAGTGAAAATAGGTGAACCTGACGAACCTCCTTCAGTTACACCATGTCCATTAGCTGTAGCAGACCAATAAACTCTCCAATGAGTACCTGAATTACCTCCAGTCCAATTAGCAGATTGTAAAGCTTGAGTATATGTTGATATTTTTTTAGGATCTCCAGATGGATGATGAATAGAAACGCCTACAGCAGAACCACTTCTAAGCCAACCGTTATAATAAGCATTATAAGAAAAAGGCACATTGTAATTCATTTCTAATAACATAAAATCGGAACCTGTTATTCCGGGATCAGCACTAGAAGATATAAAAGATGAGCCTGTAACTGATTGGTTATTAGAAGCTCCACCTGAACCACAATTATTTTTTTCATAATTAAAATAAAAAACCCACTGATTCATCTCAGAAGCTGACGCTGTTCCTCCACAATGATTAGCAGTCAAAATATAAGGTTTACAATCTAAAGAAGCATTATTAATCAAAGATCCTGAACATATATAATAACTTCCTCCCTCGACAAACAAAATTTTGACTACTCCCCTCTTTTCATCCTGAAAATTATCACCCTCTGGAGAACAATTCACATCCACTTGACAAGGACCCGAATTATCTACTGGACCTGATTTCAGAAAATTCTTATAGCCATAAGACAAATGCGATATATTTAAAATAACTGAAGATGTATTCTTATAAGGAACAAATAATTCTAAAACAACTTCATTAGACTGCACGAAACCTATCACAAACTGAGATGTCTGATGATTATTATTACTATTAAAAGAGCCTAAAATATGTTCCCCATCATAAGAATAAGCAAATAATCTAGCGCCTTCAGGTAAATAAAAATTGTCAAAATTAAAAGCTAAAGACTTAGCATTATCAGTGCTAAACAAAACTCTGTACACTAAACCTTGGTCTACACTGATTTCTTCTGCTATATCAAAAAAATCAATATCTAATTCAATTTGTTCAGCTACTCTAGGAGGATTACCTATTAAATCACTGATAGAATCTTCTGCTAGCAAAACACTAGAATCAACATCTTGAACCTTAAAAATAGAATTTATTTCCTGATGAATAAAAACAGGTTCACCCCCGTAACTAATTTGAGAAAATAAATTAGAGTTTAAAAAACAAAATATTAAAAAGCATAAAAATCTAATCATCTATTACAAATTGATTTGAATTCACAAAAAAGACATTTTTTGACATCTTCAGTTTGCTTAAAAGATTTTTCAGGATCTAAAATATCACCTAAAAGTCGAATCAAACCTTCAGAAAACATATTATATCTTTCATTAAAAGAAACATCATCTATAATTTTAATCAAATTTATATTTTTGTTTCTGAAAGAAATTATACCTCCTGTTAAGTTATCCACAGCTTTAAATTGATAAAACAAAAACATATAAAAATATAATTGAAACACTTTAGAAAATTTAGAATCCTCAAAAATTAAATTAAAATCTTTTTTTAACATACTAAGATCATTTTCTTTAACAAAACCAGTCTTATAATCTATTATACGAAAAACTCCATCTAAATTGTCTATTCTATCAATTTTTCCTTTCACTTTCACTTTATTTCCGTCCACTAAAACCTCATCTTCCATTTCTTTTTCTAGATCTAGAATCTGACATTTGTCTATTAATTTTTTTTCATTATTCAAAAATTTTCTAATTATTTTCTTTGACATTTCAAAAGACAATCTATTCTTACCAGACTTCATGCCTCTTTTAGAATAAAATTTTTCAAAATTTGACAATAAAACATCTTCATAAGATTTAATCATGTTATCTGTCATTTCTTGAGAAATGAATTTATTCTTGTTTTTAAAATACAAATCATAAAGAGTTTCATGTATAACTGTCCCTAAAGTACTAGATTCAATATTTTCCTCTACCTCATCTTGTTCAGTAAGTTTTAAAACATATTTAAAATAAAACTGCAAGCTGCAATTAATGTACTTAGATAAAGATGATGGAGAAAACCCTCGCTCTGTCAGACTAGACAATATTTCAATAATATCATCATCTTTTTCTATTTCTATATCTGAATTCAGCAATTCCGCTTTACCGAACTTTAAATAAAAATTATTAATTAATATATTTTTATTATTTTTTAATTCATGTTCTAACTGATAAATAAATCTACTTTTCTCATAACTGCCAAAATCAGAAGAATCAGAATTATAAATAAGATGAATATTTTGAGATCTTTGCATCAATCTGTAAAAATGATAAGAAAAAATAGCATCTCTATCTTTATAAACAGGCATTTCAAAAAATCTTTTGACATCATAAGGAATTAAAGAATTACTAGATTTACTCAAGGGGAAAGATCCTTCATTAGCTCCTACTACAATAATATTATCATAATCTAAACTTCTAGTCTCTAACAATTCCATAACTTGCAACCCTACTAATGGCTGCCCTACAAAATTAACCTTATCATCCCTGATCATATTCAAAATCAAAACTTTCAAATCCTCTACAGATTCAATAAAATCAAAATTGTTAATATATGATTCTATCTTCTGTGCTGACTTAAAATAATGATATAAAATTTCTGATTCATATGAAGAACTACTAAGTTGTTCTTTAAATGCTAAAATCATATTTTTTATAGCTTTTATAATTCCCTGAGGAGTTTTACAATCATTAAACAGGAACTCTATTTCAGAATAATAATCTCCTAAAATATCTTTTATATCTTTTATTGATAAAAAAATATAATTCTTGTTTCGTATCTCTAAAACAACTTCTTCAATAAAATTTGAATTTTTATCATAAAATAGAATTGAAAAAATAGGACTTTTAAAAAAAATCTCTAAATCTTTATGATAATATTTATCTATTTTGAATTTTTCTCTTCGGACATTTAAATTAACATAAGACATAAGAACGCTGTAAAATGAAAAAGCATTTAATTCTTTACCTAAAGAAATATTAATATTTTTTATATTATCTGGAATAGAATTTATAAAAATATCTAAATATTTAGGATTAGAAAAAACTAAAGCCGTATTCCCTTCTTCAATGTCTTTAAAATTTATTTTTTCTAAAATATTAGAAGCCATTCTAACCTGAGAAATATTATTAGGACAAGAATAAATATTAATAGCTTTTTTGTGATCATTAAAATAATTAGCGCTAACTAGATTTGTCTTTTTATATTTAGACATATATTGTCTAATAAATAATCCTGCCTCATGATTATTTTCCATATAATATTTGTCAGTATCCCATATAATTTCAGAATTATAATTAGATAAAATATAATCAACTATCTTTTCTTCTGCTTTAGAAAAAGCATTCAATCCTATAAAATAAATTTTATCCCATTTAAAAAAGTTTTTTTTAGATTTAAGACTCTCATAAGCCTTTTTGTACACGAAACCTCTATAACCTTTGTTTTTTGAACTTAAATTATGATTAAAGTCATTATATATATCATACATTCTCTTATAAAAATTCAAATATTTTTTTTGAAAATCTGTCAAATTATCTTTCCCTAAAGACCAATTCTCAACCTCAGCAATTTCCTCTATATTTTTAAAAATCTTAGCAGGATCTAATAAACAAGAATCGATATCACTAAAATCATTCAAAATAACATTACACCAATCTATAAAAGATATAAACTTCTCTTCTTTTATAAACTTCTCATAAGATTTAAATAATTCAAATTTTAAATTAAATTTAGAATCTACCTTCACCCCTGACATCTCCTCTAAAAAAGACTCCATAGAAAATAAATCAGGAGACAATATTGGTTTAGATATATTAGATGATAAATATTTTTTAAAAAATAATATAGATCTTTTATTAGGACAAATAATACATACATTCTTAACATCTCCATTATGATCTGCAAGAATTCGCTTAGCTATGTTAGGTAAAAATTTTTCCATACACTAAATAACTTTTACAGTTTCCGCTAAATCTGTATATAACAAATAAGCCTCTATATTATCGTAAATTGACATTTCAGCAAGCAACTTTTTATATCTTAAAATTTGCTCAGCATGTTTTTCATAATAACTTTTTCTACCTGTTTTAAAGTCAATTATTTTAATATTATTTTCTTCTATAATCAAACGGTCAGGTATAAAAGAATTACCATCAGGAGTTAAAATATCTTTTTCAGTAATCACGCTCCATTTTCTGTCAAAAAAACCAGCAACATCATCATTAGAAAACAATTTTAAAACATGTTTTTTTACCTTATCATATGTCACTATATCAAAAAAACCTTCTGAAATAAAAGAATCAAGTGTCTGCTCCATTTCATCTTCATATTTTAAACGAGAAAGAAAAAAGTGTATTAAATCTCCCCAATCAATAGAATCTTTATTGTCTTCTAAACTCCATAATTTTTTCGCTTCGTGTTTAACTAAAAGTTTAGGATCAAGCTGAGAACTAAAGCTTTTGACCTCAACAGGAGTAATTTTATTTGATACAACTACACTCTTGTCATCTTGAGATCCTACTTTAAATTGATTATCATTATTTTCTGCAAAATAATAAGAAAACAACCTGCCTGTACAATTAACCTTGTCAAAAGATTTATACCTTAAACTATGTATAATTAATCTTGAAATAGGCCTAGTCATCGCAACATATAATAAATTATAATTATCTAGTAAAACATTATTTTTCTCTTGCTTGTAATAATATTCATACTCAGTGTTTTCTAATTTTCTGCCTAAATTCAATAATGAGACATTAATATTACCATAAGAGTTATCAGATAAATCAACCCAGATATCATCACTTTTAATAGATATATCCCAGTTAAAAGGAATAAAAACAACTGGAAACTCTAAACCTTTAGATTTATGAACTGTCATTATTTTAACAGCATTAACATCATCAGAAATCTTAATAGATTCTCTATCCCTAATTTTATACCATTTTTCTAAAAAAATATCTAAATGATTGAAACTTTTCAAAGAAGATTTCGCCACATAATCTAAAAAGAAATCTATATATGGATCAGAATTATGATTAAGTGAAAAAACATTAATCATATACTCGCATATATGATAAACAGGAAATAATTTTAATCTATTAAAATCTACATCATAGCCGAAATAAGAACTAATTTCTTTTAAATTCTTGTTTTTTAAAGAAGTAAAATTAAAATGAATATTTGATTTCATTTTATTAATATTATTTAAAAATGATATAATATGCACTTTAGCTATTTCATCCGTAGGATCATTAACAATTTTTATAATATTAATTAAAAAATTCACTTTAGCTGAATTCTTAAGCAACAAACCTTCTTCGCTTATACAATCAAGCCCTTTCTCTTCAAAAAAATTAGAAATCATAGATATATCCACATGACTTCTCACCAATACCGCTATATCTTTTTTGTCATAGATTTTCAGAGCCTCTAATATTTTATCATACATCAGCAACATTGATTCTTCTTTATACCTCCTTTTATCTTCAAAAAAATCAACCTCTACAAAACCTGAAAAATCTTTTTTAGGAATCTGTTTATGCTCTTTATAAATACTAGTATTATCTTCTGATCCCAAAAAAACTTTTATTTTGTCAAAAAAGTCATTATTAAACTCAACAATATCAAAACCACTTCTCCAATTATAAGGAAGAATATTTTCATTATAATTAGTGCTAAAAATATTAGAAGCTTCTAATAAATTACTATTAGAAACATTTGATAATTTAGGTAAATTTAAAAACTGATGAACATCTCCGTTTCTCCAACGATAAATAGCTTGTTTGCCATCCACTATCACCATATTATACTTACCATTAGACAAAGACTCATTTAATAATGGAACTAAATTATTCCACTGTAAAACAGAAGTGTCTTGAAATTCATCTATTAAAAAATGATGATACCTGGAACCTATTCTTTCAAAAATAAAAGGAATTGGTTCTTCTTTGATGATTTCAAAAATCAACCTATTGAATTCTGATATATGTTTTATGTTATTATCTAAATTAAAATCTAATATCTGTTTTTCAATTTCATTTAAAACAGCGAGACTATGAATATTTTGGTATATCAACTGATTTAAATAATATTTTTTATAATTTTTATTGACAAAATCATAAATTTTAAAATATATTATTTTAATATCTTCTTTTATATTGTCAATTTCTCTTTTCTCTAAATCTGTAGCCTTGCCTGAATACCATTTATCACTATTAATATTATTATCTACTGATGGAGAAGCAAAAAGATAAGACTTTCCGTTTTCTCTAAAACTATCATTACATTCAGATATATTTTTAAAAAAATGAACAATATTAGTATTCCCAGCGCCCCCAGACAAAGAATAAACATTTGATAATTTTTGAGATAACAAATCACAAGCAATATCCCCCAGTGAAGTAATGCTTTTTTTAAACAACTGTAACTCTTTAATAATCTGACCTTTAGCGTCTAAGCAATCGTTTATTTTTAAAGATTTTATTTTATCTAAATAGTCTATAGAATACTCCTTAAATAAAGTTTTAGAAAATAATTTTAAATCATTTTCTATATCCCAATTCTTGCCATCTAAAGATTTAGAAATTGAAAAATCAACTAAAACATTAGTTAAATTTTTATCAGTACCTATTTTTGATAATATCATAGCAATAGATGGAGTTATGATATTTTCTTCATTCATTTCAACTTCAAAATTTTGAGAAATCTGTAAATCATGCGAAAAAGTTCTAATAAGCCTGTAAATAAACCTATCTATAGTGCAAATTGAAATATCAGAATAATTATGTAATAAATCTCTTAATATAATCTTAGATTTAACTTGAATTTCATCCTCAGACATATCAGTTTCTTCTGAAATAGCATCCATATAAGATGAATCTGTATTTTCACTTAAAGAATAGAATCCTAAAATAACCCTATTCTTCATTTCGTAAGCGGCTTTATTTGTAAAAGTTATAGCGAGAATTTTACTATAATAATTGTCTTGTTGAGACAATAATGAAAGTATAATGAATCTTTTAACTAAAGAATAAGTTTTACCTGAACCCGCAGAAGATCTAATAACTGCAAAATTTTTCTTCATATAACGAATTTAACTTATTTTTGTAGTAATGAAAATCAAATATATTTTATTATTTATAATATTTTGTTCTGGTTGTGAAAAAGACATACCTGTTCAATACATTAACCAAAACACTCCTTTTAACCTAATAGCTCCTGCAGGTTTTCCTTCTTTTAACAACAACCTTGAAATCACCAACAAAGGAGTTGAATTGGGTAGAAAATTATTTTATGAAAATAAATTATCTCAAAACAATCAAATGTCATGCGCCAGCTGCCATATACAAGAATTTGGATTCTCAAACGGGACTAGATATAGTGTAGGCGTACTAGGTGTTCCCGGAGAATTAAACGCCCCTAGCCTTTCAAATCTAATGTGGTCTAGTTCATTCAATTGGAACGGTAATGTAGATTTATTAGAAAAACAAGCCTTTAGACCCGTAACACATCCAAATGAATTAGCTGAAAATTGGATTAACGTAGTAAATAAATTAAAAAACGACCCTCAATACCCCCCTTTGTTTGAAGCTGCTTTTGGAACTCAAGAAATAGACTCTATTATGATTGCAAATGCTATTGCACAATTTGAAAAAACTATGATTTCAAGTAATTCAAAATTTGACAAATATTTAAAGGGAGAAACTCAACTAACGCCATCTGAATTAAACGGATTCTTATTATTTAATCAAGACCCCCTAATCAATGGCAAAGGAGGAGATTGTTTCCATTGCCATGGTGGACAAAACAATCTTTTATTTCATGACAATATGCTGCATAACAACGGTCTAGACTCAACACAATATCTATCTCCAGGATTATATTTAATTACAGGAGACCCTTTAGATAAAGGTAAATTTAGAACCCCTACATTAAGAAACATAGAATTTTCTGCGCCTTATATGCATGACGGAAGATTTGAAACTCTTGAAGAAGTAATAGAACATTATAATTCAGGAGGAGTATATTCATCTACCATTGATCCATTAATGAAATTTAACGGCATAGGTCTAAATCTAACTGAACAAGACAAAATAGATTTAGTGGCCTTTTTAAAAACATTATCAGATTACGAATACATAACTAATAACAATTTTTCAAACCCACATGAATAAAATATTATTTATTATTTTTTGTTTAATATCTAACATACTTATTTCACAAGTTGAAAGATGCGGATATGACTTTTTAAAAAACGAAAATATCAAAGAATATCCTCAATTAAAAAGCATCATACAACAACAAGAACAACAAATGAATAATTACAACAACAAAAGAACCAATAATAATATTTACACAATTCCTGTTGTAGTGCATGTATTATATAATACTCTAGATCAAAATATATCTGACGCCCAAATAACATCACAAATAAATATTCTTAATGAAGATTTCAGAAGAATGAATATAGATACAATAAATACTCCTTCTGATTTTCTGCAATATGCCGCAGATTGCAAAATAGAATTCTGCTTAGCTCAAAGAGATCCTGAAAATAACCCTACAAACGGTATTACTAGAACTTCTACTAACGAATATGATTTTAATATTAGCGAAAAAAAAATATACTATGACAGCTTAGGAGGTAAAAATGCATGGAACAGTAATAAATATTTAAACATATGGGTAGCAAAAATTAATAATTTAGCGGGATATTCAACTTTTCCAGGATACCCCTTTGAAGAAGAAGATGGAGTGGTTATCAATTATGAGTACTTTGGAAATATAGGAACAGCTACTCCTCCTTTTAATAAAGGAAGAACCGCTACACATGAAGTAGGACATTGGTTAAACTTAATACATATTTGGGGAGACATGAATTGCGGTGATGATTTTGTTAATGACACCCCAACGCAACAAGAAGCCAATTTCGGATGCCCTTCGCATCCTCACCCATCTTGCAATAATAATGGAGATATGTTTCAAAACTATATGGATTATTCAAATGACGGATGTATGAATATGTTCACAACAGGACAGAAAAATAGAATGATAGCCACTTTAGATACAATTAGAACACAAATAACATCCTGTAATAACGCATGTATTTTACCACTAGAAGATGCAGGAATAATAAATATAGTTAACATCTCAAATAATGAACAAATTTGTAATTCAGAAATAAACCCTATAATAGAAATCAAAAATTTCTCTACAGAGCCTCTATTCTGCTTAGACATAGAATACTTTTTAGACAACTTAAGTTACTCTTACTCATGGCAAGGAGAATTGAATTATTTAGAATCTGAACTTATCTATTTGCCAAGTATAACAAATATACCAGATGGAAATCATGAAATAATAGTTTATTCTATAAATCCAAATAACGCAATAGATCAAAATCTATATAATGACTCATTAAACATTGAGTTTAACACATTTAGTGGAGATTTAATAGAGATAAATATAAATACAGATAACTATGGTGATGAGATTTTTTGGAGAATTGTAGATGAAAATGATTCAACATGGTACAGTGACTCAAATCTTCCTGATAATATGTTAGTAAATTATTCTATATGTTTATCTGATTCTATATGTTACGATTTTATAATAGAAGACACATATAACGATGGTATATGCTGCCAATTCGGAAATGGATATATAGAAATAAATAATAATTTATATAGTGGAGAATACAATAGTCAATTAATTATCCCTAACTTAAACTGTAATAACCTACATGCAGAGTCTAATACGCAAAAAGAATTCAAAATATTCCCTAATCCTTCAAATGGTAAAATAAGCATAATAACAGAACCTTTTAATGGAGAAATACGTTATAATATTAACGACATATATGGAAAAATTATAAAAAAAGGAGAAATAAGAAACAAAAACAGCATTATAAATATAAACAACAAAGGTGTTTACTTTATAAGCTTTTTTCACAAAAATGACATTATAACAAAAAAAATAATAATCAATTAACATGATTAATTGTTGTTAAAAAAATATTTAATTACTTTTTTAAAACAATTATTTTTTTAATGAAAAATATATATATATTTGGGCAAATTTTAATACATATGAAACATATTTTATTATTCATTTCATTATTCATCTTCTTTAGCTCTCAGTCACAAATAAGTCAAAAAGGGCTTCCATTAAGTTTCACTCAAAACATAAACAGTGAAATAGAAAATATAGAATTTGAAAAACCTAACATGGAACAAGTGATTGCAGATGACAACACTAAAGAAAAAGACAGATACAGGTACGGAGTTCGTGTCTATACTGATATTAATATTAATGAACATGGCACATGGACCAACTTAAAAGATGGACATAAAATATGGCAAATAAAAATAACTATACCTGACGCTATTGGACTGGGATTATATTATGATGAATTTTGGATCCCAAGTAATGGTAAATTATATTTATATAATGAAAACAAAAGCCATTTAATAGGAGCCTTTACTAGCTTTAATAATCATTCGTCAGGTGTTTTCGCAACAGAAGTTACTGCAGGTGAAAATGTCATCTTAGAATATCATCAAATTGGAAAAAGCGACAAATCTGTAAAATTACATATAAATGAAATATGTTACGCTTACAGAGGATTTGATTTTACAAATTTTGAAAGTAGAAGAGGTGGATTTGGAAGCTCAGACAACTGTGAGGTAAATGTTAACTGTTCTCCAGAAGGAGATAACTGGCAGGCACAAAGCTCTTCTGTAGCAAAAATATCAATATCTGCTGGAGGAGGATTTTATATGTGTACTGGTAATATGCTAAACAATACAACCAATGACTGTACTCCTTACTTCTTAACAGCAGATCATTGCGCTGATGGCTCATCTATATCAAATCACAATCAATGGGTTTTTTATTTTAATTTTGAAGCTTCAGGATGTAATAATCCAGGTTCTTCCCCTTCTTCAAATACTATGACAGGTTGTTCTCCAGTATCAGGAAGTAATGGTGTTCCTGCAACAGGAACTATTTCTGGGGGTTCTGATTTTTATCTTGTAGAATTAAATAATCAACCTCCAGCCAATTACGGTGTTTATTTAGCAGGTTTTGACATTAGCACGGCGGCAGCATCATCTGGAGTATCTATTCATCACCCTTCAGGAGATATAAAAAAAATATCAACATATACTCAAGCTTTAACTAGTACAACCTGGTCTGGTCCTGCATCTTTAGGGACTCATTGGCGTGTTTATTGGTCTGCTACAGCTAATGGACATGGAGTTACCGAAGGAGGATCTTCAGGGTCACCAATATTTAACAGTGATGGTTTAGTTGTTGGAGATTTATCAGGAGGATCTTCTTATTGCACAAATACAAATGGATCTGATAGTTATGGCAAGTTATCATATAGTTGGACTTCAAATGGCAGTACAACAGAAGAACAATTAAAACCTTGGTTAGATCCTTTAAATCAATTAAATCAAGGAGGCGGATTAACAACAGTTGACGGCATATGGTGCGGCACTAACTTAAATGTTAATTTTTCAGCTAATCAAACAGAATTCTGTGGCAGCAGTTCCGCAACAGTTATTTTCACAAATCAAACAAGTGGAAATGCATCTTCTTATAACTGGCAATTCCCAGGCGGAAATCCTTCATTAGCTTCTGGAGCTGGACCTCATACAATAACTTATAGCTCTACAGGAAGTTATGCTGCGATATTAACAGCTATTGACGGCAATGGAAACACATCAACTGAAATGAAACCAGGATATATAAATGTAATAAATGGAAATGAAATAAATTTAGTTTTTCTGCCTGACTGCTACGGAGAAGAAACTTCTTGGGAGTTACAAAATATGGCTGGAAATGTTTTATATTCTGTTAGTTCAGGAGAATATCCAGGAGGAAGCACAGCTAATAGCATGGAGCCTAGTCCAAATTCAGTGTCTTATAATTGGTGCTTACCTAACGGCTGTTACGACTTTGTAATTGATGATAGTTGGGGAGACGGCTTAGATGGTAATGCTTCAGGAAACGCATGTACTGTTGATGGAGACTATAATATATATGATCCCAACAATAACTTATTAGCTTCAATAATAGATATTGATTTTGGAAATCAAGAAACAAATAATTTTTGCTTCACTGCCTCTAATATTGAAAATGAAAATAACATTATAAATATTTACCCTAACCCTACAACAGGCAAGGTTAATATAAATTCAAATGAAAATTTAGATTATATTAAAATTTATAATATGATAGGAGAAGAAATTATATCTACTTCTCATAAGAATCAAATCAAGAATTTACATATTAAAAATTCTGGTATATATTTAATAATAATATCATCTAAAAATAAAATACATAAAGAATATATCACAGTTATCAGATAAACTCTACATATTTT
>CAXEHY010000095.1:0-14729 GCA_963996865.1 uncultured Flavobacteriales bacterium | reverse complement strand
AGAAGAAGATATAAAGCAATCTATGATAGATATTTATGATTTAAATTTTGATAGAAATAAAATAAGAAACAATATAAAAGAAAATTTTTCTTATTTAAATTATGTTTCCTTGATTAAGAGCATTATTAAAAAATTATGAAGATTTTATTATCTATTTTATTCATTGGTGTTTTCACAATGGAATTATTTTCTGTAGGAGAGAATATTTATTTATTAAGGCTAATTACTCCTTTAGCTTTTGTTTCAGTTGTAGCTAATAATATGTTTTTAAAATTTTATTTTAAAGCAAAAAACAAATTACCTTTTTTGTTAAAATTATCTATTTTTTATTTTTTATATTATTTTCTTCATACATCTATTGTGTCTTTTGTTCAATATTTTAATTATGATATTCTTACTTCTGAGTTTAATGATATAATTAATTTTATATTTCTTTTTTTTCTATCATTAACTTTACTTTATTTTTCTAACAAAACATATTTTTTAAAAATATTTAAAAGGTTAAATATTTTATTTTATATTTTTTATGTTCTTTTCGCGTTATATGAAATCAAAACCGGTTTTCATTTACATATGTCTAATAGTTTAGATGCTCCTATTTGGGCTCAAAAAGTCCCAACTGTTGTTTATCATAATTCTAATGATTTTGCAGCTATTTTCACAATTATGTTTATTTTCATATTTTATAGTTTATATAATAAATCTCGTTTTTATAATAACATATTATTTTTTAGTTCTTTTTTGCATTTAATGATTTGTTATTCGGCTGAATCAAGGTTGTCTATTATTGTCTTATTATTATATTTTCTTATATGTTATCCTAGATTTTTCTTTAAAATAATTTTTTTTAGTTCATGTGTTATGCTCGTAATTTATTTAATAATGGATGATTATTTTAAATATAATTTTGATCATGAATTGAATGTGTTATTGAGTGACATGACATTTGATAAAAGAGAATCTTTTTTTGTGAGGATTTATTTATATAAATATGCTTTTTTATCAATTTTTGAAAATTTCGGAATGGGGTTAGGTATAGATGCTTCTAAGAATTATTTTATGTCTATTAATGATCCGAAATTATTTTATATTGTTAATCCGCATAGTGCTTTTTTTGAATTATTAATAAATAGTGGAGTTTTGGTGGCTTCTTTTTATGTGTTTTTAAATGTTTATATTATGCGTTTATTGTTTTTTTTCAAAAAACACAATATGGTTGTTCAGTTGTTTTTATATAATTTAATATTATTTTCATCTAGTTCTAGCTTATATCTTTGGCCTGTTTATTTATTTTTTATAATTTTTATTGCGCAATTAAATTTTTTTATAAAATCTTCTTCTATAAAATAATAATACTAGATATTCGTTCATTTTATGTAAATTTGCTTTAATTATGAAAGATAATTTATTTCAAGATTTTTTGATTTTTTTTAGCAAGATATTTAAAACAATGTTTTTGTTTTTTTTGGCAGGTATTTTAGCGGGTATTTTGTATGATGAATTTAAAAGACCTTATTATGAAACAAAAGCAATTGCTACTTCTGGTTTGTCATATTTTGAAGGAGTAGTGACGCCAAAAGATTTTACAAACCCTATTATAGATCAAAAAGAGATTATAAATATTATTAATTCTTTGTCCCCTGTGATTGAATCTAGAGATCATAAATTACTGGCTGCTAAGTTAAATTTAGATCTTGCCGTAGTAAATGAAATAATTATGCTAGAAGCAGAGCAATTGTATGAAATAGACAGTGAAAACAGAAGACAAAAATTATCTTATTTTGAAATAACTTTGAAGTCCTATAGTAATAATGTTATTGAAGAATTTGAAAAAGGGCTTGTGTCTTATATTGCAAATAATTCATATGTTAAAGATTATTATGATTTTTTTATAACTCAAACCCCTTTTTTAATATCGGAGATAGATAAAGAATTAATGTCATTGCAAATTGCAAGAAATAATGATATTGCTAATCAATATAGCGTTTCTGTTGCTAATAATAAAAGTGAATTAATGCAAAATCAGATCATTGATTTATATGAAAAAAAGCTTGACATGGAAAAAAAACTTAATTTATTATCTCCTTTGAGTTTCGTTCAGTCTTTTAATGTATATAGTAATCCTAAAAGGAGGGGATTTTTTAGAATTTTTGTTTTTTCTTTTATTTCACTTGTTTTTGGTTTTTGTTTTTCTGTTTACAAAGAATTTAAGTAAATGAATATAGGAGTTATTGGTTCTGGCTATGTTGGTTTAGTAACGGCAGCTTGTTTGTCTGAAATGGGCAATAGGGTTTCTTGTTTTGATAAAAATAAAAACAAAATAGATTCTTTAAACAAAGGTATTACCCCTATATATGAGCCAGGTTTAAGTAGTCTGATCAAAGAGAATATAAAGAAAAAAAATTTGTATTTCTCTAATGATGTCACATTCGAAAATCTTGATATTGTTTTTATTTGTGTTGATACTCCAATTGATAAAGATGGCTCAGCTAATATTAAAAATGTAATTGATGTCGCAAAAAAGATAGGTGAAAATGCGGAAAATGACATTTTAATAATAAATAAATCTACAGCTCCAGTAGGTACAGTTTTCAAGATAGAAGATATTATTAATAAATATTTAAAAAAAAGACAAATTAATATAACGGTCAGTATAGCTTCTAATCCTGAGTTTTTAAAAGAGGGTTCAGCTGTTGCTGATTTCATGAAGCCTGACAGAATAGTAATAGGATCAAATAAAAATAGTGTTTTCGGTATATTAAAAAAACTTTATTTCCCCTTTGTCTTAAATCATGATAGAATTATTTGCATGGATGTAATATCAGCAGAGTTAACTAAATATGCTGCTAATGCGATGCTGGCGACTAAAATTAGTTTCATTAATGATCTGTCAAATATAAGTGAATTATTAGGGGGTAATATTAATAATATTAGAATAGGGATAGGAAGTGATAAAAGAATAGGTTATGATTTTTTGTATCCAGGAAATGGATATGGAGGAAGTTGTTTGCCTAAAGATGTTTCAGCTTTATTAAAGATGGCCGATAATGCGGGATATAGTTCTAAATTAATTAAATCTGTAAAAGATGTTAATGATAATCAGAAAAATGTTTTATTTAATAAAATATTAAAAAGATTTAAAGATTTGTCAAGATTAAAAATTGCTATATGGGGTCTTTCATTTAAACCAGGCACAGATGATATTAGAGAAGCTTCATCTATACATCTTATAAAGTTGTTGTTAAAAAATAACGCAACTATATACGCGTATGACCCAAAGGCTATTGAAAACGCAAAGGAGGTTTTTAAAAATCAAAAAAGAGTAATTTTCAAAGAACACAAACATGATGTTTTAAATAATGTAGACGCATTAGTTTTAATGACAGAATGGAAAGAGTTTAGGAGTCCTGATTTCAAATTATTAAATACTAAGATGAAAAGAAAAATTATTTTTGATGGCAGGAATCAATATCAGAATTTTGATTTTAATTCTTTAGGATTTGAATATTATCAAATAGGGGTTGCTAAAAATGCATAAAAATTTAATTTCAGTTATTATACCTTCTTATAATGCCAGTAATTATATAAAATATACAATTTCTTCTGTTTTAAATCAAACTTATAAATATTTTGAGATTATTATTGTTGATGATTGCTCAACAGATAATACAGTTGAAGAAATAAAAAAAATTATTTTTTCAGATAAAAGAATCAGATTTTTTCAATTAAAAAAAAATTTAGGAGTTTCTTATTGTCGTAATTTTGCTATTTCTAAGGCTAAAGGAGAATATTATTGTTTTTTAGATTCAGATGATATTTGGGATAAAAATAAATTAGAATTACAATTAAATTTCATGAAAAAAAACAATTATTTATTTTCTTTTACATCTTATAGATTAATAGATTTTAATAATAGCATAATTAAAAATAAAATTTCTGTTCCAAAAAAAATTAATTATAATAGATTATTAAAAGAAAACAGTATAGCTTGTTTAACTGTTATGATAAATCGCAAATTATTTAAAAAAGATTTATTTGAAAATGCACATCATGAAGATTACATAGCTTGGTTGTCAATCCTTAAAGAGGAAAGATATGCTTATGGTTTAAATACAACTTTGGCTTCTTATAGAAAAACTAAAAATTCAATTTCTGCAAATAAATTTAAATCAAGTATGTGGGTCTGGAATATTTATAGAAATATTGAAGGATTGTCTTTATTCAAGTCGTTTTATAGTTTTATTCATTATTCTGTGAGAGGTTTTTTAAAACATTATTTTTGATAATTGTAAATTAATATTAATACATGAGTCTAATTTCATTTTTATTTTTTTTAATTTTTAATTACCTGATATTACATTTTTATATTCTTTTTGCAAAGAAGCGCCAAATATTTTCAATATCTAATGAAAGATCTTCTCACAAAGGTAAGGTGGTGTCTGGAGCAGGCATAATATTTGGCTTTGTGTTTTTATTTATTTTTTATACTCAAGATTTCAATAAAGTTTTTATTATGTCTTTTGTTTCAGTTATAATTTTATTTTTTTCTAGTTTTTTAGATGATGTTTTTGAGTTTAAGTTTTATTATAAATTATTATTGCAGATAATATGTTTATTTTTTTTGATCTGGGGTTTAGGATTTAATCTAATTTTCTTTTTGCCTATATTTTTTTATTTTTTAATCAACATTAATGTTAGTAATTTTATGGATGGAATTAATGGGATTTCATTTTTGTATTTTTTTATTTTCTTTTTGTCTTTGATGATTATAGATGTTAAGATTAATTTAGAATTATTTTATACAACCAATTATTTTTATAAAATAATATTAAGTGGATTATTGTCTTTTGGTTTTTTTAATTTCAGAAGAAAAGCTGTTTGTTTTCTTGGAGATGTTGGCAGTGTCTCTTTAGGTTTATTAGGCTCTTTATGTATTATTTATTATTATTGCGATTTACAAGTTCAAAGTATTATTAATTATCCTTATTTAATTTTTCTTTTATTTTTTATTTATTATTTAGATAGTTTTTTCACATTACTTAAAAGATTTTTATCTAAAAAAAACATATTTACACCTCATAAAGAACACGTATATCAATTTTTAGCTAATAATTACTTTAAATCTCATTTAGCAGTTTCTGTATTGTATGCTTGTTTACAGTTAATTATAAATATTTTAGTTGTTGTTATAGTATTTTCATCAAATATTATTTTATCTAAATCATTATTTGTTGTGCTTTGTTTTTACTTATGTATGATTATTTTTAGTTATTTTTACATCCAAAAAAAAGTTGTTAAAGGAAATAGTTAACAGATTAGAAGAATTGCCGAGAATTTATAAGCAATTTATAATGATATTTTTTGATATTATTATATTGCTTTTTTCTTTATGGTTATCATTTGTTTTAAAAGTAGGGGATAGAGAGAGTGTAGATTTATTGTTATGGCCAAAAGATTATATTTTAAATTTTTGGTTAGGATTTATTTTAATACCATCAATTTCTATTCCTTTATTTATAAAATTTGGTCTTTATAGATCCGTATTAAGATATTTAGGCTATAAGGTTATTTTATCTTGTTTTCAAGCTATAACAATAGCTACAGCAATGTCTGGCTTTATATTATTTTTATTTAGAGATCAAGACACTTCACGGTTAGTGATTATTATCTTTTGGTTTATTTCAAATATATTAATCATTTCTTCGAGATTCTTATTTAAGTATTTGTTGTATTCTATCAAGTTTAATGGATTGAAATTAAATAATGTTTTAATTTATGGTGCTGGCAACGGCTCTGTTTTAATTTCAGATATTATAAACAAAGATCGAAGTTACAATTTAATTGGATTTGTAGATAATATATCAGAGAAAGGTAATATTATTAATTCTTTGCCTGTATATCGAAGTAAAGATTTAGAATTTTTAATAAACAAGTTTAATATTTATATGATTTTAATTTGTGTTTCAGATATAGAATCAAGTAAAAAAAATTTAATTTACAATGAACTTTCTGATTTTCCAGTAGAAGTTAAAATAGTCCCTGATGTGTCTAGATTTATGAAAGAAAATATTTCAATAGATAATTTTCATAGCCTTGGTGTTACGGATGTTATGGGAAGAGAGCATGTAGCGCCTATAAAAAATTTATTTGAGAAAAATATAAAAAATAAAAATATTTTAATTACAGGAGCTGGAGGAAGTATAGGCTCAGAATTATCAAGACAGATTATTAATTTTCAACCAAAAAAATTAGTATTATTAGATAATTCTGAATTTGCTCTTTATAAAATAAGTCAAGATTTTATATCTTTTGAAGATAAAGTTTTTTGTCACTTATTGTCAGTAACTAATTTCCATGCTATAAATAGATTAATTAAAAATAATAATATAGACACTATATATCATGCCGCTGCTTATAAACATGTTCCTATTGTTGAATCAAATCCATCAGAAGGTTTATATAATAACATATTTGGATCATATAATATATCTAAATCTGCTTATTTAAATAATGTTTCTAATGTTATATTTATTAGTACAGATAAAGCAGTTCTTCCAAAAAGTGTAATGGGTTTATCTAAAAGATTTTCAGAATTAGTTTTTCAGTCATTTCAATTATTAAGTAATAAAAAAGAACGTTTAAGTAATTTTACTACTGTTAGATTTGGTAATGTAATTAATTCTGCGGGATCAGTAGTTCCTTTATTTGAAAAACAAATTAAATCGTTAGGTCCTGTCACAGTAACTCATCCAGAAACAACAAGATATTTTATGTCAATAAAAGAAGCTGTAGAATTAGTTGTTCAAGCAGGAGCTATGGGATCAGAAAAAGGTGATATTTTTATTTTAGACATGGGACAACCTGTAAGAATTTTGGATATAGCTAAAAAAATGATCCATTTGAATGGATATCAAGTTAAAGATGACAAAAATCCTCAAGGAGATATTTCTGTTATTTTTACAGGTATGCGTAAAGGAGAAAAAATACATGAAGATTTATTTGATTCTAATAATATTGAACAATCTACACATTCTAGAATATTTAAGCTAAATGATAATCAAGATTTATTATTTAATTTAGAAAAATTAGAATCAATAATTAAAATTTTAGAAAAACATTATAATTTAGGCGATTCAGAAACTATGATTAAAGAATTGCGTAAATATATTAATTGATCAGTTTTATGAATTTAGCAATTATAGGAACAAGAGGTATCCCTAATAGTTATGGCGGATTTGAAGAATTAGCAGAACATATTTCAGTTGGTTTAAATAACAAAGGCTACAATGTTACTGTTTATAACACTTCAGATCACAGTTATATTAAGAATAATTATAAAGGAGTCAATATTATTAAAAAATATAATCCTGAAAAACTTTTAGGCAGTTTTGGCCAGTTTATATATGATTTTAAATGTATAATAGAATGTAGAAAAAAGAAATTTGATGTTATAATTCAATTAGGATATACAAGTAGCGCTATTTGGAACTGGATGTTTAGTAAAAAAAGTTATATAATTACTAATATGGATGGATTAGAATGGAAGAGAGATAAATATTCGTTTTTTGTTAAATTTTTATTAAAAATATTTGAGAAAATGGCTGTTTCTTTTAGTGATGTCATTATTTCAGATAATTTAGAAATAAAAAGATATTATTATAAAAAATATAAAATTAAATCAACATTTATATCTTATGGAGCGAGATTAATTAAAAACACATCTGAAAACATATTAATAGATTTTGATTTGCAGCCTTTTGAATATGATTTAATTATAGCGAGAATGGAGCCTGAAAATAATATAGAAAAAATAATTACAGGATATATAAATTCTAAAGTTTATAGTCAAAATAAAAGAAAGTTGGTTGTAATTGGAAATGGAGCTAATAGTTACAGTAAATATTTACTTAAAAAATACAAGAATTTTAATAATATTATTTTTATGGGGCAAATATTTAAAAAAAAGATATTAAATAATTTAAGATACTATTCAAATATTTATTTTCATGGTCATTCAGTAGGTGGGACTAACCCCTCTTTGATAGAAGCGATGTCTTGTAAGTCTTTTATTATTGCGCATAATAATGTATTTAATAAATCAGTTTTAGGGGAAGACAATTTGTATTTTCATTCCACAAATGATATATCTAAATTTGTAGATAATGTAAAAAAGGAGGATTACTGTAATATAATTGAGAATAATTACAAAAAGGTTCAAGAACATTATAATTGGGAATTTATAATCAATAAATATGAAAAATTGTTAAAAGCGATATGAGAAATAGTATAACGAAAATTAATTTATTTGTTTTAGTAGGAGATTTATTACATATTAATTTATGTTTTTTTCTTTCACATTATTTATCTTTTGATAATTTTTTTCTTCAAGAAAAATTTATTCTTTTACTTCTTTTATTTAATTTATGTTGGCTGTCTTTTTCTAGTACTCATATTTATAATTTATCAAGAATTTTAAGACTTGAGCAGGTTTTTAAAATATTATATTTTTCTGTGTTTTTTCATATGTTAATAATTAGTTTTTTGTCTTATATTTTAAGAGAAACTATGGATATTAGATGGGGGTATTGGTTTTTTATTTATTGTTATTTACTTATAATAGTTTTTTTGTCTTTATGGAGATTGTTTTTTTCTTATTTAGTTAAAACATATCGTAGTATGGGTTATAATTATAAGAATGTTATTATAATAGGAGATGGTTTTGCGGTTCAGAATTTGAGCAATATTTTTTTAAAAGAAAAGCATTATGGATATAAATTAGTTAAGATTTTTTATAACGAACAAAAGAATCAAAATATTAATATTGAACAATTAAAGATAGATCAAGTATTAAAATTTTTGAAAACAAATAAAGTTGATGAGATTTATTTTGCTATGTCATTAGTTAATAATAAATATTTTAGAGATGTTTCTGTGTTTTGTAATGATAATTTCATTAGATTAAAAGTCTTGCCAGATTTCAGCAATTATTTGCCTTTTAAATTTTATGTAGATTTTTATAGTAATATACCAGTTTTATCTTTAATGAAAGAACCATTGCAGAATGATACTTTAAGATTATTGAAGAGATTTTTTGATATAATTTTTTCATTTATTGTTTTATTGTTTTCTTGTTTGTTTTTGTTTCCATGGATAATTTTTTTAATTAAAATATCATCTAAAGGTCCTGTTTTTTTCAAGCAAAAACGTTCTGGATTAGATAATAATATTTTTATTTGTTATAAGTTTAGAACTTTATTTATTGAAAATGATATCAATAACAATCAGATTACAAAAAATGACAAGCGAGTTACTAAGTTTGGAGCATTTTTAAGAAAAACAAGTTTAGATGAGTTGCCTCAATTTTTAAATGTTTTATTTGGTCAAATGTCAGTTGTTGGACCAAGACCTCATATGTTAACACATACCGAAGAATATTCAGATATAGTGAAAAATTATATGTTAAGACATTTGGTGAAGCCGGGTATTACTGGTCAAGCTCAAGTTGCTGGCTATAGAGGCGAAGTGAAACATATAAATGATATTAAAAAAAGAGTTCAGCTAGACATATGGTATATAAAAAATTGGTCTTTTTTTTTAGATTTAAAATTAATATTTAAAACATTTTTTAAAATATTTTCAGGTGATGAAAAAGCCTATTAGTATATTAATAATTTTATTCTTATGTGATTTATGTTTTAGTCAATGTAATTATAACATGAACATAATTGAAAACATAACACCAGAATGTAGTTTGCCTGGAGGACAGTTAGAAGTTGTAATAGATCCTGCGTCATATAGTATAAATAATACAGGGATGAGTTTTTATCCTGACACTTTATTTGTTGCGATGTTTGACACTATTAGTGTTAGTTTAGGGCCAACACACAACATGGTTCAGGTAGATTCTTTAACTTGGTTTTCGGGAGGAGTATCTCCTCTTTTAGGTGGTTTTAATATTCCTTTTGGAGGAAGTTTAGATTTAGTTTTTGATACGCCAGGAATATATTATTATATATGTCAGCCTCATGTTCAATTAAACATGAAAGGAGTTATAGTAGTAGGACAATTTGATTATATATGGTTAGATAGCAACAATAATCTTTTATTTCCTCCTCAGCAAAACAACATAACTTCTCCTGTGTTGTCACCAGGTTCATATCAAGTTTTAGTCACAAACAATGTTTTAGGGTGCTCTGACACTTTATTTCAAACATTAGGATCAAATGACACAATAGGCACATCTGTAAGTGTTTTTAGTCCATTTAATATTAATCCTGTTAATTATAATATCTGGTCGATGTGTGTTATAAGAATAGATAATCTAGGGTGTGAAGTTAGATTAAAGCCAGAATTTAATGTAAGTCATCAATTATTTAATATTAATCAAGGAGATTTTGTAGCACAATATTTAGATCCTCAAACAATGATATGGAAAGATATTCAATATTCATTAGATAATAATGGACATGCTATTGGTTTTTGGGGAGACACTTTAGGAACAATTGTTAATTTTCAAAATGCTTTTGAACGTTATATAAGAGTTAAATTTAGTCAAAGTAATCCATTGGCTAACTTGGGGATTTATACTGCTAACATGAGAGTTTGGGAATGTGATCAATTTGGAAATTTATTACATGTTATTTCAGATACAACTTCAATCTCATTAAACTTAGACAATACTCCTTGCGCTGGTTTCACTAGCAGTTTAAATATTTCAGATGTTAGTTGTCATCAGGCTTCGGATGGATTAATAGATTTAAATGTTACAGGAGGAACACCTCCTTATAGTTATCAATGGTCTAATGGATTATTTAGTCAAGATATTTCAGGTGTTCATGCGGATACTTTTAGTGTAATAATACAAGATTCAGATAGTTGTTTTTTATATGATACGGCAATAGTAAATCAACCTTTTAGCAATATTCCAAATATAATTCTTACGGAAGATATAACAACAACTACTGCTGTATTAAAATTTTCCGCTTCAAATGATATAGATTATTATAGATTTAGATACAGAGAAGTTGGATTTAGTAATTGGAATGTTGTTGGATTATGTTTTAATGATGGACTAGCATGTTTAGATTCTTCTAAGCAATTAAATAATTTATATTCTAATACTTATTATGAATGGCAGATTAAAGTTTTTTCATTAGATAGTTGTATTTCAAATTGGTCAGATTCCCATTTTTTCAATACAACTTGTTTTGATTATGATTATAATATTATCTATCCTACATGCGTAAATCAAAATGGAGGAAGTGTAGATTTAAATATTTTTGGAAATGATAATTATAGTTTTTTATGGTCTACTGGTGATACGACAGAAGATGTTTATAGTCTTATGTCAGGAGTTTATTATGTAGATATATTTTCAGATAATAATTGTTTTTTTTCAGATACATTTTTTATATCTAACGTAAATCCATTAATATTAGACACAATAATTATTATTAATCCCTCTTGTTATGGTGATTGTGATGGTCAGATTATAGTTAGTGTCAACGGTGGTTCTTCTCCGTATATACAAAATTGGGGATTTTATAATCCCGCTCAACTTTGTGCAGGTAATTATTATTTTGAAATAACTGACGCTAACGGATGTGTTGTGAGTGATAGTGTTTTTGTTGATCAGCCAGATCAAATTTATTTTAATAATACTCAAACTATTTGTAATGGACATAGTGTAATTGTTGGCAATAATACTTATGATACTACAGGCACTTATACAGATATTTTAAACTCCACAGATGGATGTGATTCAATTGTTACTACAGATCTTAGTGTTCTTAGCGTTATTACATCTAATACTATTGTAAATGCTTGTGATTCTTATGATTGGAATGGGACTACTTATATAGCTAGCGGTTCTTATAATTATTTGACAACAAGTTCTTATGGCTGTGACAGTATTGCTGTTTTAGATTTAACTATTAATAATAGTTCAAATTCTAATACTATAGTCAGCGCGTGCAACAGCTATGATTGGAATGGCACTACTTATACATCTAGCGGTTCTTATAATTATCTGACAACAAGTTCTTATGGTTGTGACAGTATTGCTGTTTTAGATTTAATTATTAATACTTCTAACACGGGAGTAGATATTCAGACAGCTTGTGATTCTTATATTTGGATAGATGGAAATAATTATATATCTGATAATAATAGCGCGACTTATACAATTGTTAATTCATCAGGATGTGATAGTATTGTTACTTTAAATTTAACTCTTTATCATTCTGTGTCAGTAACTAATTATTTTAATATTTGTTTTGGTGATAGTATTATTGTAAATAATAATATTTATGATTCCTCAGGTGTTTATACTGATGTTTTAACAAATATTAATGGCTGTGACAGTTTAATGGTTACTGATTTATCTGTTATTTTTTTACAAGCTAGTATTAATCAGTCATCTGTATTAAATGATTTAACAGTACTTCCTGTTCCACCTTCACAGCTGTCTAATTATACATTTATTTGGAATACGGGAGATACAAGTATGACAATTACACCTCAAAACAAAGGTGTTTATTGGGCTATAATTACTGATAATTACGGATGTATATCAGATACTGCTTTTTATAATTTTGATTTTGTCAACTATATAGATGATATGTTAACAAATGATGAAATTATAATTTATCCAAATCCTGCTAATCATCAACTTAATATCATTTTAAATACATTGTATTCTTATGAAATAAATATAATAGATAATTTAGGAAGAATACGTCATAAGGCTTTTTCTAGAGAACCTCATTGTGTGTTAGATGTTAGTGATTTTGAATTTGGATCATATTATTTGAGGATAATTTCAAATAATAAAATTTTGAATAAAAAGTTAATCATAAATTAATTTTATATTTAATTAGATTAAAATTTTTATCTTTAAAGAAAAAAATATGGTTTTGAAATATAGAGTATTAGTTTTATTGTTTTTGTTTATAGTTGTTAACTGTAATAATTCATTTTCTCAAGATCCTTTTTCTTGTGATATTTCAATTGATAAAAAGTTAATTATACCTAAAACTGGATTTATAAAAGAATCAAAAATAACTGATAAATCATTACCTTTTTATGAAAAAGCAAATGATTTTTATACTAAAGGGGTGAATAATTTACGTTCAGGCGATATTGATTTAGCTGAAGACAATTTCAAGAATGCATTAAAAAATTATAAAAAATCTAAAATTTCTGATGAAGCAATAAGTTTTGTTTATATGCAGTTAGCGTTGACATATTTTTCAACAGATAATCCCAGGGATAAAAGTAAAGGAGAAAAGATGTTTAAAGCTGTTAATGTAAAAACAATCAAAAAAGATCCTAAATGGTCTTATAATTTAGGTTTAATGTATTATTTGTCAAATAATCCAGAAGCGAAATCTAAAGCAAAAGAATTTTTTGATGCTTCTATTAAATCAGACAAATATTTTTTTATAGCTTATGAAGAATTAGCTTGTGTTTATAAGAGTTTAGGTGATGATAAAAAGTATGAAAAAACGCTTGAAAGATTGAATTTTCAAAAAAACCAGAACAGAGAAAGAAATCAAAGAATAAAACAAAATGTTTCAAATAATAATTTTTCTTCTAAAGACAAAAAAGATAAGGCGCATCATTATACCATAACAGACGGAGTTGAGCCATCAGCTGTGGATATTATAATATTTAAAGATATAGATCAAGTTTTTAAATATGAAAAAAATATGGATTGGGACAAGAAAGCAAAAAAGAAAATATTAGAGGGTAAAAAGGAATATGCAAATGGTATACAGTTTTATGACGATGGTGAATACTCGCAAGCTGTTTCAAGTTTTAAGAAATCTGCAAGAAAATTAGAACAAGCTGGACTGCATCCAGCTGCACCTAATTATGCGAAAATGAATCAAGCTTTATCTTATTTAAAATTAGGAGGTAGAAATAAATCAAAAGCTGTTAAACAACTTAGCTCCTTGTCAAAAGAGGCTTCAGATGAGAGGGATTTTTTGTATAATACTGCACTTATATATTATGATCTTTATTTGGAGGCTAAAAATGGTGATAAAAGAGCAGGTAAAGATAGAACTAAAAATTTAGATTTGTCAATAGAAAATTTTCAATATGCTATTAAAAGAGATAAATATTATCTTACTCCTTATTTAAATTTAATACATATATATAGAAATGAATCAAAGGATGATAATGCTAAAAAAATGGCTAATAAAATAGATAGAAAATATAAAAAAAATAGATATGAATTAACAGATATATATAAGGAGTATATTTTGAATGGAGATAAATATAAAGATGTAGATTTTGCTTTTTTAGAAAATTCAATTTTCAGAATATATTTAGGAACTTATGATAAGTATAATCTTCCAGAAGATATTTATTTGCATTCAAATTTAATTACATTACCTCATGAAGATGATTTAGATTCTTATATTATGGGTTCTTTTGATGATTTCAAAAAAGCTAATAATTATCTAGAAAAGTTACTTAGAATGCCAATATATAAAAGTAATAATATTCATATAATAGCTTTTAAAAATGGGATAAGAACAGATTTTGAATAATTAGAAAGACCAGCCTAATCTAATTTTTATTCTATAAGTGTACCATTTAGCAAAATCAGTTATTCCACCTCTCCAAGAACCCCCGAAACCATCAACCCATAGAGCATTGCCATCTTGTATTTCTCTGTGATAGTCATTAGAGAACCATAATTCAGATTCAGAATTACCTTT
>CAXEHY010000094.1:0-7929 GCA_963996865.1 uncultured Flavobacteriales bacterium | reverse complement strand
TAAGGGAAACTGAAGAATTATGTAAAATATTCAAAAATATACCATATAACGAAAATGAAACAAACAAAAAAGAAATTAATTTCAATTATATAAATATAAAAAATTCAATTAGTGAACAAATTAATTCAAAAACAGAAATAACAGTAAACAAAAAAGGAAATGGAAAAATAACAATATATTTTAATAACTTAGAAGATCTAAAAAGAATTCGTAATAAAATTCAATAATTGAAACAAATTACAATCATATTATTTTTATGTTTAATCACAGCTCAAATATATAGTCAACAATATAATCATCAACCCAAAAAAACAGCCATAAAATCCGCAATAATACCAGGATTAGGACAAATAATAAATAAAAAATATTATAAACCCCCTATAATATATGCAGGCATAGGAGTAAGTATATATTTTTTAAACAAAAATCAAACTCTATTTCAGAACTATAAAAACACATATTTAAATAGAATAAACAACACAGACTTTATAGATGAATATCCTCAATACACAGATTCTCAATTATTAATTTTAAGTGATTATTATAATAGAAATAGAGATATATCATTACTCACCACATGTGCTATATATTTATTAAATATAATAGACGCTTATATAGATAGTCATTTGCTAAATTTTGATATTAGCGAAAATATAGAATTAACAGAAAACAATATTACTATATATTTTAATTTTTAATCATGAAAATAGCAATATTAGGATATGGAAAAATGGGTAAAGAATTAGAAAAAATACTTTTAAAAAAAAAATACGAAATATTATTAAAAACAAATTCTAAATCTGTTATAAATTTAGATTTACTAAAAAAATGTGATTTAGCTTTTGAATTTACAAACCCAAAGAATGCGTATAACAATATTAAAATATGTCTAAAAAATAAAGTTTCTGTTGTGTCTGGAACTACAGGATGGAATATCCGAAAAAAAAATATCCATAATTTATGTCTAAAAAATAAAGTTGCTTTTTTACATGCATCTAATTTTAGCGCAGGAATTAATTTAATAAAAAATATTATTCCTGAAGTTAACAGGTTTATAGAAGCAAATTGCAATTTTAAAATAGAAATCAAAGAAAAGCATCATAAATATAAAATAGATTCTCCAAGTGGAACAGCTTTAGATTTGCAAAATCTAGTTAAAACAAATAAAATTAAAATAACAAGTGACAGAAAAGAAGAAAAACAAATAGGATGTCACGAAATAATTTTACAATCTAAAAAAGAACAAATAACAATAAAACATCAAGCATTAAATAGAAATTTATTTGCTGCTGGAGCAATAAAATATGGTGAAAAAATACAAAACAAAATAGGTTATTTTAATTTAGACTTAAAGAAAAATATTTTAAATTAGTGTATGGATATTTTAAATAAAATATTAAAAAATAAATATTTCTCTTTTCTGTTAATCTCTTTTATATGGATATTATTCTGTAAACATATTTTACATGAAGCGTGGTTATATTTTCTAATATTAATATTAGGAGATATAATGTTTTGGAGAACTATTCCATGGCCGATCATGAAGCCTAAAATTCAAAAAAATAAAAAAAGTAAATTAAAAAGTTGGGCAGATGCAATTGTGTTCGCAGTGATTGCAGCTTCCATAATAAGAGTATTTTTCATCGAAGCGTATACTATTCCTACACCTTCTATGGAAAAATCTCTTTTAGTAGGAGATTTTCTGTTTGTAAGTAAAATAGCTTATGGCCCAAGAGTCCCTATGACTCCTGTAGCTTTCCCTTTAGTTCACAATAAGATGCCGTTAATGAACAAAAAATCATATATAAAAGGAATAAAATATCCATACAAAAGATTAAAAGGATTTGGTCAAATTAAAAGAAATGACTGCGTTGTCTTTAATTTTCCAGCAGATTCTCTTGGACATCCAATAGATAAAAAAGATAATTATGTTAAAAGATGCGTTGGCTTACCAGGAGATTATTTAGAAATAAAAAACAAAAATTTATTTATTAATGACAAAATACATAAAGAGCCTGAAGGCATGGAAAAACAATATTTATATGATATTAAAACTAAATCTAGTTTAAATAAAATGAAATTAAAAAAAATGAATTTACTGGAAAAAAGAGACTACTTCCTGAGAACTGTATACGGAGATTATTTATTCTTTCTGACTGAAAACGAATATGATAAATTAATATCAGAATTTCCAAATATTACAAATGCTAAAAAGAGAATAGATCCGCCCGGTTTATTTGTGAAATCTATATTTCCTCATAATCCAAAAATAAAATGGAATAATGATAATTATGGTAAAATATATATACCTAAAAAAGGAGACATAATAGAATTAAATAAAGAAAATATATTGATATACAAAGAAATAATTGAAAAATACGAACACACTGACATCATAAGTCTGCCAACAACTCATAAATTTAAAATGAATTACTATTGGATGATGGGCGACAACAGAGACAATTCATTAGACTCTAGATCATGGGGGTTTGTGCCCGAAAATCATATAGTAGGAAAAGCAAGTTTTATATGGATGAGTATAGACAAAGATTTAGGTAAAATCAGATGGAATAGAATTTTTAATGCTATCAAATAAAAAAGCAATATTGCCTACCTCATATTTTGGCAGTATACTTTATTATAAAATACTTACACAGAATAATTGCAAAATAGAAATAAATGATTTCTTTATAAAACAAACTATAAGAAACAGATGTGAAATATTAGGACCTAATAAAATCTTAAAACTTTCAGTTCCTTGTAAAAAAAATAAAGAAAAAACTTTAACAAAAAATATCAAAATATCATACGATGAAAACTGGCAAAAAATACATTTGAAATCAATAGAATATTCCTATAGATCTAGCCCTTATTTTGAATATTACGAAAATATAATTAAAAAAATATTTAATAAAAAATATGAATTTTTAATTGATTTAAACTTTACAATACATGAAAAAATGTTGCAATGTTTAAATATTAAAATAAAAAACACACATACTTCTTGTTATAATAAACATGATAGAAAATCAGATTTAAGAAATTTTGATTTTTTCACAAAAACAAAATTTAAAAAATATAATCAGGTGTTCAATACAACTGTATTTTATTCTAATTTATGTATATTGGATTTAATTTTTAATCTAGGGCCTGACGCAAATAAATATTTACAGGAAAATTAATGCTACATACAAAATGAATTTAAATTTTAATAAAAATGAAGACAAAATGAAACTTTTAGTTTCTGACATTAATTATAAACTAAAACAAATCAAACTAGGAGGAGGAGAAGAAAAAATAAAAAAAATACATAAAAATGGAAAATTAACAGCAAGAGAAAGAATTGATTATTTAGTAGATGATCAAAACGACATAATTGAAATAGGTTCTTTTGTTGGATATGAAATGTACGAAGAATTTGGAGGATGTCCATCTGGAGGTGTTGTGACTTGTATAGGTTATGTTAAAAATAGAATGTGTGTTATAGTAGCAAATGATTGTTCAGTTAAAGCTGGAGCATGGTTCCCTATAACAGCAAAAAAAAATTTAAGAGCACAAGAAATATCTATTGAAAATAAAATACCTATCATATATTTAGTAGATAGTGCTGGTATTTTTCTACCTCTACAAGAAGAAATATTTGCAGATAAATATCATTTTGGTAGAATATTTAGAAATAATTCTATTATGTCTTCAAAAGGTATTACTCAAATAGCTGCTGTAATGGGCAGCTGTGTTGCTGGAGGAGCTTATCTGCCAATTTTATGTGACGAATCTATTATTGTCAATAAAACAGGTTCTATTTTTTTAGCAGGAAGCCATTTAGTTAAAGCTGCTATTGGAGAAAATATTGATAATGAAAAATTAGGAGGAGCAACAACACATTGTGAGATTTCAGGAGTTACAGATTACAAGGCTTCAGACGACAAAGATGCCTTAGATAAAATAAAAAACATAATAGATAAATTAGGAGAAAATCAAAATGCTGGTCTAAATAGAAAAAAAATAAAAGATTACAACAAAAATATTTCTGATTTGTACGGGATTATGCCAAATAACAGAAATACTCCATATGATATGAAAAATATAATAAATTTAATAATAGATGAAAATTTCGAAGAATATAAAAAAGATTATGGAAAAACAATATTATGTGGATATGCTAGATTAGACGGGTGGTCTATAGGTATAGTGGCAAATCAAAGAAAAATAATAAAAAACAAAAAAGGAGAAATACAATTAGGAGGAGTTATATATTCAGATGCAGCTGACAAAGCCACAAGATTTATATGTAATTGTAATCAAAAAAAAATACCTATATTGTTTATACAAGATGTCACTGGTTTTATGGTTGGATCAAGAGCTGAACATGGAGGAATAATTAAAGATGGGGCAAAATTAGTTAATGCTATTAGCAACTCTGTGGTCCCAAAAATAACATTAATAATTGGTAATTCTTTTGGAGCAGGAAATTACGCAATGTGTGGCAAAGCTTTTGACCCTAGATTCATTTTCGCATGGCCTTCTGCGGAAATTGCAGTTATGGGAGGAGAACAAGCTTCAAAAGTTTTATTTCAAATACAAAAAGGCAAAAATAAATCTATAACAAAAGATGAAAATAAAATTTTAAATAATATAAAAACAAAATACACAAAATCAAGTTCTCCTTTATATGCGGCATCAAGATTATGGATAGATGAAATTATAGATCCTAAAAAAACTAGAAAATACATTTCTAGAGCAATTGAAGCTTCAAATCATTCTCCTATTAAAAAGAAATTTAACGTTGGAATAATCCAAACATAATTTTAATTTTGGATATTAAAACATGATATTTATATATGATAGATGTAACTTTTCCTGATAATTCTACAAAACAATTTAAACAAGGTGTCACTGGTTTAGAAATAGCAAAAACTATAAGTAATTCTTTAGCTAAAGCAATGCTAGCTTTACAGTTTAATAATGAAATAATAAATATTAATGATCCCATTAATTCAAATGGTGAAATAAAAATTATAACATGGGAAGATGAAGAAGGAAAACAAACCTTTTGGCATTCATCAGCTCACTTAATGGCTGAAGCTATACAGAAAATATATCCAAATGCTAAATTTACTATAGGTCCTGCAATAAAAAATGGTTTTTATTATGATATTGATTTTCAAGAAAAAATTATTTCTCAAGATGATTTGAAAATTATTGAAAATAAAATGTTAGAACTATCTAAAGAAAAAAATGTCTTTATAAAAACAAATATCACAAAAAAAGACGCATTAAATTTTTTTAAAAACAATGCATACAAAACAGAATTAATAAATGAATTAAATGATGGAGAAATAACATTCTATCAACAAGGTGATTTTATAGATTTATGTAAAGGTCCTCATATCCCTAATACTAGTTATATAAAAGCTGTAAAGCTTTTAAATATAGCTGGAGCTTATTGGAGAGGTAATGAAAAAAATAAACAATTAACTAGAATATATGGAACAAGTTTTCCAAAACAAAAACTCTTAGAGGAACATCTTCTTTTCTTAGAAGAAGCTAAAAAAAGAGATCATAGAATAATAGGTAAAAAATTAGAAATTTTCACTTTTGATGATGATGTTGGCCCTGGTTTACCCTTATGGCTTCCAAACGGGACCACAATGATTGAAGAGTTAGAAAAATTAGCTAAAGAAGTTGAGAAAAAAGCAAACTACCAAAGAGTAAAAACTCCACATATTGCTAAAAAAACAATGTATGAAAAAAGTGGACATTTACCTTATTATCAAGATAGCATGTTTCCTCCAATGGAATTAGATGGAGAAATATATTTTTTAAAAGCAATGAATTGTCCTCATCATCATAAAATATATGCGCATACTCCTAGAAGCTATAAAGATCTACCTATAAGATTAGCTGAATATGGCACATGTTATAGATATGAAAAATCTGGAGAATTATTCGGGTTAATGAGAGTAAGATCACTACAAATGAACGATGCTCATATTTATTGCTCAGAAAAAGATTTTGCAAAAGAATTTGAAGATGTAAATAAAATGTATTTAGAATATTTTAAAATATTTGGAATAGAAAAATTTGTTATGCGCTTTTCTACACATGATCCTGAAAAATTAGGTAAAAAATATGTTGATTCTCCAAAATTATGGGAGAAAACTGAAAACATGGTGAGATCTACTCTTAAAAAACATAAAACTCCATATGTGGAAATATCTGATGAAGCTGCTTTCTATGGGCCTAAAATTGATGTCCAAGTATGGAGCGCCATAGGTAAAGAATTCACTCTAGCAACAAATCAGGTAGACTTCGCTCAACCTATAAGGTTTGATTTAAATTACAAAAATTCAAATAATGAATATGAAAAACCTATTATAATACATAGAGCTCCATTAGGGACTCATGAAAGATTTATAGGTTTTTTAATCGAACATTTTGCAGGCAACTTCCCTTTATGGCTTTCACCTAACCAAATAACTATTTTGCCTGTTTCCGAACAGTATAATGAATATGCTAGAAAAATTTTAATTTCAATGAAAAATTACGATATTCGCACACTTATTGATGAAAGAAAAGAGAAAATAGGTAGAAAAATAAGAGACGCTGAGGTAAAAAGAACACCTTATATGATTATAGTTGGAGAAAAAGAACAGAAAGAACAGAAAATATCTATAAGGAAAAGAAATGTGGGCGATATGGGAGTTTTTGAAGTTGATAAGTTTATAAAAATGATAAAAAAGGATATTACTAATAGAACAAACTAATAAAGGCCATTAGAAAATTTAGATTTAATACAAGAAAAGCAAGAAGAACTCTTAGGATTAACGAAGAGATTAAAGCTAAAGAAGTTAGAGTTGTTGGAGATGGTATAGAACAAGATGTTTATTCTATTAATGAGGCTTTAGAAATGGCAAGAAGTTTCAATTTAGATTTAGTTGAAATATCACCAAAAGCTAAACCTCCAGTTTGTAAAGTTGTTGATTACAGTAAATTTGCTTATCAATTAAAAAAGAAAAAAAAGACACAAAAAGCAAACACTGTAAAAACAGTAATAAAAGAAATTAGGTTTGGACCTAATACTGAACAACATGATTTTAATTTTAAATTAAATCATGCTATTAAATTTTTACAAGATGGAGCGAAAGTTAAAGCTTATGTCTTTTTTAAAGGAAGGAGTATTGTTTTTAAAGATAATGGCGAAAAATTACTTTTAAAATTTGCTCTTGAAATAGAAGAATATGGAATTGTTGAACAAATGCCTGCACTTGAAGGTAAAAGAATGATAATGATGATTAAACCAATAAAAAAATAATATTATGCCTAAAATGAAAACAAAATCTGGAGCTAAAAAAAGATTTAAATTAACAGCTTCAGGTAAAATTAAAAGAAAACACGCTTTTAAAAATCATATACTTACTAAAAAAGAAACAAAACAAAAAAGAAAGTTGACTAAATTCACTACTGTACATAAATCAGATGAAAAAAGTGTTAAAAGTCAACTATGTATTTAATATAAAATAAATTATTATGCCAAGGTCAGTTAATTCAGTTAGCGCAAAAAATAGAAGAAAAAAAATTCTTAAACAAGCAAAAGGTTATTGGGGAAGAAGAAAAAATGTGTTTACAGTAGCAAAAAATGCTGTTGAAAAAGCATTATTGTATAGTTATAGAGACAGAAAAGCCAAAAAAAGAGTATTTAGATCTCTATGGATACAAAGAATAAACGCTGGTTGCAGAGAGCATGGCATTAGTTATTCTAAATTTATTAGTTTATTAAATAAATCTGACATTCAACTAAATAGAAAAACTCTATCTAATATGGCCATGAATAAACCTGATGAATTTAAAGAATTAATAAAAAAAGTCAACTCTTAATAATAAATGAAATATATTAATAATATATTATTCATTACAATTATTTTATTT
>CAXEHY010000093.1:0-10041 GCA_963996865.1 uncultured Flavobacteriales bacterium | reverse complement strand
TATATAATCCATTTAATATTTAGTATGTTTTTCGCATTCTTATTTTTATGTTAAAAAAGATTCAATAAAAATTAAAAAAAAAACTTTAATAAATAAAACAAATTTATATTTTTGAGGGACTTAATTTTTTTAGAGTTGATTAATAAAATAAACTTAAAGAAAGGACTTGATATTCCAATCTATGGAAAAGCAGATCATTCTTATATTAAATCTAATAAACAAAAACATTTTGCAATAAAACCTACAGATTTTATAGGCGTTATTCCTAAATTGATTGTTAAAGAAAATGATTTAGTTAAAGCAGGTAGTTCTTTGTTTTTTGATAAAAATAATCCAGAAATATTTTTTTCATCTCCAATTAGCGGAAAAGTAGTAAGTATAAAACGCGGTTTGAAAAGAGTTATTGAAGAGATTATTATATTATCAGATGAAAAATATATATATGAAGATTTTCAGTGTAATGATATTTACGACAGGACAAAATTAGTTAAAACATTATTATCAAGTGGATTATGGCCTTTAATTAGGCAAAAACCATATTCTACAATTCCAAATTATAATGATATTCCTAAATCTATTTTTATTTCTTCTTTTGATTCATCTCCATTAGCTCCGTCTTATGATTTTATTTTAAAAGATTATAAAGAAGATTTCCAATTTGGAATAGATGTGATTTCGCGTTTAACTAAAGGTAAATTATATTTAAATATTGATTCTAGCTCTGATCAGAATAATATTTTTAATGAAATAACAGGAGTTGTTAAGACTATTTTTTCAGGACCTCATCCTTGTGGGAATGTAGGTGTTCAAATTCATCATATTGAGCCAATTAATAAAGGAGAATCAGTTTGGTATATTAATCCTCAGGATGTTGTCACTATAGCTCGTCTATTTAAAACAGGAAAAGTTAATCCTCTTAAAACAATAGCTATTACTGGCAGTGAAGTTGTTTCTCCAAAATATATTAAGGCAAATATTGGATCTTCTATCAAAGAGTTATTGGAGAATAATGTAAGAGAAAGTGATAATAGAATTATATCTGGTAACATATTAACAGGTAAACAAGTTGATCTAGATGGTTTTATAGGTTATTATGATTCTCAAATTACAGTTTTAAATGAAGGTAATAATTATAGACTTCTAGGATGGTTGTTTCCGAGCAGTAATATATTTAGTGTTTCTCCAACATTTTTATCTTCTTTTTTAAGACGTAAAAAGTTTAAATTTAATACTAATAATAATGGAGAAAATAGACCTTTTGTTGTTTCAGGACAATACGAAAAAGTATTTCCTATGAATATATATCCAGTACAGCTAATTAAATCTATTTTAATTGAGGATATTGATAAAATGGAAGAATTAGGTATTTATGAAGTTTCCGAAGAAGATTTGGCGTTATGTGAATTTGTTTGTACGTCAAAAATCAATGTTCAAGACATAATAAGAAGAGGTTTGAATTTAGTAAAATCAGAATGCGGATGAAAAATATATTTAGGAATATGCTTGATAGAGTGAAGCCTGTTTTTGAAAAAGGGGGCAGGTTAGAGAAATTATATCCGGCATATGATGCTTTTGAAACATTTTTATTTGTCCCAAATCATGTCACTAAATCAGGTGTTCATATTAGAGACGGAATGGATCTTAAAAGAACAATGGTTGTGGTTATTTTGGCTATGATGCCAGTATTATTGTTTGGGATGTATAATATTGGATTTCAACATTATGCTCAACTTAATATTGAGCCTGGATTTTTTGAAATCTTTTTGTTTGGTTTTAAAAAAGTTATTCCTTTAGTTCTTGTTTCCTATGTAGTTGGTCTTACTGTTGAGTTTGCTTTTGCAGTTTTAAGGGGACATCAGGTTAATGAAGGTTATTTGGTTACAGGTATGTTGATTCCATTAGTAATGCCTATAGACTTGCCTCTTTGGATGTTAGCTGTATCAGTAATATTTGCAGTTGTAATAGGTAAAGAAGTTTTTGGAGGGACAGGAATGAATATTTTAAATCCAGCATTATTAGCTAGAGCTTTTTTATTTTTTGCATATCCAACGTATATGTCTGGCGATAAAATATGGGTTGCCGACGGAATGATTAATGATGCTATTTCTGGAGAAACCATTTTAGGAAGTTTAGCTGCTGGACATGAAGTTTTATATAGTATATCTGATATGTTTTTAGGATTTATTCCAGGATCTATAGGAGAAACTTCTTTGATTACTATATTAATAGGGGCTTTTATTTTACTGTTTTCAGGTATTGGTAGTTGGAGAATTATGCTTTCGGCTTTATTAGGAGGAGCTTTAATGGCTGTTATTTTTAATATATTTTCTTTAAACACTTTAATGAGTTTTCCTTGGTATCAGCATTTGCTTGTTGGCGGTTTTGCATTTGGTGTGGTATTTATGGCCACAGATCCTGTTTCTGCAACACAAACTAATACAGGTAAATATATTTATGGTTTTTTAATAGGATTTTTAGCTATTATGATTAGAGTTTTTAATCCAGCTTATCCAGAAGGAATTATGTTAGCTATATTATTTATGAATGTCATGGCTCCTTTAATTGATCATTATGTTATACAAAATAATATTAATTCACGTTTAAAAAGGTTAAAAAATGAGAATTAATAAGGATAGTAATTTGTTCACTTTTTTGTTTGCTGGTATTATGGTTATATTAGTTGGTTTTCTCCTTTCTAGTGTAGATGTTTCTTTACAACCATTAAAAAAACAAAATAAAAATAATGAAAAAATGCAAAATATAGTTCAAACTATTATAACTGAGAATGTTAGTAGAGATGAGGCAAAATCAAAATTTGATCAAATGATTACAAAAACAGTAATATTAAATTATAATAAACAAAAAATAAAAGAGAATATAGGTTTAGATATAATTAATGATAAGAGTAGCGGGTTTTATATTGATTTACTGAAAGAATATAAAGGTATAAAACAAAAAGAAAAAAGAAATTATCCTCTTTTTATATCAGAATCTAATCACAATACTTATTATATTGTTCCTTTGATGGGGTCAGGTCTTTGGGGGCCTATATGGGGATATATTGCGTTAGATGAAGAATTTAATATTGTAGGTGCAATTTTTGATCATAAACAAGAAACTCCAGGACTTGGAGCTGAAATTAGATATAAAAAATTTCAGGAACAGTTTCAGGGGAAAAATATATTAGATAAAAACGGAATATTTCAATCTATTAAAGTTGTAAAAGGAGGAGCTTCGCCTGAAGATTTACACGGAGTAGATGGTGTTACAGGTGGTACAATTACAAGTGATGGTGTTACAGAAATGTTAGAAAGAACTTTACAGATTTATGTTCCATATATAAAAGGAGATATTTGATTATGAGTGAATTACAACAAATAACAAAAAAAGAATCTTTGTTTTCTAAAAAAAACAGAAGATTACTTTATGATCCTTTAGATAGTTCAAATCCAATTACTGTACAAGTATTAGGTATTTGTTCAGCATTAGCTATTACTGTACAAGTAAAACAAGCTGTTGTTATGTCTCTTTCTGTGATTTTTGTTATGGGAGTAGGTAATGTTATAATATCACTTTTTAGAAATTATATTCCTAATAGAATTAGAATTATCGTTGAACTAGTTGTGGTAGCAACTCTAGTTGAATTAGTTAATCAATTTCTTACAGCTTATGTTTATGATGTTAGTAAAGCTTTAAGTGTTTTTATTGGTTTAATTATAACTAATTGTATAATTATGGGACGTTTTGAGGCTTTTGCTCTTGCTAATAAACCTTGGCCATCTTTTTTAGATGGAGTAGGTAATGCTTTTGGATATGGTGTTATTTTAATAATTGTTGCTTTTTTTAGAGAATTATTTGGATCAGGAACTTTATATGGACATCAAATTATACCAGAACAATTATATGAGTTAGGTTATGTGAATAATAATTTAATGATTTTACCCCCTATGGCTTTAATTGTTGTAGGTTTAATTATTTGGGTGCAACGGTCTTATAATAAGGAAATAATAGAAGAAAATTAATATGGATTTAGTAAATATTTTTGTTAAAGGAGTTTTTATAGAAAATATGATTTTCGCATATTTTTTGGGTATGTGTTCTTATTTAGCTGTTTCAAAAACTGTAAAAACAGGAGTAGGTTTAGGAGCTGCTGTTATTTTTGTTTTAGGTATCACGGTTCCTATTAATTATTTATTAGAAAATTATGTTTTAAAAGAAGGTGCGTTAGGATGGATATCTAATAGTTTTATTGAGATTGATTTAACTTTTTTAAGTTTTATAATGTTTATAGCTATTATAGCTGGCATGGTACAATTAGTAGAAATGATAATAGAGAAAATTTCACCCGCTCTTTATGGTTCTTTAGGTATATTTTTACCTTTAATTGCTGTTAATTGTTCCATATTAGGAGGAGCGTTGTTTATGCAAGAAAGACAATATAACTCTATAGTTGAAGCAACTGTATTTGGATTAGGATCCGGTGTTGGCTGGTTTTTAGCTATAGTTGCAATAGCAGCTATAAGAGAAAAAATAAGATATTCTAATGTTCCTCCTCCGCTTAGAGGATTAGGAATAACTTTTATAATTACAGGTTTGATGGGAATTGGTTTTATGTGTTTTATGGGAATTAAAATTTAATTTATTATATGTTAACTCAAATTACAACAATCTTAGTTTTTTTTATATTTCTTAATTTATTAATTATAATAATTTTATTTGCTAAATCTAAATTAACTAAAAGCGGTCCTGTGAAAATACTTATAAATAATGAAAAAGAAATAACTGTTAATGCTGGAAGCACACTTTTATCTACTTTAAGTGAGAATAAAATATTTTTACCTTCTGCTTGTGGTGGTGGTGGAACATGTTCAATGTGTAAATGTCAAATTGAATCTGGAGGAGGAGAACTATTACCTACTGAAAAACCATATTTTACAAGAAAAGAACAACAGCAGAATTATAGATTAGGTTGTCAAGTAAAAGTTAAAGAAGACATGAATGTTAAAATTCCTGATGAAATTTTTGGAATTAAGAAATGGGAGTGTAAAGTTGTTTCAAATTATAATGTAGCAACATATATTAAAGAGTTTATTATTGAAGTCCCGGAAGATATGGATTATAAAGCAGGAGGATATATTCAGATTGAAATCCCTGACTGTACTATTTCTTTTTCTGAGATGGATATAAAAGCTCATCCTGAAGATCATCCAGGAGAACCTGATAAATTTGAGAAGGATTGGTCAGAAGGAAAATATGCTATACGTGATTTAGTAATGAAAAATAACGATGAAGTTATTAGAGCTTATTCAATGGCTTCTTATCCTGCAGAAGGACGTAAAATAATGCTTAATGTTAGAGTAGCAGCGCCTCCTTGGAATAATTCTAAAGACAAATGGATGAATGTGAATCCAGGAGTAGCATCTTCTTATATTTTTAATTGTAAAAAAGGTGATACAGTAACTGTATCTGGACCTTACGGGGAATTTTTTATTAATAATTCAGAAGCTGAAATGTTATATATTGGTGGTGGTGCAGGAATGGCTCCTATGCGTTCACATTTATACGAGTTATTTAAAACTTTAAAAACAGGGAGAAAGGTTTCTTTTTGGTATGGTGGAAGATCTAAAAGAGAGCTTTTTTATCTTGAGCATTTCCGTTCTTTAGAAAGAGACTTTTCTAATTTTAAATTTTATGTAGTTTTATCTGAACCGAAAAAAGAAGATAATTGGCAAGTAATGCAAGATGTTAATGATAAAGGAGATGGTTTTTTAGGTTTTGTTCATAATGCTGTTATTGATCATTATTTAAACAAACATGATTCTCCAGAAGAAATAGAGTTGTATTTTTGCGGACCTCCTTTAATGAATCAAGCTGTTTTAAAAATGGCTGATGATTGGGGCATACCTGATGAAAATGTACGTTTTGATGATTTTGGGATTTAATAAAAAATTTTTTTTTCTGATAATTCTATTTTCATTTAGTTGTAATAAAAATTCAGATAAAATTTTAGTTAATAATATAGGTTATACTCAAGGCACAACATATAATATTAAATATTTTTCTGAGAATGTAGATTTCCAGAAAGAGATTGATAGTATTTTAAATATTATAGATTTATCAATGTCTCATTATATTGATTCTTCTTTGGTCTCTGGATTCAATAAAGCTGAAGAGTATTTTGTCATTAATCATCATTTCAGAAATATATATAATCAATCTAATTATATTTCAAATATAACTTTTGGGTCTTTTGATTGCACTATTTATCCTCTAATTGATTTTTGGGGTTTTTTAAAAAAAAATAAAGATAGTTTAGAACAAATAAATTATGTTTTTATAGATTCTTTATTACAATATGTAAATTATAAGTATGTTTGGCTGGAAGGAGATTCGATTTTGTTTAAAAAACATTCAGGTGTAAAATTAGATTTTAATGGCATTGCTCAAGGATATACAGTAGATGTAGTTTGTGATTTTTTAGAAAGTAAAAATATTTTTGATTATTTGGTAGAAATAGGAGGAGAGGTCAGATGTAATAATAAATATATTAATAAAGCATGGAAGATAGGAATTGAAAAACCTATTAAACAAAGACAGTTTAATAATTTTGAAAATATTGTAATTTTAGATAATATGTCTTTAGCGACATCAGGTAATTATAGAAAGTTTAATTTTTTTAATGGTCTTAAAATATCTCATCATATTAGTCCTTTTTCGGGAATGCCTGTAAGTAATAAAATACTTAGTGTTTCTGTTTTATCAGAAAAATGCAGCTTTGCTGATGCTATTAGTTCAGCTTTTATGGTTATGGGGATAGATAGTATAAGAAGTATGTCTGTAAAATATGATATAGAATATTTTTTGATTTATGAAAATAATTTTGGAGATACTATTTCTGAATTTTCTGATGGTTTCAAAAATAGGTTAATATTTTAATTTTATTTTTTGCAATTTTCTGATGATTTAGCCCCACATATACCACATGATCCATTTTCAGATTGTAAAAATGGATTATTACTAGAACATGTTCCACTAAATTCTCCATTTTTTTTTAAAATAATTTTTATTGCTATTAGACATATACCTATTGTGAGAATTAAAATTGATAAAATTGTTATCTTCATATTATAAATTTAATTAAAATGAAAAAGAAAGTTTATAATATTGAAAAATTAATGGATATAATGTACTTGCTGAGAGAGAAATGTCCTTGGGATCGGAAACAGACTTTGCGATCTTTAATTTCTTTAACTATTGAAGAAGTGTATGAGTTACAGCAGTTAATCATAGAAGATAAAACTAAAAATTTAAAAAATGAATTGGGTGATATATTAATGCATATTATATTTTATTGTATTATATGTGAAGAAAAAGATATTTTCGATTTAAATGATGTGATAAATATTCTTATAGACAAATTAGTTCACAGACATCCTCATGTTTTTAAAAATCAATTAATTACAGAAAAAGAAGTGAAAAAAAATTGGGAGTTATTGAAAATCAAGGAGGGCAAAAAATCTATCTTAGAAGGAGTTCCTGACAATTCTCCTTCTTTAATAAGAGCATTTAGAATACAGGATAAAGTTAGTGGAGTTGGTTTTGATTTCGATAACAATAAAGAAGTGATAAATAAGATAAAAGAAGAAATATTAGAATTAGAACAAGCTATTTTAAGTAAAAATAAAAACAATATAGACATGGAATTTGGAGATGTATTGTTTTCATTAGTGAATTATGCTAGGCATATTAAAGTAGATCCAGAAAGCGCTTTACAAAAATCTAATAATAAATTTGTTTCTAGATTTAAAAATATGGAATTAGATTTAGACAAAAACAGATTGGATTTTAATAATATTAAAAAGGAACAATTAAGCAAGTATTGGGAAAAACAAAAAATCAAAAAATAAATATTGTAAAATAGTCAATATTTTGTTTTATTTGCAGTCCAATAGTTTGAATGGAAATTTTTTTAAACCTCTTTCGGATATTTGTACTATAATTTCCAGCAAGTTCGAAATACAAAAAGAATCAAAATGGCTACTGATAAAAAAAATAATATTTCATCTAATTTAGATAAAAAATCCAATAGTAAAGTAAAAGATAATTCAATTCAAGATAATAAATCTGATAATAAAATTATAAAAGAAAAAAAGGATATCGTAAAAGATGTGAAATCTGATTCTAAAAAAATCATTCAAGAAAGTTTTGATTGGGAAAGTAGTTTAAAAAATGATTATTCTGATCAAGAAAGAAAGAAACTAGAAGATATATATACAGAAACTTTACCTAGTGATAGTGATAGTGGAGAAACAATAGAAGGTAATATTGTTGGCATCACAGAGAAGGAGATAATAGTTAATATTGGTTATAAATCTGATGGCGTTATATCTAAATCAGAATTTAAAGATAAGAAAGACTTAAAAGTTGGAGACAAAATAGATGTTTTAATTTATGAAAAAGAAGATGCTACAGGTCAGTTAAATTTGTCTTATTCAAAAGCTTTAACTCTCAAAGCTTGGCGATTAGTAAATGAAGCTCATGATAACGAAACTGTTGTTGAGGGTAAAATTATTCACAGGACCAAAGGAGGTATGATTGTTAAAGTGTTTGATGTAATAGATTGTTTTTTACCTGGTTCACAGATTGATATTAAGCCTATTAGAGATTATGATGAATATGTGGGGAAGGAATTAGATTTTAAAATAGTTAAAATTAATCATTCTTTTAAAAATGTAGTGGTTTCTCATAAAGCTTTAATAGAACAAGATATAGAAAAGAAAAAGAAAGTTATTATTTCTAAATTAGAAAAGGGTCAAATATTAGAAGGAACAGTTAAAAACATTACTTCTTATGGTGTTTTTGTTGATTTAGGAGGAGTAGATGGTTTAATACATATAACAGATTTATCTTGGGGAAGAGTTAATCATCCTAATGAAATTGTTCAATTAGATAGTAAGATTAGAGTTGTTGTTTTAGAGTTTGATGAAGGTAAAAAAAGAATACAGTTAGGATATAAGCAGTTGACTGATCATCCTTGGGATTCTTTAGACGAAAAAATTCAAGTTGGTTCAAAAATATCTGGGAAAGTAGTTGTTATTGCAGATTATGGAGCATTTATTGAAATTACACCAGGAATAGAAGCTTTATTACATGTTTCTGAAATTTCATGGTCAACACATTTAAGAAGTGCAGGAGATTTTTTATCTGTTGGAGATGAGGTTGAAGCAATGGTTTTATCTTTAGATAGAGATGAGAAAAAAATGTCTTTGAGTATAAAACAATTAACAACTAACCCGTGGGATAAAATAAAAGAGAAATATAAGATAGGCACAAAATATAAAGCAGTTGTTAGAAATTTTGAAGAATTTGGAATTTTTGTTGAAATAGAAGAAGGTGTTGATGGATTAATTCACAAATCTGATTTATCTTGGACAAGAGTTATTAAACATCCATCTGAATTTACTGAAATAGGAGTAGAGTTAGATGTTGTTATTAAAGATATAGATATAGATGACATGAAAATTAGTTTAGGAGTTAAACAATTGGAGGAAGACCCTTTGATTAAACTGCAAGATAATCTTCAGCCAGGAAAGAAACATAAAGGTAAATTAATTAAAATGTTGGGTTCAGGCGGGGTTGTTTTATTAGATAATGGGATAGAAGCTTTTTCCCCTAAAAGTCATTTAAGGAAAAATGATGGTAGTTTTATATTAAAAGAAGAGAAGGCTGAATTTGTGATTTCTGAATTTAATGAATCTGACAGAAAAGTAGTTGTTTCTCATGCTAATTTACATGAAAGTGAAGTTGCTGAAAAATCTGATAAAAAGGTTTCTGAAAAATCTGATAAAAAGGTTTCTAAAAAATCTGATAAAAAGGTTTCTGAGAAATCTGATAAAAAGGTTTCTGAAAAAGTTGATGACAAGGACGCTGAAAAAGATGAAAAGAAATATAAAACGAAAAAGTCTACAAAAAAGAAAAAAAATGATAAGTCATAAAAAATATTATGTTGTCTTTAAGCCCTTATAAACATGTAATTAGAAG
>CAXEHY010000092.1:0-37744 GCA_963996865.1 uncultured Flavobacteriales bacterium | reverse complement strand
AAGATCAATTAAGTAACTCATCAAAGAAAAGCAAAAAAGAGATAAAAAATATTTTTCAAAAAAAAATAATAACAGATAGTATAGACAATAAAAACATTGATTATAATTTAATTCTTGAATGGAATGAAGAGTAAATATACTAATAAACAAATATGGAAAGTCCTTATTATTATTTGTGGAATAATAATATTCTCATTATCTCTTTTATATACAAGTGATTTAGTGAAAAAAATAGAAATAGAAGAAAAGAAAAAAATGAATTTGTGGGTTCAAAGTCAAGAAGAATTAATTAAAAACAAAATAGCATTTGATATAAATCCTCTTGCTATGAATGTAATACGAAATAATTCAACTATTCCTATAATTTGGACACAAGATTCAATTATATCAATAAACAAAAATTTTATAATTATAAAAAAAGACAATTTATCTAAAGATAGCATGATAATAAAAAAAGATATTATTGACACTATTACAAAAAATAATTTAAATGAATTTATTATTAGCTCTAGAAATCTACACCACAATAAATATGATTTGACTAATAATAGTGAACATGTGAATTCTTACTTTATAAAACAATTATCTATCATGTTTCAACAAAAAAAAATAATTGAAATTTCTTTTCTTGAAGAAAAACAATACATGTATTATAAAGATTCTGTTTTATTAACTAAACTTAGATATTATCCATTTTTACAATTATTAATAATATCAATATTTATTTTAATTTCATATATAGCTTTTAGTTATTCTAGAAGAGCAGAACAAAATAAAGTTTGGGTTGGAATGTCAAAAGAAACCGCACATCAAATAGGCACTCCTCTTTCTTCTTTAATGGGATATGTTGAAATATTGAAATCTGAAAAAAATAAATTTGCAATAAATATAGAAGAAGACGTTAGAAAACTAGAACTAATTGCAAACAGGTTTTCAAAAATAGGAGCTTCAAGAGAATTAAAAAAAGAAGATGTAGTAAAAATAATCAATGAGGTTATAAAATATTATAATACTAGATTTTCAAAAAATATAAATTTTAAAATAACACAAAACAAAAAAATTATATATTCTGAAATAAATAATACATTATTTGCCTGGGTTGTAGAAAATATAATAAAAAATGGAATAGACGCCATGAAAGGTAAAGGAGAAATAAATATTGATATAAACAAAAACGAAAAATATACAACTATTAGCATCATGGACAATGGCCCTGGATTAGAAAAAGGAATAAATAACGAAATATTTCAACCAGGATATACTACTAAAAAACGAGGATGGGGTTTAGGTTTATCGTTAGCTAAAAGAATAATTGAAAATTATCATAAAGGTAAATTACAAATAAGAACTAATAAAAAAACTAAAGGACTCAATTTGTGTATAATATTAAAATCTTATTGATCTGATTTTTTCAAAAACAACAAAAGTTGATTTTTAGAAATAATATATTTATCTGCTATAATATCAACTTTATTTTTCCAGTTTTTATTAAAAGGGACAAATTTGATACTAAGACTATTAACACAGTGTCTAATATTGTTTTTTGTATAATTTTCTCCCTCAAAAACATGCCCTAAATGACCTTCACAATGAGAACATAAAATTTCTGTACGAACTCTTCCATGGGATAAATCTTGTTTTTTTGTTATTGCTCCTGTAATTTCATTATCAAATGAAGGCCAACCACATCCAGATTTAAACTTATAATCTGATAAATACAATCCTCGTTCACAGGCCTTACATATATAAATTCCTATGTCAAAAAAATCATCATATATCCCTGTATAAGGTTTTTCTGTTCCTTTTTTAATTAGAATTTCTTTTTCATCTTGATTTAAATTTGAAATATATTTTTTATCCATATTGTAAAAAATTAAATTTACAACTTATATGTCTGGTATATATATACATATTCCTTTTTGCAAACATGCTTGTCATTATTGTGATTTTCATTTTAGTACTTCTTTAAAGTACCAAAAAAAATTAATTAACTCAATAAATAAAGAAATAGAAATACAGAAGAATTACTTAAAAAAAACAACTGTAAAATCAATATATATTGGAGGAGGGACTCCGTCTGTAATAGAATCTAAAGAAATAAATAGTATGTTAACAAACATAAAAACTCACTATCAAATAGATGATAATGCTGAAATAACAATAGAATGCAATCCAGATGATATAACAAAAAATAAATTAAATGATTATAAAAAAAATGGAATTAACAGAATAAGTTTAGGTGTACAATCTTTTAATGACAAACATCTTATTTTTTCAAACAGAACACATAATTCTCTTCAAGCAATAAAATCTATAGAATTAATCTTAGAAGAAAAATTTAAAAACTTTTCTATAGATCTAATTTATGGCTTCCCAAATATGACACTAGAAGAATGGAAGGAAAATTTAGAAATATTTTTAAAATATAAAATACCTCATCTCTCTGCATATTGTTTAACTATAGAAAAAAAAACTGTTTTTAATAAATATAAAAAAGAAGGAAAAATAAAAGAATTGAATCAAAAAAAACTAATAAACATGTTTTTATATCTAATTAAAAAATTAGAAAAAAACAATTACAAACAATATGAAATATCTAATTTCTCTTTAAAAAATCATCATTCTATACATAATTCAAATTACTGGAAACAAAAAAAATATCTAGGAATAGGTCCTTCGGCCCATTCATATGATAAAAATAGTCGACAATGGAACATCTCAAATAATATAAAATATATAAACTCAATAGAAAAAAATATAATACCATTTAAAATAGAAAAATTATCTGAAGAAAATAAATTAAATGAATATTTATTAACATCAATTAGAACATCTAATGGTGTTAATAAAAATTTTATAAATAAAAATTTTAATTCTAAGTTAATTTCTTTATTGAAGCAAAAATTAAAAAACATTCCTAGAGAATTCATACTAGAAAATGAAAACAATATTAAATTAACAAATAGAGGTAAATGTTTTGCTGATAAAATAACAAGAGATTTATTTTATTAAATTAGATGATATGTTTTGTGATATTAAAATAGAAAATCATTACAAAAAAATCAACTTGAATAATCCTATTGATATTTCAATACCTGTTAAAAAAAACGGAATAAGAGGATGGGGGCTTGATTACGCAAAAATACAACCTGTAAAAAATAAAAATTTTATTGGCAGTATATATAAAGGAGGAAGTGTCAATTTTAACAATATTTTTTTTAATCCTCATAGTCATGGAACTCATACTGAATCTATAGCTCATGTAACAAAAATAAAGCACTATATTAATGACGCCATGAAAAGATTTTTTTTCTACTCAAAACTTATAAGTATAAATCCTAAAAATAATATAATAAGAAAAAAAGATCTTGAATTAAAATTAAAAGATAAAAAACATGAAGCTTTAATTATAAGAACTCTTCCAAATAGTTCAAATAAAAAAACAAAAAAATATGATTTAAATAAAGAATATCCATATTTTGAAGAAGAAGCAGTGAAGTTTATAGTGTCAAAAGGCATAAAACATCTTTTAGTTGACTTTCTATCAATAGATAAAGCAAAAGACGAAGGAAAATTAAAAAATCATAAATTATTTTGGGGGCATCCTAATAAAAAAAGATTATACTCAACAATTACAGAATTAATTTTTGTAGAAAATAAAATAAAAGATGGGAATTACATACTTAATTTACAAGTCTCTTCTTTTGATAATGACGCCGCGCCTAGTCGACCTGTTATTTATAAAATACATTAAATTCTCCAATGACCGGGAATCCAAACCTTTCCTTTTCTTCCTTTGGCCCAATGACCTGGAATCCAAGTTTTATAAAATTTTTGTTTTTTCCAGTGCCCTCTAATCCAAGTAAATTTTTGTCTTTTTTTATTCCATTTAAAATGACCTTCTACCCAAATAGAATTTTTATTAAAATTATGTTTTTGATGTTTTTTAATTTTATGTTTATAAGATTGTGCATTCGCTGAACCTAAAAACAAAAACAGAAAAGAAAGCAAAAATAATATTCTCATAATTAAAGGATTTTGATTTTAAGTATAACGTAGATTTATTAACTTTATTTCAAGTATGAAAAAATTAATATATATAATTTCTTTTTTATTCAGCATATACTCTTTTGCTGATACTACATTTGTCACTGTTCATAATAATGTAGACATGACCTGGCATGGTTCTTACAATGCATGGGGAGAATTCCCTGATGGACAAGAAAATTACAGAAAAATACTAATGCATTATACTCTTGGATGTGCTTCAAGTGGCTGTAGTGGATGGGATTATACTACAAATGTAAATCTTAAAAAAAGATTTCAAGATTCTACTAATATATGTCCAAATTTTATAATTAATGGAGACGGGGTTTTTAATAATTCTATACAGAACAGTATCTCTTTTTCTTATAATCCTACATATAATATAAGTTATCTCCCTAATACAGACACATTAATATATAACAATACTTTAACAGGCTTAGTAGACACAATTATTTGGGGATCAAACGACACAATATGGAATAATAATAGTGAAATAATTTTCTTAGATAATAATTGGGATCATTTAGACACAAATTATGTTTATCAAAACACAAATAGTACTTTTAGTTATGACTCTTTAGGGAATATAATAGATACAATATATTTTACAATTGATTCTACTATTAATCTAACATTTTCAAATTCAAATACATATTACAAATGGAATGTTATTGAAGAATTTGAATTAGGTAGAGTAATTACTCCTTATGGCACCTACATGCAAGCAGGCAACAGTCAAGGATCTGGATTTTTCCCTGACTGGAATCATAAATATACTTTTGATGTTACTGATTACGCTATGCTTTTAAAAGACTCAGTTGAATTAGAAGTTTTTTATGATGGTTGGAGCAGTGGTTTTAGTGCGAAAATTGAATTTGAATTTATTGAAGGGATTCCTCCTCATGAAATCATAGAAATACAAAATATATATTACGGAACAAGTTCTTCTGGATATTATTCTACCGATTCCTTCACTGAATATAAAAATGGCACAAGAGGATATTCTTATAGTAATTCACAAGATTTTGAATCAAATAAGATGCCAGGAGTATATAAGCAAACAAACCCTAATTCCGATTGGTTTTATGGTAAAATAACAGTAACGGGTCATGGCCAAAGTGGTGAGTTTACACCTAATATATTTTATTATTTAAAATCTAACAACATAACTCAAGGAAGTAAAGAAATATGGAAAGATGATTGTGGAATGAACTCACTTGCCCCTCAAGGAGGAACTTGGATTTATGATAGAGCTAATTGGTGTCCAGGAGAACAAGTGAGAATATATGATCATACAATTGATAATATTAATCCTGGAGATTCAACAGAAATAAATATAGATTTAACTTCATATTCTCCCTCAAGTGGAGCAACATATATATTTAGTGCTCATTTTTTTGAATGCGAAAACCCTAATTTTAATTTAGACGCAGAAATAATTGATATTATGGCTCCTTCAAAAAAAGACAATTATTCTAAAATAAATCCTATATGCGGGAAACCAATAATAGAAATTAGAAATTCAGGTATTATAAATTTAACTAGTTTAGAAATAAATTATGGAGTAAAAGGGGGGTCTGTTTATACCAAAAACTGGACAGGTAATTTAGCATATCTAGAAAAAGAAATAATAACATTAGATAATTTTAATTGGAATGGTACACATAATATATTTGAAGTAAATATTTCTAATCCTAATGGTGCAAATGATGAAAATTTAGACAACAACTTTTTATCATCTGATTTTGAAACTACCCCTATGCATCAAAATGAATTTAATGTTATTTTTAATACCAATAATTATTCTTTTCAAAATTCATGGGTAATTGTAGACAATGAAGATAATTTAATATATGGCAATCCTCCTTTATCAAATAATAATAACTATACTACAAGCGTGAATTTATCACCAGGATGCTATACTTTTAGAGTGTTTGACACAGGAGATGATGGTCTAGAGTGGTGGGCAAATAGCGCTCAAGGAAGTGGAAATGTACAATTCTCTCAAATTTTCCCTCCTCCTCCATTTATAGTTTTATTTAATTCTGACTTTGGATCTGAAATAATACATAATTTCACAGTTGGATATGCGTTAAATATTGATAATAAAAATGATAAAATAATAAATATTTATCCTAATCCAACTAAAAATCAAGCAACTATAGAAACAAATAATAAAACAATAAACAAAATATCTATTTATAACTCATTTGGACAATCAATAAAAACATTTTTTCCAAACAATAATAAAATAGAATTAAAAACAATTGACATGAGTCCTGGATATTATATTATAAAAATTACATCTGACAATACAGAATACTATAAAAAACTTATAATAACTAATTAAGTGAATTATAAAAAATATTGTAATAATCTAACAGAGTTTTCAAGATTTAAAACTAGAGAAGTGAAAGTTGGTAATGTTATAATAGGAGGAGATAATCCTATTTGCGTTCAGTCTATGACTATAACAGACACAATGAATACCATTGCTACTGTTGAAGAATCAATACGTATGATTGAAGCAGGCTGTGAATTAGTACGTATCACTGCGCCGAGTAAAAAAGAGGCCGAAAATCTACAAAATATAAAAGATGAGTTGCAAAAAAGAGGATATAATACTCCAATTGTTGCTGATATTCATTTCACTCCTAATGCAGCTGAGATTGCAGCTCGTATTGTAGAAAAAGTAAGAATAAATCCTGGCAACTATGCTGATAAAAAGAAATTTGAAGAATTAGAATATACTGATAAAAGCTACATAAAAGAACTACATAGAATAAAAGAAAAATTCACTCCTCTTGTAAGAGTTTGTAAAGAACACAACACCGCCATGCGAATAGGCACAAATCATGGATCTTTATCAGACAGAATTTTATCTCGTTATGGGGACACGCCAAAAGGAATGGTTGAATCTGCAATGGAGTTTTTACGAATTTGTAGGGAGGAAAATTATCATGATATTATTCTCTCAATGAAAGCATCTAATACCAGAGTTATGGTGCAAGCATATCGTTTGTTGGTATCGGAAATGATTAGAGAAGGAATGAATTATCCTTTACATTTAGGAGTAACAGAAGCTGGAGAAGGAGAAGATGGTAGAATAAAATCAGCAGTAGGAATTGGTGCACTTTTGTCAGATGGATTGGGTGACACTATCAGAGTCTCACTTACAGAAGATCCAGAATTTGAAGTTCCAGTAGCGCAAAGTTTATTAAAGCATTTTAAAGGTATTGAGAAGCATGATTATATTGAAAGAATAATAAAAAATCCACTCAATCCTTTTGATTATAAAAAAAGAGAAACAAATGAAGTCCTAAATATTGGCGGTAAAAATGTTCCAGTAGTAAAAGCAGATTTTTGTTTAAAAAAGAAAATAACTCCTGCATCCTTTTTTGCATTAGGTTATAATTATTCTGTTTCATTAGACAAATGGCATATTTCTGATATGGCAGCTGATTATGTGTTTGTAGGAGACCATGATATTAATTTTGAAGTTCCAGGTACTTTAGGATTAATTTATAACTATAAAAAATGGAAAAAACATAAAAAAGGATATCCTTGTTTAACTACAAAAGAATATTTAAATGAAAAGATTCAATCTAATAAAATGAATATGATTTATGCTTGTTTATCAAATTTATCTGAAGAATTAAAAAACAAATTAAAATCAGACAAAACAGCAGTACTTTTAATAGACACTTACAATAAAAACGGAGTTGCAGAACAAAGAAAATTGTTTATAGATCTTATGAATAATAAAATAAAAACTCCTGTAATTATTGGGAGGGCTTATGAGGATTTATCAGAGGAACAACTACAACTTTCTGCCTCTGCAGATATTGGGTCTTTGCTTTTAGATGGTTTAGGAGATGGGATTTTTATTTATGCGCAAAATTGCGGTTCAGACCAAATTATAAACTCTTTAAGTTTTGGAATTTTACAAGCTAGTAGAACAAGGATTTCCAAAACAGAATATATTTCTTGTCCTTCATGTGGAAGAACACTTTTTGATTTACAAGAAACTACGGCAAAAATAAGAAAAGCAACTAACCATTTAAAAGGTATAAAAATTGGAATTATGGGATGTATTGTAAATGGTCCTGGAGAGATGGCTGATGCAGATTATGGTTATGTGGGAACAGGAGCTGGGAAAATAACACTATATAAAGAACGAGAAGTTGTAAAAAAAAATATACCTGAAGAAAAGGCTGTACAAGAATTAATAAAATTAATAAAAGATAATAATGATTGGGTAGAAGTCTAATTAACTTCTATTTTAACTATCTCCACTCTTCTCTCTCTTGAAGCATTAATTCCAAAAATAGATTTTTTAATATCTTTTGGGTTATCATTAATAAATCTAGGTGCTAAATCTTCCCCAAAAGGCATCATGATTATATTTATTTGTCCATTCTTGAAAAATTTATTTAAAGATCCATTATTGTATTTTTTTATATATTTTTCTACACTATGTATTCTTCTTTTAGATAATGCCTTATTATATTCTTTTGAAGTTAAAGGACTGGTAAAACCTTTAAATATTAATTTTATGTTTTTATCATTTTTCAGTAAATCTTCTAACTCAATGAGCAATTTATCTAAATGTCTCTTGCCTTTTAATATCTCTGTGTCAAAAAAATAATTCATGTTATCAACAGCATTTTTATAAAACCTCCCCTCTAAACCTGAAGAATAAAAATCAACAAATTCTTTTCTCTTCTTTAAATAATTATTATAATAAAACAAATAATCTTTGTTTGAAATAGTATCATTTTTTAATTTTTCAGGTTTATCATTGTCAAAGTATATTTTAAGTGGTAATAATTTATTAAATGTATATTCTTTGATTTTTATAGTATCACAGTTGCAGTTATTCAAAATTTTAAAACCATAAATATCATTACAACAAAAATCATCTGATATATTTAAAGAACCTTCTCTATTAGAAGATAAAAATCCAATTTTATAATTTTCTTCATGTTTAAATTTTAAGTATAAATCATTATAAATAGAATTTATCCCTTTACCCATGTTATGTGTTTTTCCCCAATGATCTCCTTCCCATTTAATTTTAAAAATATCAAAACCACCGAAGCCCATATGCCAGTCCGAACTAAAATAAAAATTATCTTCAATCACATCATAAAAAGGCGAAATTTCATCTCCAAAAGTATTTATCTCTGGACCCAAGTTAATAGGAGTTCCATGTGAATTATTATTTATATAAGAAACCCATATATCTAAACCACCATAACCTTTGTTTCTGTCTGAAGTAAAAAATAAAACATTATTGCCTTGCCAATTAGAAACAAAAGGTTGTGTGGAAGAAAAATTAGATATGTTAATGTCCGAAATATAAACATGATTATTAGGACTTGTGAAATCAGAATAATATAATTGACATAAAAATTTATTGTTTGATAAATCACATTTATTAAAATAAAATCTTTGAGTTAAAGTATCAATAAATAAATTTGAAATATGCATATCATCATCTTCTATTAAACTGAATTCTTGATTATAAATAAATTTATCTCCTTTAAATAAAGAATAAAAAACAATAGATTTATAATTATTATCTGTATTTTCTCTTATAGAATTATAATATAATGTGTCTTTATAATAATGTGGTGACAACTCTGAAAATTCAGAATTTATGTTATTATTTAATCTATTTATTTGTACTAAACTATCTTCTTTTAAATCTTTAATTAATTTATTTGCAGCTATTTCCACTAAAGCTTTTTTATATAAAATTTCATCAAAAGATTTAGATAAAATAAATTCATTTAAAAAAGAAACTGACAAATCATAATTGGACATATTTTTATTTAAAACTCCCATCCATAATTTAACATCTTTATAATCAGAATTAATACTATAAACTTTTTGATAATATTTTAAGGCCTCTTGGTAATTATATGTTTGTCTTAAAGCTTCAGCGTATTGATAAATAATATCTGTTTGATTTGGTTTTTTATTTAAAGCTTTTTTATATAAAGGGATCGCTGAATAATAATTCTCTTGTGATGAAAAATATTCAGCCTTTTCTATTATATTATCAAATGACTGAGAAAAAGACATTTGATATAAAAACAAAAAAATTATTATAAATAATCTGGACATATAAAATCTTTTAATTCTACAATATTTTTATTAATAAAAAGATACATAATAGAAACTTCAAAACCCCCTTTATAATTACTCGCATTAGATAATTTTGAAATATTTAAATCATAGCTAAAATCAATTGCATAGTTTTTAGATTTAACTCCACAGCTAAAAATTAATGCGTCTTTATTTCTATACCATAAACCTGGATAAACAGAATATCCTGAAGAATGATTAAAACTATATAATGACCCTACTTCAATTTTATTAAAAGGACCCTGATTTACAATTTTAAAAACAGAAGTAATATTATCATATAATAAATAATAAGTCATTTTAGTATTGAATATATATTTCACGCTTAAATTAGTATTTGAATTGTCTGATAAGGAAATTGAAGGGGTATTAATATGACTAGCTGAAAAACTGTTTTCTAAATAAATATTATTATTTAAATAATTAGTATAAGTGGCACCTAAACTCAAATCCAAATAATTGATTCTAGAAATAGAAAAAACTTCATAATCAATTACAGATAAATTAGAATAATCTATTTTTAATTGTCCCAGTCCGCTAGAAATTCCGAAAAATATTTTTGAGTTATTTATTTTAAACAAATGAGAATATGTTAAATTAAAATGATTGTTATTAAGGTTTAAATCCCCTGCTTTATCTTGAAAAAAATTTAATCCAAAAGCTCCTGAAATTAAAGGTAATTTTTTATCAAAACCAAAGTAAAATGTTTTATAAGGAACTGAAACTGATCTCCATTGATCTTTATTTATTAAATGAACTTTACCTAAACCATTGTGATTTCCCGTATATGACGGGTTTTCGTAAATTATATCATTATAAATTTGTGAAAAATGTATATCTTGAGATATTAAAACCTCACATAACAACAAAGACAAAAAAATAATTATTGTTTTTTTCATTTTATAATTGTTATATTTCCTTTAATGAATTTGCTTTCAAAATCTAAACACTCTATGTTTAAAAAATAATCATAAACATATGACGTTTCTAATTTGTCTTTATAAATACCATTCCATGTAAAATTTTTATCAAAAGATGTAAAAATATTCTCCCCCCATCTATTATAAATATTTATTTCAAAATCAGTTATTAATTCAAAATCATCTACAATTTTAAAAACATCATTTTTGCCATCATTATTTGGAGTAAATGCATTAGGTATGATGATATTATTTCCAGAACAACAATCTTCAGATAAAATAACTTTGATTTGTTCTATATCTAAACATCCATTCTCCTCTACTTGTAAATATAAATTTCCTGGAAAGGATATAATAACGCTGTCTGAATAACTAAATATATTTGACATATCACTATTATAAGACCAAGAAAAAGATGTAGTGTCAGTTCCAGATGCATAAATAACAATATCGCTTAAACATATACTTGTGTCTTTTATAACTTCAAAATTAACATCTTTAACTCTAATGTTTTGGAAAACACTATCAATACAATTTTCAAAAGATACAACCATTAAATAATCTGTAGTATCATTTGGAGAAACAATGAAATTATTATTTGTATTAGAATCTATCTGATTATTTACAAACCACTGATATGTTGCGTCAAAATTATTATAAGAATTATTACTTATAACAACCTCTTCTCCTAAACATATATCTAGGGTGTCATAAATAATAACTTGATTTTCTCTAATAGTAATCACTTGAATAGAAGTGTCTCTTAAATTACAACTTTGTGAATCATATGTTATCAATGTAATAATATATTGCCCCGTATCTACATAAGTATGTGATGGATTTTTTTGTGATGACCAAGTGAAATCCCCAAAATCCCAAAAATAAATAGTCGAATCACTGCCTATACTATAATTATCAAAATATATAGTATTATCACAAGACAAATCTGGAATAAAAAAATCTGAAATAGTTAAAGGTAAATCTGGATTAAATTTAAAAACAGCATTATTACATCCAAAACTATTATTAGTAACTGAATAAGCATTTGGCGTGGTAGGAAAATCTGAATTTCCTTGACATCCAGCACAAACAGATTGATATACAATTCCTTTCTTGTCAAATCTACTAGTACCTCCATCAACATGTTCAGCACTAATATTTCCACCATAAAAAGTGGCAAAAGTTAAACTACTAGCGTCTTCTTCCATAATTAAAATATAAAAATCACTACTATCTGTGCTAGACTGAATTGCGTCATTTGTAATAATTAATCCTGATGTGTTTCCTCCTCCCCCATAAGGAACAGAATTTGTTAATCCTCCCCATCCAGAAATATATATTCTATTACAAACATCTACCAAAAAAGCAGTTGGAGAAATATCTGGACTTTGAGATCCTGAACCAAATACTGTAGACATATCTAGATTAGATAACTCTGGGTCAAATTTAGAAACAAATTGTCCGCTATTAGCTTGAAAAAAATTAGCATTTTGAACAAAAGTAAATCCACTTGCTTTAGTTTGTCCAAAAATAAAAACATTATACTCTTGATCTAAATCAATAAAATAAGACTGATCATATTTATCTGAACCATAGTATGTAGAAGCTATGTAATTGCCATTATTATCTAATCTAAAAATACAAGCATCTGAAATTCCACCATTATTTGAAGATTGATAAGATGTACTTGTCATTTGTAAATTAGATGACACCGTACCTCCACATACAAAAACATCTCCTTGATTATTAAAAGCTAAAGAATATAATGCATCATCCATGCTCCCTCCAATAAAAGTGCTCCATATTAAAGTATTTAAATTATTAGAAAACTTTGCCACAAATCCATCTAAACCGCCATTAAAAGAATTTTGAAAAGCATTTAATAGTGGTAAATCTGGAGATCTTGTACAAGAAGCTATATAAATATTTCCATCTTGATCTATATCTATCTCTCCTCTTATTTCATCAGCATAATTAAATTTTAATTGATTTGAAGTATTAAGACCATCATTATAAACTCCTCCAAAATATGTAGATCCTAATAAATTAGATCCCGCATAATTAAATTTTGTAACCACGATATCTGAACCATTCATGTATGTTACTCCAATACCATTGGGAGTAAAAGGCAATCCCCCATTAAAAGAAACATCAAAAGCATTTTGTGAAATTGGAAAATCATTTGAACCAGTAGTGCCTAATAAATATAATTGTCCTTGACTACATACTAAACTGTGAGGCACCTCATCTCCGCTTCCCCCTAAATAAGTTGAATAAATTAATGAGGACCCTGTAGTATCATATTTAGAAATTACTATATCTGTTCCAAAACCAACAAACATATTGCTTCCTCCTGAAAAATTAGTCTGATACGCACCTATAGTCGTTGGATATCCAATATCAAAAGAAGTTCCAGCAGAATACAAAAATCCTAATTCATCATAAGTTGATGTATATCCAAAATTATTCGCATAAGAACCAGAATAAGTAGAAAACACAATTGGATCTATAATTAAATCATAATTCTTATTATAAAAAGATTTTATATTAAACCCTACTATATTATCTCGGATTTTATATTCACATTCTACATAATTAGTATCTCCGTTGATAATTTGATAAACAAATGGCTTACTTTCAATAATTGATAAAAAATTCAAATCTATCTTGAGAATATTATTTTTGTCATCTAATTTAGGGCTAACTCCTTCATAAAGTAATTTAATGTCTTTGATTTTTCCTCCGGGACGAATAATAAAATCATACTTTAAATTATGATTATTAGAATAAAATTGAACATCAATATTATTATAAATAGAATTATATAATATAGAATAAAAAGAATTTACATTGCTGACATGTTTATTTTTATTATTGCCATGAAAAAAATTATAATAAGTATCTGTTTTAGAATAATTGCTAATCATCACATCTTTGTTTGAATTTTTAAAACTCACTTTATAAGAATGTCCTGACATATAATCTAATTTTTTTCTTTGTTCATGAATATTAGAAAAATGGTTTTGATCATAAAAATTATAAACAATTGAATTCTTTTCAAAAAATATTTTACCTGAAGGTATGTCACTATAATAATTTATTTTGACAGGTAATTGTCCTTTGTTTTCAACAAATGAAATTTGACATAAAGAACTATTTGATAAAAAAAATAAAACAATAAAAATTCTAAATAACATTATAATATAACTATATCTTATCTAAGATATTATACAAACTATCTGCAATTATTTTAAAGTCATGAAAATAATCTTTTGATATTGGTTCAGCCTCTGGTAATTTTTGTTTATATGGATCAACCTGTCTTCCATTTTTCCAAAATCTATAACATACATGTGGACCTGTTGCTAAGCCTGTTTGACCAACATATCCAATAATATCACCTTGCTTAACATATTGTCCCTCTAGGGCTCTCCCTCTTTTTAACATATGTAAATATTGAGTTGAGTAAGTTGCATTATGCCTTATTTTAACATAATAACCATTATTCTTAGTATAAGAAGATTTTGTGATTTTACCATTAGCGGTTGCTATAATTGGGGTTCCTTGAGCCGCCGCGTAATCTGTTCCTAAATGAGGTTTTCTTTTACCTGTTACTGGATGTAATCTGCTTTTTTGAAATCTAGATGATATTCTATAAGAATAGCTTAGAGGAGCACGAAGAAAAGCTCTTCTTAAACTTTTACCATTTTCATCAAAATAATCATCATAATTCTCATTAATCTGAAAATTAAAAGCATAAAATTCATTTCCTTTATGTTGATATAAAGCTGCCATAATTTTACCTACTCCTATCGATTTCTCTTCAACATATTTTTCTTCAAAAAAAATCTTAAACTTATCACCTTTTTCTAATCTAAAAAAATCTATAGTCCAAGCATAAATTTCACTCATTTTCATCAATAAAGCTGGACTTAATTTAGCTGAATCAACAATTGAGGCCCACAAAGAAGTTTCCACAATACCTGAACAATATCGGTTTTTTATTTCTACTTCCTTTTGAAAAAACCCTACAACTAAACTGTCTCTTAAATCAAATAATAAATAATCAACATAATTTATTTCATAAACAAACACTTTACCTTCTCTTATGGTATCTTTAGTAGAAAAAACAGCATAATTATTTCCAGCCTTTATGTCTCTAAAATCAAAAATATTATTATCAACAATGTGTCTTTGAATTTTATCTACTATAATCGGATTAATATGATACCTGTCAAAAATATCTGAAAAAGTTTCTCCTGATTGGATCTTAAATTTATTAAAATAAAAACTATTTGTTTCTATACCATATTCTGTATTTATAACAACCTCTTCAAGTATAACTTGATCTTTTTTGTTTTCGTTTTTAGAATTAATCTTGTTAAAAACAAATAATAAAATTAAAAATAAAAAAGAAATCAACAGAATATTTTTTGCTTTCAATTTTGAACTATTTATAATTATTCAACATCCAAGATTTCCCCCAATTATTTATTTGTGTTTTAGTCCATAAATCTGGGAAAAAAATACGTTTTTGAAATTTTGGAGGCATATATTTTTTCCAATTTGTACCTCCTGTAGCAATAATATCTTTATCTGGCATACTTAAATATTTAACAGCTGACTTATAGTGCACTAAAGGCCATTCTACATTAACATTTAAATCATATAACTTCATTTGTTTTATTAATTCTTTATCTTTTTTATCTCTTTTATTAAGAGATTTATATTTTTTTAATAAATTAATATCCTTATATTTTTTTGCTCTTTTTAAAAATAAATTAAAATATTTTTTCTCAAAATTCTTTAACATTAAAGTTTTTTTACCACTTTTCATTTCAATAGATCCTTTCATCCAATAAATTTTCTTTAATTTCTGTAAAATAGAAAACTTAACACTTTTAATTCTGTAATCTTTATCTACTAAGTTTATTAAATCTGTTGAACTTAATTCAATGATTCTATATTGATAGCTTTGAAATCCACTTGCTGGCAATAAAGCCATTCTGAATTTTAAAAATTGTTCTCTATCTAATCCGTCTATCATGATATCAAAAGAAGAAATAAGAACTTTAAAATAACTATTTATTCTTTTTAGATGTTTTAAAAAATCATTTAATGATATTTTATTTTTCCAACCTTTGTCTTGTCCTATATTTGATATATGTTTTCCGTTATTACATATTGTCTCTATTTCTTTTATAATAAGTTTAAAATATAGTTCTGTTATTTGATGATAAACAATAAAAATTTCTTCATCTGGAAAATCTGTTTTTGGTCTTTGTAAGCTTAATAAAGTTTCTAAATTAATATAATCCCAATATGATAAGGGATTAGTATACAAAAGCCCTTCTAAATAAGAATTTAAATCCTGACCTATTAAAGAATATTTTTTTTCTAATTCTTTAAATTTATTATTAAAACGCTTTTCCATAAATAATAAAACAAATATAAAACATACTAAAAAACTATATTAACTATTTTTTCTGGAATAATTATAACTTTTTTTATTTTAAAATCAGATATTTTATTTATTGTTCTTTCATCTGATAATACTATTTTTTCAATTTCTCTTATATTTAAATCAGTTGATAAGTTAATTTTAAATTTTACTTTTCCATTAAAAGAAATAGGATAATCATATTTATTTTTTATCATATACTTTTCATTATAAGATGGAAAATTAGCTGAAACTATTGAATCTTTATGATTTAATTTAGACCAAATTTCTTCTGAAATATGAGGGGCAAAAGGAGATAATAACAAATTGAATTTTTCTATCATTTCTCTTTTTGCAATTTTATTATCATGTATATAATTTAAACATATCATTAGAGAGCTAATTGCTGTATTAAATGAAAATGATTCAATATCATGCTTTACTTTCTTAATAGTGGAATGTAAAATTTTTAAATCTTCTTTGTCAAGTTTTTCTTCATTCACGAAAAACTTTTCTTTTTTATGTAAAAAATTCCAATATTTTTTTAAAAAATTATAACATCCTGAAATTCCATTTTTATTCCAAGGTTTTGATTGAGTTATTGGTCCTAAAAACATCTCATATAATCTTAAACTATCTGCTCCATATTCTTTAACTAATTCATCTGGATTTTGAACATTAAATTTTGATTTTGACATTTTTTCTACCTCTACCCCGCATTTATATTCATTATTTTTATTTAATATAAATTCTGCATTTTTAAATTCTGGTCTCCATTTCTTAAATAAATCTAAATCTAGAATATCATTATTTACAATATTAATATCCACATTTAAATTAATTGTTTCATAATCTTTATATCTTTCTTGTGTTATAAATTTATTTTTGCCTTTTAGTTTATAAATAATATTAGATCTTCCTAAAATCATACCTTGATTAATCATCTTTTTAAAAGGCTCTTTAAATGGCAAATATCCTCTGTCAAATAAAAATTTCGTCCAAAATCTAGAATATAATAAATGTCCAACTGCATGCTCTGCTCCGCCTATGTAAATATCAACCTGATTCCAATAATCAAGTTTATTTTTTGAAACAAATTCTTTGTCGTTACCAGGATCCATATAACGAATAAAATACCATGATGAGCCTGCCCATCCTGGCATAGTGTTATAATCCATTTTATCTCCAAAAAACATATTCCAATCAGATTTTTTAGCTCTTGCTAATGGTGGTTCTCCTTTTTTTGTTGGTAAATATTTATCAATTAATGGTAATTCTAAAACTTTATTTACATCTATAAGATAAGGTGTGTTATTTTTATAATATACAGGAAAAGGTTCTCCCCAATAACGTTGACGACTAAAAACAGCGTCTCTCATTCTATAATTAATTTTTTTTTCACCTATTCCTTTATTTTGAATAAATGTAATTGATTTTAATGTCGCTTCTTCTTTGCTTTTGCCATTTAAGAAATCTGAATTTATAATTTCAGCTTCATGTCCTTCATAAGCGCCATTTGTAATACAAGTATCTTTAAAAATATTTAATATTTTTAAATTAAATTTTTTCGCAAAATCCCAATCTCTTTGATCTCCACAAGGAACTGCCATAATCGCTCCAGTTCCATATCCAGATAAAACATAATCACTGATCCATATAGGTATTTTAAATCCCGTAAAAGGGTGTATTGCATAAGAACCTGTAAACTCTCCTGTAATATTATTAATGTCACTTTGACGATCTCTTTCAGACTTTAAAGAAGTTTTATTGATATAACTATATATTAATTTTTTTTGTTCTTTAGTAACTATTTTATCTATTATATTATGTTCTGGACATAAAACTAAAAATGTTGCTCCAAAAACAGTATCAGGGCGAGTAGTGAAAACTTCTATTTTATTTTCATGTTTATAAATTTCAAACAAAATTGAAGCTCCTTGAGATTTTCCGATCCAATTTTTTTGTATCTCTTTTATAGATTCATTCCAATCTAATTCTGACAAATCATTTAAAAGTCTATCCGCATAAGATGTTATCCGCATCATCCATTGACGCATCATTTTTTGTTCAACAGGATATCCTCCTCTTTCAGACAAACCATCTTTTATTTCATCATTCGCTAAAACTGTGCCTAGTTTTTCACACCAATTAACTAAAGTTTCTGAAAGATAAGTTAACCTATATTTTAATAATATATTTTGTTTTTCAGTTTCTGAAAAATTATTCCATTCATCTGCGTTAAAATTAGGTGTATCTTCATCACAAGGTGAATTTACTTTTACATTTCCATTTCTTTCTAATTCAGCAATAAGTTCAGAAATAGGAAGCGCTTTATCATCTATATTACAATAATAAGAATCAAAAAGTTGCTTAAAAATCCATTGTGTCCATTTATAATACTTTGGATCTGACGTGCTAATTTCTCTGTCCCAATTAAAAGAAAATCCAATATTATCTAATTGTTTTCTATATGTTTTTTTGTTTTTTTGAGTTGTTATAGAGGGATGTTGTCCTGTTTCTATGGCATATTGTTCAGCGGGGAGACCAAAAGAATCATATCCCATTGGATGTAAAACATTATATCCTAACATTTTTTTATAACGTGCAAATATATCAGAAGCTATATATCCTAATGGATGCCCAACATGTAATCCTGATCCAGACGGATAAGGAAACATGTCTAAAATATAAAACTTTTCCTTAGTGAAATCTTCATTTACTTTAAAAACTTTATTTTGTCTCCAATAATCTTGCCATTTTTTTTCTAAAAATCGAAAATTATAATACATATGAAAAATTTATAAAACAAATTTAAATAAATCATGTAAAAAATAGATTATTTTTAATTTAGTATTTATATTATGGAAAGAGAAAAAAAGTTTATTTTATCATCAATATCAACTATCATCTGTGAATCATTTTTATTTTGTTTGTTAGCTTTATTAATTTTTTCATTTGCGGCAACAAATAAAATAACTAACAACATAAAAGAAAATATCAAAATGAATGTTTTTTTAAATAAAATAAACCAAACTGACGTGAAAAGGATAATCAAAACATTAAATAATAATAAATATGTAAAAAATATTGACTTTACTTCTAAAGAACAAGCAGCATCAAATCTTACGGAAATATTAGGAAAAGATTTTCTTAATATTTTAGATGGGGTAAACCCTTTGTCTGACTGTATTGATATTACTTTAAAATCTGAATTTACAACATTAGAAAATTATCAAGAAATAAGTTTTTTTCTAAAAAAAGAGTTTAATGAAGAAATCTATGAAATAAAATTTCATGAAAATTTAATAGAAAAAATAAATTATAATATGAATAAAATTATAAAACTAATATCTCTTTTTTCAATAATATTATTTATAATAACTATTTTTTTGATAAAAAACACTATAAGAATCAATATAAGAAACGAAAAAAATATAATAAAAACAATGAAATTAGTAGGAGCTACAAATAAATTTATAAAAACACCATATTTAAAAAATAGTATATTTAACGGATTAGTGTCGATTATTATATCTATAATATTATTTCTAATAATAACATTAACTATAAATAAAAATTTAAATATATTTTATAATGAATCCCTTTTAAATATTATTACTTTTACATGTGTTTTTATAATTATTATAGGGGTTTTAATTAATTATATGTCAACCTTAATAATAACTAATAATAATTTGAAAAAAATAAATTAAACATGAAATTTTCTTTTAATAAAAAAAATTACAAATTATTGATTTTAGGATTATTTTTTATTTCCCTAGGTTATATTTTAATGATTGGAGGCGGTTCGGAAAATCCTGAAAATTTTAGTTATAAAATTTTTGATTTTCAAAGATGGAAATTGGCTCCTGTGTTAATATTAATAGGATTAGTAATAGAAGTCTTTGCTATAATGAAAAAATCTTAAAATGAATGGATCTTATTGAAGTAATTATACTTGGTATAATACAAGGTTTAACTGAATTTTTACCTATAAGCAGTAGTGGACATTTAGAAATTGCTAATAAAATATTAAACAACCAAATAGAGCAAAATAATTTATTATTAATAATAATATTACATTTCGGAACAGCTATTAGTACATTATTGGTTTTCAAAAAAGATATTATAAAAATAATAGGCGATCTTTTAAAAATCGAAAAAAATAATAGTTCAATATTCGTGACTAAAATAATTTATTCTATGATTCCTGCTGTGATAATTGGATTTGTATTTGAAAATCAAATTGAAACATTATTTAATAATAATTTATTATTAGTAGGAAGTATGTTAATTATAACTGGTACTTTACTGCTGCTTACTGACAAAAAGAGCCCTGAAAACAAAAATATAACAACAAAAAAAGCTTTTTTAGTAGGTCTTGCCCAGGCAATAGCTATTTTACCTGGAATTTCAAGATCTGGAGCTACTATCTCAACAGCTGTTTTGATAGGAATAAACAAAAAACAAGCTGCTAAATTTTCATTTTTAATGGTAATTCCTATAATTATAGGAAAAATTATAAAAGATTTTATATCGGGAGAGATATATTATGAAAGTGAAATGTTTGTAATATTAATAATAGGATTTTTTTCGGCATTTATAACTGGATTTATAGCCTGTAAATGGATGATAAAATTAGTTCAAAATAGTAATTTAAAATACTTCTCATACTATTGTTTTATAATTGGTTTAATATGTATAATAAGTCATCTATAAAAGATGTTTTTCAACAAGGGAAGCTTGTATTAATAAATAAAGATAAGTATGACTCTTCTTTTTATGTTGTTAAAAAAATAAGACAAGCTATACAAAATAAAATCAATCAAAAAATTAAAATTGGTCACGCGGGAACATTAGATCCTTTGGCAGAAGGATTATTAATTATATGCACAGGGAAAAAAACAAAAGAAATATATAAATATCAAAATTTACACAAAACATATATTGGAGAGATGATTATTGGGGTAAAAACAAAATCATATGACCTTGAAACAGAAATCTTTGAAAAAAAGAATTATAAAAAAATAAATGATTTAATAATCAATAAAACGGCCAAAATATTTACAGGCATAATAGATCAAAAACCTCCTATATATTCTGCAATAAAAATAAAAGGTAAAAGATTATATGAATACGCAAGAAAAAATGAAAAAATAAACATTCCTTATAGAAAAGTTAATGTAATTAATTTCATAATAACTAAAATAGATTTGCCAAAAATACAATTTCAAATTATATGTGAAAAAGGAACATATATAAGGTCCATTATAAATGATTTTGGGGAAAAAATAGGCTGTGGTGCAGTCTTATCAAAACTAATAAGAACCAAAATAGGAAAATATAAAATTGAAAATTCAAAAAAATTACGTGAAGTAATTAATTTTATTGTTAATTCTAATTAATAATTTTTATATTTGAAATCTTAAAATTCTATGAAAAGAAAATTATCTGAATTTAATTTTGATTTGCCTAAATCTTTACTGGCTACAAGACCTTCTGTTGAAAGAGATGCATGTAAATTAATGGTTGTAAATAGAGAAAAGGGAACTATAGAGCATAAAAAATTTAAAGACATTATAAATTACTTTGAAGACGGAGATAGTCTTGTGTTAAATAACACAAAAGTTTTTCCCGCAAGATTATATGGGAGAAAGGAAAAAACAGGAGCAAAAATCGAAGTTTTTTTATTAAGAGAATTAAATAAAGATAATTTATTATGGGATGTATTAGTAGACCCTGCAAGAAAAATAAGAATAGGAAATAAATTATATTTTGGGAAAGAATTTAATTTAGTTGCAGAAGTTATTGATAACACAACATCAAGGGGGAGAACACTAAGATTTTTATATGATGGCCCTTATGATGAGTTTAGAACAATATTAGCAAAATTAGGGGAAACTCCATTGCCAAAATATATAAAAAGAAAACCTGATGAAGAAGATAAAAAAAGGTATCAAACTGTATACTCAAAATATGAAGGAGCTGTAGCTGCTCCAACAGCAGGATTACATTTTAGTAAAAATCTAATTAAAAAATTAGAAATAATTGGAGTTCACCTTCCTGAAGTAACTTTACATGTTGGTCTTGGCTCTTTTAAACCTGTAGATGTAGAAGATTTATCTAAACATAAAATGGATTCAGAACAAATATATATTCCGAAAACAAGTGTTGACATTATTAATAAAATAAAAAATAATAAAAAAAAGGTTTGCGCTGTCGGAACAACTGTTATGAGAACTATAGAATCGTCTGTGACGACTAAAAATGAATTAAAAGAATTTGAAGGATGGACAAATTTGTTTATTTATCCTCCATTTAAATTTAATATAGCAGATGCTATGATTACTAATTTCCACACTCCTAAATCCTGTCTTTTAATGATGGTTTGCGCTTTTGGCGGATTTGAATTAATAATGAAGGCTTATAAAGAAGCTATAAAAAAGAAATATAGTTTTTTCTCATATGGAGACGCAATGTTAATTATCTAAAATTGAAAACAAATATTATCATTTTGGCCGGAGGAAATGGCAATAGAATGAATAATTCTATACCTAAACAATTTATTAAATTAAAAGGTATCCCTGTATTAATGCATACTATAAAAAAATGTAACACGTTTTATCCTAAATCTAAAATTATAGTTGCTTTAAATAAAAATTACTTTACATATTGGCGAAATGAATGTGAAAAATTAAATTTTAAAATTAAATATAAACTAATAAAAGGGGGGGAAACTAGATTTCATTCAGTAAAAAAAAGTTTAAAGTTTATAGACAAAAATTCAATTATAGCGATACATGACGGGGTGAGACCTTTATTTACAAATAATTTGCTTAAAAAATTATTCAAAAAAGCTCAAAATAACAAATGTGTCGTCCCGTATATAAAAATAAATGATACTGTAAAAATAAAAAAAGAAAATATAAATAAAGAACAGTTAATACTTCTACAAACTCCTCAATTATTTAAAAGTGAGATAATAACTGAAGCGTACAATCAAGAATATAATTCTAAGTTTACAGATGACTCATCAGTTGTAGAAGCTCAAGGATATAAAATAACATATTTAAAAGGAGAAAAATATAACATCAAAATAACAACTAAAGAAGATTTAAAAATTGTTGAAAAATTAATTTAAATGAAAAATTTGTTATCTAATAATATAAAAAAAGAAATGAGAATATTTCAAAAAAAATATTCTCAACATATAAACAGCGATGTTCCGCTTTTACGTAATGTTATTGATTTTATTATAAAAAATAAAGGAAAACAAATTAGACCTCAATTATTAATTTTACTTGCTAAGGGTTATAACTCAATAAATGAAGAAACTTATATTTCATGTGTTCTTATAGAAACCTTACATAATGCCACCTTGCTTCATGATGATGTTGTAGATAATTCAAATTTCAGAAGAGGCGTTTTCTCTATAAATAGTATTTGGAAAAATAAAATTGCTGTACTTGTTGGAGATTATCTTCTCGCAAAAGGAGTAATTATATCATCTGAAAATGACAAAAAAGAACATCTAAATATTTTGTCAAATACAGTGAAAACTATGATAGAAGGAGAGTTAATACAATTGAAAAAAAACAATAGCATAAAAATAACAGAAAAAGAATATTTAAAAATAATTGACAAAAAAACAGGGTCTTTGTTTTGTGCTTGTGGAAAATTTATTGCTCTAAATAATAATTTAGACACAGAAGAAGAAAATTTATTAAAAATAATAACAAATAATATTGGTATTATTTTTCAAATAAAAGATGATTTATTAGACTTTGAAAAATCAATCAAAAAATCAAAAGTTCAATTTATAGATATTATTAATAATCAAATTACTTTGCCTATAATATATGTTTTAGGAAATTCTAAAACAAAAAAGAAAAAAATATTAAAAAATCTTTTAAAAAAAGACAATAAAAATTATGAAATAATAGAAAATATTTATAAAATTATAATTGAAGAAGGTGGTATAAGTTATACTGAAAATAAAATTTCATCATTAAAAGAAAAAACTTTTATTTTAATCAATAAACTTTCTTTAAACAATAAAGACGAAATTAAAAATATAATTAATTTGATTATAAATAGAAAAACATGATAAGTCAAGAAACAATAGACAAGGTGTTTGAAACTGCAAATATTGAAGATATTGTTGGTGATTTTGTAAATCTTAAAAAAACAGGCGCAAATTATAAAGGTCTAAGTCCATTCACTGATGAAAAAACTCCATCTTTTGTCGTGTCTCCAGCAAAACAAATCTGGAAAGATTTTAGTTCCGGAAAAGGAGGAACTTTTATAGGTTTTTTAATGGAACATGCACACATGACTTATCCCGAATCTATAAAGTATGTGGCTAAAAAATATAATATTGACATAATAGAAAATATAACTAATGACAGAAAATTAGAAGAAAAAAATCATATACAACAACTTTATGATATTAATCAAGAATTTAAAGATATTTTTAAAAAAAATCTACTTGCAGACGAAAACACATTAAATTATCTGAAAGACAGAGGTTTTAACAAAGAAATAATAGAAAAATTTGATATAGGTTTAGGATTAAATCAAACTGAAAAAGATTTTAATAAATTAAAAGAAAAAGGATTCGAAATTGAATTAATACAAGAATTAGGATTAATTATAAATAATAAAAACAACTTATATAATAAATTTAACAATAGAATTATTTTTCCAATACATGATGGATTTGGCAAAATAAGCGGATTCGCTGGAAGAACAAAAAAAACATCTAATAATACAGCAAAATATATAAATTCTCAAGAAAGCTTAATATATAAAAAAAGTGAAATATTATATGGTTATTATTTTGCTAAAAATGAAATATCAAAAAACAGGAATTGTTATATAGTAGAAGGATATACAGATGTAATTTCTCTATATCAATCTGGAATAAAAAATGTTGTTGCTTGTTCTGGAACAGCTCTTACAGAAAAGCAAATAAGAAAATTGGCGAAATTAACTAATAATATAACTATTGTTTATGATTCTGATAAAGCCGGAATAGCTGCTTCTAAAAGAAGTATAAATATGATTCTTAGTAATAACATAAATGTTCAAATTCTCCCCTTACCAAAAGGTGAAGATCCTGATTCATTTACTAAAAACAACACAAGTGAAAATTTAACAAAATATTTTAAAACAAAAAAAATTGATTTTATAGAATATGAATTAAATGTTTTAAAGCAAAACAATAACGCAATAAACAATATTAATTCTTTAAATAATATACTAGAATCTATCTCATTAATTCCTAACGAAATATCTCGCACCGTTTACATAAAAGAATTATCAGAAAAATCAAAAATAGAAGAATCTATCCTGTTAAAAGGATTGACAATGATTCTAAATAACACGAAAAAAAATCAGATAATTAGAAAAAATCCATTAGAGAAAAAAGAAAAAATACCGGAACATGAAGTAGATCTAATTAAGATAATGATTAATTATGGTCAAGAAAAAATTAAAATTAATAATCAAGAAATAGATATTTTATCATTTATTGAAAATGAAATATCTAATCAATACACTTTTGAAAATCAAACTATAAATCACATTTTTAATGAAATTTTTAACAAAAAAGCAAAATATAAAACATTTAACGCTCAAAAGTTTTTGTCAAATAATAATTCTGAAATAACTTCATTATTGTCGTCTTTAATAATAGAAGATTTTTCTTTAAGTTCTGGTTGGGAAAAATATGGAATACAAATAAGAAGGTATTACCATAATCTTAAAAAGATAACATTAGGAACTATTTATACTTTGAAAATAAAAGAACTTAATAAAAAAATAAAAAAAATAGAAATAAAAATAGCTGAAACAAATAGTGATGATAAAATTTTAAATGATTTAATAAAATTACAAAAAGCGCGAGCCCAAATGGCGAAATCAATTGGAAGATTCTATCTTAATTAATAAAACTAGCATAAAGATTTTTTAATTCAAAAGTATTAATATGTTGATTTTTATCTGATAAAGATTTTTCTGGATTAATACGCGCTTCTATCATTAAACCATCCATTTTATGTTTCAATAACGCTTCTTTTGATATTTTATAAACTAAATTTTTATTTCCACTAATATGACTAGGATCACATAATAAAAGATAACCTGGAAAATACTTTTTTATTTTTAATGCCATTTCCCACATTGGATCATTTCTGTATTTTTTATTTGAACCAATAAAAAATCCTCGATGGACTAATATTATTTTTTTAATATTCATTTTTTCTAGTCTTTGTACAGCTCCTATCCAAGCTTGAAGATCTGGATGTATTGGATTTTTAATTATTATAGTTTTATCTGTGCCTTTTAAAGTGTGAGCTATTTCGTTTATAGCAAAAGGATTGGCAACTGTACGTGCTCCAATCCATAGCATATCAATATTATATTCTAAACATTTCTCTATGTGTTTAGAATTGGCAATCTCTGTGCTTGTTTTTAATCCTAATTTTTGATTTATCCTTTGTAGCCAAGGAAGACCTTTTTCTCCTACTCCAGAAAAAGAACTTGGATTAGTTCTTGCTTTCCATAATCCAGCACGAAAAACGTCTGTATACTGTTTTATTTTCTTAGCTGTTGCAAATAGCTGTTTTTCTGATTCTGCGCTACATGGCCCCGCAATTAAAAAAGGTTTTTTAATATTATTTTTCATTTTCGCCTTCTACTATAATCACAAATTCTCCTTTAGGTTTTTTTTTGTTAAAGTGTTCTAAAATATCGTTCATATATCCTCTTTTAGTTTCTTCAAAAACTTTTGATATTTCTCTAGAAACAGAAACACGTCTTTTATTGCCAAAATAATCACAAAATTGTTTTAATGTTTTAATCAATCTGTGTGGAGATTCGTAAAAAATCAGTGTTCTTTTTTCTCTAACGAGAAATTTTAATCTTTTAGATCTTCCTTTTTTTACAGGTAAAAAACCTTCAAAAATAAATTTCTCACAAGGAAGTCCGGAATTTACTAATGCGGGCAAAAAAGCAGTTGGGCCAGGCAAACATTCTATTTCTATATTCTCTTTAATACATTCTCTTATAAGCAAAAATCCCGGATCTGATATTGAAGGAGTTCCTGCGTCTGAAACTAATGCAATAATTTTTCCCGAATTCAATTTTTGAATATAATTATATAATACTTTGTGTTCGTTATATGAATGAAAAGAAGATAATAAAGTATCTATTTTATAATTAGAAAATAATTTTTTAGTCACTCTAGTATCCTCAGCTAAAACAATATCAACATTTTTTAATATTCTAATTGCTCTTAAAGTAATATCTTCCAAATTACCAATTGGAGTTGGTATTATATATAATTTCCCCATAGTTTAATTAAATTTGTAATTAAATATATAATATTTTAGTATGCTAAAAAATGATTGTCTTTCAGAATGTGGTTCTATACATGTTATTTGTGGCCCTATGTTTGCGGGTAAAACTAGCGAATTAATAAAAAGACTAAAAAATCAAAAAAAGAAAAATAAAAAAGTGATGATTTTTAAACCAGAAATAGATATTAGATATAATAAAAATAAAATAGTTTCACATAATAAAAAATATCTATCTGCTATTCAAATAAAAAAATCAGAAGAAATTTTATTTTTTTTAAAAAAAGAAAATAAAACAAAAAATATTGTCATCGGAATTGACGAAGCGCAATTTTTTGATAAAAAATTACCAGAAATATGTAATAAAATTGCAAATATGGGAAATAAAATATTTATAGCTGGATTAGATATGGACTCCAATGGAGAGCCTTTTGGACCTATGCCTTTTTTATTAGCAATATCAGAATCGATTACGAAAATGACATCAAAATGTTCAGTGACTGGAAATAAAGCTTATTATACAAAATCTATCTCTAATAAAAAACTAAAAATAAAAATAGGAGATAATAAAACATATACTGTGTTATGCAGAAATGAATTTTATAAAAATGAAAAATAATTTATATAATACAACTTTAATAATTGATACAAAAAAAATAATATCTAATATTAATTTTTTTAAATCAAATAATAAAAATATTAAAATAATTGCGATGATTAAAGCAAATGCATATGGTCACGGCGATATTGAAATTGCTAAAATCTTAGAAAAAGAAAATATTTATATGTTAGGAGTTGCAGATTTTGAAGAAGGAATAAGATTAAGAGAAAAAAACATAAAAAGTAAAATTATGGTTACCGCGCCAACAAAAAATAATATACAAGAAGTGATAAATCACAATCTTGAGCCCTGTATTTATAATTTTGAAATATTAGAGGAAATAATAAAAATAAATAAAAAAATAAATATTCATATAAAATTTAATACCGGTATGAATAGATTTGGATTTGATAATAATGATATTAATAAATGTATCGAAAAAATAATAAATAATAAAAATATACATGTGTCTTCAATATTTTCACATTTAGCAAATTCTAATAATAATAAAAATGACTTGTTTTCTATAAGACAAATAAACAGGTTTACAAAAATTAATAAAACATTTAATAAAATATTTAAATATAAAATAGATGCTCACATCCATAATACTGAGGGATATATAAGTTTAAATAATAATAACATAATTAGAATAGGATTGGGTATATACGGATATACTAAAACCTATCCCGAAATTAAACCAATAAGTGAATTGAAATCTCATATAATACAAATTAGAAAAATTAAAAAAAATGAAAGTATAGGCTACAATAGATCTTTTATCGCAAAAAAAAATATGAAAATTGGTATTATCCCAATAGGGTATGCTGATGGCATTAAAAGAGATTGGGGTAATGGTAGATTGAAATTTTTAATAAAGAATAAATTATATCCTGTGGTTGGTGTTGTGTCTATGGACAGCTGTATGATAAACATAACTAACACAAAAATAAAAGAAGGAGAAGAAGTTTTTTATTTCAATAAAAAAAGAAATATTTGTGAATTAGCAAAAGATCTAAATACTATTCCTTATGAAATTACTTCTAGCTTATCTAAAAGAATAAAAAGAATTTATATTTAATTTTGTTAATATAAATGACAGATATATATATAATATCAAAGAGTTATGACTTATTAAATAACTGTCTCCTATACACATTAATAAAAAAGGAATAACACAAAAATAAATTGCCAACTTATTTTTATATTTTATATGAAAATATAATTGATAGTAAAAAAATAAAAATAAAAATAAAAACCCTAAAACTCCCAACTCAAACAAAACATATAGATAATAATTATGAGGGGTTTTGTGACCTCTTTCTATAAATCCCCTTGAAGTCAAAGAATGTTTAGAAAATGTATTTATAAAACTACCTGTTCCATGTCCTAAAACAGGTTTTCGTTTTATTAACTCTAAAGATGTTCTAACAAAATACCAACGTTGATTATCTGATGTATTTATATCTGATTTAATTAATTTAATATTATTAATAGTAGAATTAATCCGTTGCTGAAAAGTATAATTAATATTATAATTTATTAATAACAATAATATTAGTCCAACTAATGTGAATAAAACATGCTTCGCTCTTCTAAAGAAAACAGAAAAAAAAAGGAACATTAATATAAAGTTAAATTGTCCCATTCTGCCCCTTTCTATAAATAGACTAAAAATAAAAGTTAAAATCATAAATAATAAAATATATCTAAAATTACTTTTGCTTTTTAATTTATACTCTTTATAATAATAAAGCCCACATATAATAATACAAAAAGATAAAAAAATATTATGATCACGATAATTTAACAATGCTACTAAATCCGCATTTTGATATATTCTAAAAAAATAATGAGGAATTATTTCATAATATTCAAATATCCCATAAATAGATGATAAAAACATAGAAAAACATAAACCTATAAAAGAGTAAAAAATATATTTTTTTTTTATCTCTGATGTATAAAAAATAGGTATACAAAAAAACAACAAATTTGATTTAATAACGTACCAACTGTCTTGATGATTATCCCCCCAAAACAATCCTAATATATATATTATATTAAAAAATAAAATACTAATAAACCATTTATTTTGCACCAATTGTAAAAAAAAATTTTTATTATGTTTTAATAACCAAAAAAAAACAATGAGTAATATTATAACATCTGTGGAAAAAACAGAAAAAGGTAATAAAACCCCTAATAAAAAAAATAAATAATTAATCGATAGGTTCAAAAATACTATTATATTCATTAATATTTGACAATATAAAATTTGCTTTATTAATTTGCTTATCATTTAACAAATTTGCCTCTATACGTCCTTTTTGATAAAAATATCTAGAAGAAATTTCTGAAATAATTAAATCTAAAACATCTTCTTTATTGTTATATAAATCTTTAGATTTTTCTTTTTGAAGAAGGTCATCTAAATCTTCACATAAATCAATCAAATTATTATTTGAATGATTCTCATTTTTAATCTTTGTTAATAAAGTATCTAGATACACCTCTGATATTGTTGTGTAAACATGTTCTTTTTCTGACAAGAATTTTTCAAATAAATTAAAAATATAATTTATGTCCATATTAGATAAATCAAAACTTTTATTTTTTAATCTAAATTCAGTTGCAAAATCAAAAATATAATTATTTCTAATAAGAGAAATTAAAAAAGAATTGGCTTCTTTATCTTGATTTATTATAATATCTGGATATATTCCATTTCCAGCTAAAACCTTTCTCCCTTTAAGCGTTTGATAATTTATTGACAAGCTGTCTGCTTTTAAAATATTAGAATAATTAACTTCTTGTATACATCTTCCGCTAGGTAAATAATATTTTGCTGTTGTATATTTTAACTGAGCATTATACGGTAATGGTTTTGTGCCTTGAACTAATCCTTTACCATAAGTTTTTTCTCCTATTATTACAGCTCTGTCTAAGTCTTGTAAAGATCCTGATACAATCTCTGATGCTGATGCTGAAGATTTATTAACTAAAACAACAAGAGGTATATCAAGATTTAAAGATTTATTTTTAGCTTTATAAATGTATTCTTTATCCCTGCCTCTAGTGGCAACTATTTCAGTTGATTTTGGAACAAAAATATTAACAATTTTTACTGACTCATTTAATAGCCCTCCTGGATTATTTCTCAAATCTAAAATTAATTTTTTAATATTATGTTTTTTTATTAAATCTATATAAGCATCTTCCACTTCTTTAGCTGCGTTATCTCTGAAATTAGATAACATGATATAGCCTATATCATTTTCTAAAACATCATAATAAGAAACATTTTTGATCTTTATTTTTTCTCTTTTTAAAGTGAAATTATATTCTTTATCTAGTCTTTTTATTATAACATCTACATCTGTACCCACCTCGCCTTTTAATTTAGAACTAATATACTCTACTCCTTTTCCTACAACATTTTTGTTATTTATTTTTAAAAACTTATCTCCTGACATTAATCCTATCTTTTGAGCGGGGAATCCTTCATATGGCTCTCGTACAATAACGTGGCTATCTCTTTTCGAGATTAAAGCACCTATTCCCCCATAAACACCTGTTCTTTGAAATTTAAAATCTTCTATTTCAGATTCAGGAATATAAGTTGTGTAGGGGTCTAAAGATTTTAACATTGAATTTATAGCTACTTTCATTAACTTACCTGGCTTTATTTCTTCTACATAAAACATATTTATTTCTCTATAAACTGCGTTGAAAATTTCTATATTCTTAGATATCTCAAAATAATCACTAACAAATGTGAAAGACAAAAAAGCTAATCCGAAAACAATAATAATTTTTTTAAATACTTTCATTATACTTTTCTTTTAACGAACATAAAATTAAATTTATTTTATTAAAAACATCTTTAAAAGGCATATTAGTTTTTTGAGAATTATAAATTAACAAAACAGCTAATTTTTTATTATTTAATATTACATCATCTATAATGCTTTTTTGGAGTCGATAAGACTCTCTAATTAATCTTTTTATTTTATTTCTCTGAACAGAAGATTTTATTTTTTTCTTAGGAACAGAAATTAAAATCTGTAATTTACTTACATCTCTTAAATCATGTATATAAAATGAAACTTTCATGTCATTTATTTCAAAAAAACTTTTGAATTTTAATAATTTTTTTATTAAATGATAATTATTTATCCGATCTTTTTTGCTAAAATAACTCACTAAAACTATCTTCTTTTTTTCAAATATTGATCTATGGCCATAGACATAGATGGCGCTTTTTTTGTTGGAGTTTTAATTTCAATGCTTAAATTTTTTTCTTCTGCTTTTATACTTGTATTAGATCCGTAACATCCAATAATTGTTTTATTCTGTTCATAATTAGGAAAGCTTTTAAATAATGTTTTTATACTTAAAGGAGTAAAAAAAGCTATCAAAAAATAAGAATTTATATCTAAATCTTTAACATTTTCATTCACGGTTTTATAAACAACCGCCTGTGTGAAATTAACTTCATTATGGATTAAAAATTTATGCATTTTAGGATTCATAATATTAGATCCTGGTATTAATATTTTTGAATCTCTGTGTTTTTCAAATGCTGGCAATAAGTCTGAAATAGTTTTTTGTCCAACAAAAATTTTTCTTTTCCTGTAAACTATATATTTTTGTAAATAAACAGCTATAGTCTCTGATAAACAAAAATATCTCATGCTTTCAGATATTCTTAATCTTAAGTCTTCACATAATCTGAAGAAATGAATTATAGCGTTTCTACTAGTAAATAAAATAACATCATGGCTTGGAATATTTACTTTTTGCTTTCTAAAAGCCTTTGCTTTAATCTCTTTTAAACTAATAAAAGGTTGAAATTCAATCTGCAATTTATATTTGTCTCCTAGTCTAGTATAAGGTGATTTAGCTATGTTTTGAGGAGCGGTTTGAGTTATTAATAATTTTCTTCTTCTTGGCATCTTAAATAAAAATCTTTAAAAAATATAAAATTGGTATAATTTCCAAACAGCAAAGATACAAAAATATAGAACTATAAAATAAGTTTATTTTATAGACACATAATTTATATAATTTATAATATTTATATGAATAAAAAATCAATATTAATATTCCAATTATTAAATAAATAATAAAATATTCATTTATATAATATAAAATAAAAGCAAAAGGGAAGAGTAATATTGATAATGCCGCTTCATGAATAAAGCAATTATAAATTATTAAATTTCTTTGAAAATTTCTATTAAAAATATTTGTTAAATATAATATCAAAAGAGCTTTTAATGTGAAAATTATTGATATAAAAGAAAAACATTTTACAACTTCTTTAATAAAGTGATTTTGATAGCTTACTTCATGAAAAGTGATAAAAGATATACAAACTGTAAATATTATAATTAAAGGAATAAGGAACAAAAGAATATTTTTTTTTTTGTTTCCAGAATAATAAAAAAAATGATTAGTGTCAAAAACCATTCTAAACATAAAATTAATTTGTCTTGAAAATAAAAAAGAACAAAAAGAAAATAGAATTAAAAAAGAAACAAATACAATAAAAATAAAATTATAGTTTACTGTATTAGAAATTACATATTCATACATAGTTCAATTATCAAGAGCCCCTTCTTTGATCCAACATTGAATTATTTCAATCTGATTAGAGTTTAACTGAGATCCTACAGTAGGAGGCATAACACTGTTAGGGTCTGTTGATGTTATTAATGAAATAATTATATCTTTTTTTGAAAAAACTCCATTATAATAAACAGATTGCCCGCCTAATGATCCAAATATTCCTGAAGATTCTGCGGTTTGACCATAACTATGACAACTAACACAATTATTATATATAATAGGAGAAACATCATTACTAAATGAAATATTTTCACATACATCATCTGGTGTATTTTCTTGATCACAGGAATAAAAAAATATTATAAATAATATTATATAAGTAATTTTAAATTTCATTTTTTTAAATTTATTAAATAAATTTTTACATTTAAAATATGAATCAAATAAATTCTATCAATAATGATTATTTACTAATAGATGAACTATTATCAGAAGAGCATAAATTAATCCGTGATTCTGTAAGACAATGGGTTAAAAAAAATCTAGATCCTATTATAGAAGAACATTATGAAAAAGCTACTTTCCCTAAACATATTTTACAAGGATTAGCTGAAATTGGAGCTTTTGGGACATGTATTCCTGTCAAATACGGGGGAGGAGGACTTGATTATATATCATATGGAATTATCATGCAAGAACTTGAAAGATGTGATTCAGGAATAAGATCAACAGCTTCTGTTCAATCATCTTTAGTTATGTTTCCTATTTATGAATTTGGCACTGAAAAACAAAAAGAAAAATTTTTACCTAAGTTAGCAAAAGCTGAATTAATAGGATCTTTCGGATTAACTGAGCCTAATCATGGATCTAATCCTGGGGGAATGGAAAGTAATTTTATTGATAAAGGAGATCATGTTTTATTAAATGGATCAAAAACTTGGATATCTAATTCTCCTATTTGTGATATAGCTGTAGTTTGGGCAAAAAATGAAGAAAATAGAATAAAAGGATTAATTGTAGAAAGAGGAATGAAGGGTTTTACAACTCCAGAAACTCATGGCAAATTATCTCTTAGAGCTTCTTCAACGGGTGAATTAGTATTTGATAATGTCAAAATACCAAAAGAAAATATTCTAGAAAAATCAAATGGATTAAGCTCTCCATTAGCTTGTCTTGACTCTGCTAGATTTGGTATAGCTTGGGGTACAATTGGATGCGCTTTAAATTGTTATAATACAGCTTTAAAATACGCTCAAGAAAGAATACAATTTAAAAAACCGATTGCTTCATTTCAATTACAGCAAAAAAAACTAGCTGAAATGATTACTGAAATAACAAAAGCTCAATTATTAGCTTTAAGAGTTGGGCAGTTAAAAAACAAAAATATGGCTTCATCTGTTCAAATATCTATGGCTAAAAGAAATAATGTAGAAATTGCAATAAAAATAGCTAGAGAATCAAGACAAATATTAGGAGGAATGGGGATAACTTCTGAATTTCCTATTATGAGACATATGATGAACCTCGAATCAGTTATAACTTATGAAGGGACACATGATATTCATTTGTTAATTACCGGAAAAGATATAACTGGGATAAACGCTTTTGAATAAAACTTTAAGCTTCGCAGCTAATACATTCTTTTTTTTGTTTGAATTTTTGAGCAGCATTCATACTATGTTGATAGTATAATGATTTTAAACCTAACTTCCATGCTGTAATATAAATGTTATTTATTTCCTTAGCTGGCATGTCCGGATGAATTAAAAGATTCAGAGACTGGCCTTGATCAATATAATTTTGTCTATTTGCCGCTTGATATATAATATCAAGTTGATCTATCTCAGAATAAGTTTTAAATACATTTTTTTCATTTTCATTCAAAAAATCTAAATGTTGAACAGATCCATCTTTGTCTCTAATGCTATTCCAAACTTCTTTTGTGTTTTTGTTTTTTTGATCTAATAATTTAACTAAAAATGGATTCTTGATTGTTGTTTTAATCTTCGCGATATCTTTTACATATATATTTGACCATATAGGTTCTATCCCTTGTGATACTTGTCCTAAAATAAAAGCAGAAGAAGTTGTAGGAGCAACAGCATTTAAAGTTGCATTACGTCTACCATAACCTTTTAAAACTTCAGGTTCTCCAAAAATATCAGCTAAATCTTTAGAAGCTTTATAAGATTTTTCCTTTATAAATTTAAATATATCATTATTAAGATTAAAAGCTTCCTGACTATTAAAAGACAACATTTTTGATTGTAATAAAGAATGCCAGCCTAAAACACCTAAGCCTAAAGCCCTATGTTGTTTAGCAAAATTATAAGCACGCTCCATAAATAAAAAAGTTTGTTGATCGTCACGAGTAGAAGAATTACGATAAAAATCAAGTTTTTCAATAAACTCTGTAATTACAGCATCTAAAAAATAAACCATTGTTTCTACAGCATCTGTATCTTTCCACTTGTCATAATGTAAAACATTTAATGATGAAAGACAACACACAAAAGACCATTTATCATTAGAAGGCAACATAATTTCTGTACATAAATTACTTGCTTTAATTTTACAATTCTTATCTCTATAAACTTTTGGAGCTCCATTATTTGCTTTATCTGTAAAAAATATATAAGGATATCCTATTTCGCCTCTTCTTTGTAATACTTTTGCCCAAATATCACGTTTTTCTTGATCTCCTTCTATCATTTCATTCATCCACTTATCTGTTGCTGTTACTCCATGTGTAAGTTCTTGAATAGGATTTCCTTCTGTTCCAATATCTAAAAATTCCGAAATATCTTTATGCTCAACAGGTAAATAAGGAGAAAATCTTCCTCTGCGAACTGATCCTTGACTAACAACATCTACCATTGTTTCAAAAAGTTGCATAACATGAACCGCTCCTGAAGCCTGGCCATTATTTTTTACCTCAGAGCCGCGATGCCTAATATTCCCAAAATATCCTGATGTCCCACCACCTAATTTAGACATCATGCCTACTTCAGATTGAGTATATAAAATATTTCCCATGTCATCTGCAATGTTAGAGCCAAAACAACTAATAGGTAAGCCCCTCTTTTTCCCAAAATTAGACCATACTGGTGATGATAAAGAAAAGAACCCTTTAGACATGTAATTATAAAATTTTTTCGCATAACCCGAAATGCCTAAAATATCTTCTGCTCTTTTTGCTATTTCCATAATACGTTTTTCAGGAGTAACGCCAGCAGGAATATACCCTGCAGATAAAAAACTTCTACTATATTCTGTTAGCCAATCAAAAGCATAATTGTGTTTTTCTACTTTTTTATAAGATTTTTGAGGAGTTAATAATGCATCTTTATGTAAATCGGAACTATAGATAACTTGATTCTTCTTTGAAGAATCTATATTATTGTTATTTATGCTTGTTTTATCTATTATTTTACTCATAACTAAAAAAGATCATCTCCTGTTATACTTTGTGTTCTTTTACTATAATTAATCGATCTTTTAACAAAAAAATCTCCGTGTTTAGTGCCTATAATTTCATCGTTAAACCATTCTGTTTTACTTAACAATAATTCATCTATTTCAAAAACTGGCTCAACTTCTATACTTTTTAATGATCTATTAAATCTATCTTTTATGAATTCATTAATTTGTT
>CAXEHY010000091.1:0-6252 GCA_963996865.1 uncultured Flavobacteriales bacterium | reverse complement strand
ATTTTTTATATTTTTTATTTAATTTTTGTCTTAATAGGGGGTCAATTGCAGGCATATTGTCTATTCCGTTACAAATGCTATTTATATATAATCCAGATCCTCCTGCCATTATTAAGTTATTGAAATTTACAAATAATTGTTTTAATAATTTTATGGTATCTTTTTCGAATTCACCAACATTATAATTTTGTTTTATAGATAATGAATTAATAAAATAATGTTTTATTTCTTTTAGTATTTTTTTATTTGGTTTGTCAGTGCCTATATTTAATTCTTTATAGAATTGTCTAGAATCACAAGATATTATAGGAGAATTCAATTTTTTAGCAATTTTTACACTAATTTTTGTTTTGCCAACTGCTGTTGGACCTAAAATAATAATTAAATTATTTTTTTTCATTTCAGGATTTTTTTAATTCTTCATATTTTTGATACATTAATTCAAGAGCTTCTTTTTTATTATTTTTAATTTTACCATCTAGAATAGCTTCTTTGATTTCATTTAATATATATCCTATTTCTTTACTTTGAGGCAGTTTTAATAATTTCATAATATTATTGCCATTTATAGGAGGCTTCCAGTTTCTAATTTTGTCTTTTTCTTCTACTTCTTTTAATTTCTTTTTTACTAGTTCATAGTTTTGTTTGTATTTTTTTATTTTTTGTTCATTCTTAGAAGTTATATCAGCAGTACATAATATTAATAAGTCTTCTAATATATCTTGTGCGTCAAACAATAATCTTCTTATGGCAGAGTCAGTGATTTCAACTTTCGCTAAAGCAATAGGTCTTAAATGTAATAATACTAATTTTTCTACGTATTTCATTTTTTCATTTAATGGTAATTTAAATTTTTGAAATATTTTTTTAATCATTCTTGATCCAATGACGTCATGTCCATAAAAAGTCCATCCTATATTTTCTATAAACTTTTTAGTTTTAGGCTTAGCTATATCATGTAATAATGCCGCCCATTTCAACCATAATAAATTTTTATTATTTTCATTTACAATATCATTAATATTGTCTACTACTTTTAATGTGTGTATGAAATTGTCTTTATGAGATATGTTATTTTTAGTATCAATTCCTTTCAAGAGAATTAATTCTGGAAAAATAATATTTAATAGGCCTGTTTGATCTAATAGGTTTAGTCCCGTTGAAGGGTTTTTACACATTAAAATTTTATTAAATTCAGTTGTTATTCTTTCTTGACTAATAATCTGTATTCTATTTTTATTTGATTTCACAGATGCTATTGTTTTTGCTTCTATTTGAAAATTCAATTGATTTGCAAATCTAATTGCTCTTAGCATTCTTAAGGGATCATCTGAAAATGTTTTGTCAGGATCTAAAGGGGTTTTTATAATTTTATTTTTTATATCATTTTGTCCATTATATATATCTAGAATTTCTCCAAAATTATCTTTATTTAAAGATATTGAAATAGCATTTATAGTAAAATCTCTTCTGTCTATATCTTCTTTTATTGTTGCTTTTTTAATATCAGGATTTCTAGAATTATCTTTGTAAGATTCTTTTCTTGCTTCTACAAAATTGAGTTCAATATTTTCATGCATCATATGTGTGGTTCCGAAATTTTTGAATATAGTTACTTTGGTATTAAGTTTTTTACTTAAGATTTGAGATAAATCATTTACTTTATCTGAAACAACAAAATCAATATCCTGTTTATTTTGATTATTTAACAACAGATCTCTTGGGTAGCCGCCTACTATATATGCTTCTATTTTTAATTTATCCGCAATAGATCCTATTTCTTTAAATAAAGAATTTTTTTCAATGTCTTTTAAGTTTTTTTTATCTAATTTCATATTATCTTATTAGGATCATTTTATTATTTTCAATTTTATAAATTTTAGATGGAGTTTTAGCATAATTAATCATTTTTTCTTCTAAAATAAAATCTACTTTCATTTTTAATTCCTTGTCTATATTATGAAAATTTTCCGGAATAGGATTACCGCTAATATTTGCTGATGTAGAAACTATAGGTTTGTTTATTTTTGAAATAATATTTTTACAATGAATATTTTTTGTAATTCTAATTGCTATAGAATTATTATTGTATAATATTTTAGGTAAATTTTCAGGATTGTTATATATAATTGTAGTTGGATATTCAGTTTTTTCTATTTTTTTTATTGCTATTTTTGGTATTTTCTTTACATAATTAGAAAGCATTTTTAGAGATTCTACTAATATTATTAAACCTTGATGCTGGTTTCTTTGTTTTATTTTTATTAAATTTTTTATAGCTTTTTCATTAGTTGCGTCACAACCTAATCCTAATACTGTATCAGTAGGATAAATTATTATATCACCTTTTTTTAAGTGTTGACAGCATTTTATTATTTTATTTGTATAATTCATTGATTTTTTGTTGCATAAAAGAGTATCTAAATTTATTAAGAGACTTCATTTGATTTTTTTCTTTTTTCTTTTTAATTTCTTTTATATGTTTTATTATGTCATTATAGTTTCTAAAATATTTAATATCATTTCCTCCAATTTCTTTAAATACATTTAAATTTGAAGCTATTACATCATTGCCGCCAGCTAAACATTCAGCTACAGGTCGACCAAATCCTTCATCTATGCTTGGCTGTATTAAACAAATTGCACATTTATATAAAATTGATAAATCTTTTCTGTTTAGATTTTTTAAGAAAAAAACATTATTATTTATATTATATTTATTAATTATTTTTTTGATTTCTTTTTTATTTTTATGATTTCCGTCTCCAGCTATTATTAGATTTAAATCATTATTATTTCTAATAACTTCTAATATTATTTTTATGTTTTTTCTTTTTTCTATAGCTCCTACATAAAGAATGTAATTTTCAGGTATTTTATAATTGTTTTGAAATTTTTTTATTTCATTTTGATTTTTTTCTTTAAAAAATATTTCGTCACAAGCTTGATAAATAACTTTTATTTTATTTGAATTAACACCATAATATTTTATAATGTCACTTTTTGTTTGCTTGCTTACAGCTATTATAATATCAGCTGTTTTGCATGCATATTTTGTTTTTTTGTTATATATCAATCTTTGATATACGGGAAATAAATATGGATGTTTTTTAAAAGTAACATCATGTATTGTGACTATTTTTAGTATGTTTAGTTTGTGAATACCGTATGGTAATTCATTACTTAAACCATGATAAACATTTATTTTTCTTTTTTTTATTTCTTTAATTAAATTTTTATTTCTCCAGTATATTTTATATAAATAATTATTATATTTTGGTAATATAATTCTATGTTTTATATTATAAGTCCAGTTTTCTTGTTTAGGAGTAAATAAAAAGATTTCATGTTTTTTGTCTATACATGATATTAAATCTCTACTGTATTCTCCTAATCCTCTGTTATTTAGAAAAGCTCTCTTAGCATCAAAACCTATTTTCATTATTTTTTGATATCAAAATCTCTTAATGCGTTATTTAGTGAAGTTTTTTTATTTGTACTGTCTTTTCTTTTTCCTATAATTAATGCACAAGGGACATTGTATTCTCCTGATTTGAATCTTTTTATATAAGACCCAGGAATTACAATTGATTTTTCTGGAACATAACCTTTATATATTATTTCTTTTCTTTGCGTGACATCTATAATTTTTGTTGATGATGTAATTACAACATTAGCTGCAATTACAGCTTCATTTTCAATATGAGCACCTTCAACTATTATTGATCTAGAGCCTATAAAAACATTATCTTCTATAATTACAGGATTTCCTTGTAGAGGCTCTAAAACACCTCCTATTCCAACTCCTCCACTTATATGGACATTTTTTCCTATTTGCGCACATGAGCCTACAGTGGCCCAAGTATCTATCATTGTTCCGCTGTCAACATAGCTTCCAATATTTATAAATGAAGGCATTATGATAGTGTTTTTATTTATATATGATCCATATCTCATAATTGCCCCGGGAACAGCTCTTATATTTTTGTCTTTTAAATTATTTTTTAATTTTATTTTGTCTCTATATTCTAGCTGCTTGGATTTATTGAAATTAATCTTCATTTCATCATTCTTTTCTTTTTTAAAATATAATAGAATGCCTTTTTTTATCCATTCATTTACTTCCCATTTATTATGATTTTTATTTGCAACTCTTATTTTTCCTGATTCTAATAAGTCAATTGTTTGATCTATATATTTTTCATTTTTAGAAATTAAATCAGCTGGATTTATCCATGTTTCTTCTATTATTGATTTTATTTTGTCCATATTAAACAAATATAGTAAATTGATAATATGAAAAGAATTTTATGTTTTGATTATGGTGAAAAAAAAACAGGTATCGCTGTATCTGATAAATCACATATTATTGCTTCTCCTTTTGGAACTATTTCTACTGTTGATATATTAAGTTTTATAAAAAAGTTTTTAGATAAAGAACAAATTTATTGTTTTGTTATAGGATTGCCGAAGAATTTAGATAATAGTGATTTGGTAGTAACTAAAAAAGTATATCTGTTTTCAGATAAAATAAGAGCAAAATTCGCTAAAATACCTATATATTTTGAAGATGAAAGATATACTTCTAAAATGGCAAAACAAGTTATTTTAAATAGCGGTGTGTCAAAATCTAAGAGGAGAAATAAAGATAATATTGACAAAATAAGTGCTTGTTTAATTTTACAGTCTTTTTTAGCAAAAAGATAGTAATAATTTCATTTTTTAAAAAAATGAATCTTCTACACAATAAATTACGTATATTTGGGTTATATAAATAAAATACTCGCCTATTGTAACATTTTACCATAAATAAATTTTAGTATTAATTTAAATTTTGTGGTATGTTACATTCATATTTAGTTTCAGATGATAATTTGGTTTCTTCTTACATAGAGGGCAATAGTAATGCTTTAAATATTCTTTTTAGCAGACATAAAAATAGACTTGAAGCTTTTATTTTTTCTAAGGTTAAAAATAGAGATGTCATGGATGATATTATTCAAGACACCTTTATTAAGGTTATAAATAGTTTAGATAATAATAAGTATAAAGCTGAGGGTAAATTTATTAATTGGCTTTTAAGAATATCACGCAACTTGATTATAGATTATTTTAGAAAAAATAAAAGAAAAAAGTATATTTCGTCAAGTAATGATTTTGATGTTTTTAATTTTATAAAAGATGCAGATGATAATTGGGAAGAGAACAAAATTAAAAATGAATTGATTGATGATTTAAAAATGGTGATTTCAAAATTGCCTGACAAACAGAAAGAAGTTTTATTTTTACGTCATTATTCTAATATGAGTTTTGAGGAAATCGCAACTAATACGGGAGTAAGTATCAATACAGCTCTAGGTAGAATGAGATATGCCTTGTTAAATTTAAGAAAAATGATAAAAAATAATAAAGTTGATATTATGGTTTAAAGCCATATTCTTTTCATTAACATAGTTTTTAGTTTTGAGAGCTCAATGTAAATTGAGCTCTCTTTGTAAAATATAATTTGATTTTATTCGTTATAATAATTGTAATCAAATTAATATGCCTATGAATTATAATATTACTAATGAGTTTATTTATTGTTTGTATCAAAAAAATGAATTAAAAAAGATTCTTTACAGTGAAGAACAAAAAGAATTATTATTTATTAAAAAATTATTAGATATATATTTCTATAATAAGAAAAAAGAAAAAATCAGTATAATTGAAAAATATAAATTTTTAAATTAGATTTTTTATTTTGATGTGTTAAAGAAAGATATATACAAATTTTTTATCAATACTTTTGAATTAAAATATCCTAATCCTACAACTGAATTAGTTTATGATAATGATTATCAGTTATTGATTGCAGTGATGCTGTCTGCTCAATGTACAGATAAAAGAGTTAATTCAGTAACTCCTTTTTTGTTTCGAGAATATAAAAATTTTAATCAATTATCTAAAGCTAATTTGGATGATGTTTTTGCGTTAATTAAATCTATTAGTTATCCTCGCAACAAATCAAAATATTTAATAAAATCTTCTAAGATTATATATAAAAATCATAAAGGAAGAGTTCCAGATTCTTTTAATTCTTTAATTGACCTTCCTGGTGTAGGAAGGAAAACAGCTAATGTCATTTTATCTGTTTTATTTAATCAACCTAGAATGCCTGTGGATACCCATGTTTTTCGTGTGTCTAGACGTATTGGATTAGCTTCTAATGTGAAAAGTTTTTTAAAAGTGGAAAATCAATTAGTTGCTAAT
>CAXEHY010000090.1:0-12477 GCA_963996865.1 uncultured Flavobacteriales bacterium | reverse complement strand
TTTTAAAACTATTAGAATGAGTTTTTTCTAAATTTTTCAAAACTTCATTAGCCTCATTAATAATTTCCTTAGGCATACCAGCCATTTTTGCTACCTGTATACCAAAACTATGTTCAGTTCCTCCAGGTGATAATTTCCTTAAAAATATAATACTATTATCTAGCTCTTTAACTGTAACATGATAATTCTTGATTCTATAATATTGAGTAGACATGTCATTTAATTCATGATAATGAGTAGCAAAAAGAGTTTTACATTTAAATTTATGGTCATGCAAAAAAGAAGCTATAGACCATGCTATAGAAATACCATCATAAGTGCTTGTCCCTCTTCCTATCTCATCAAGCAATATTAAACTTCTTTCCGAAATATTATTTAAAATACTCGCAGTTTCATTCATTTCAACCATAAAAGTAGATTCTCCTAAAGAAATATTATCGCTAGCTCCTACTCTAGAAAAAATCTTATCTACAATACCTATACTAACTTTATCAGCAGGAACAAAACATCCAATCTGAGTCATTAAAACAATTAATGCAGTCTGCCTTAAAATAGCTGACTTACCAGACATATTAGGACCTGTAATCATAAGTACTTGTTCTTTATTATTATCTATTATAATATTATTAGGAATATAAACTTCTCCAAGATCAAATTGACTTTCAATGACAGGATGTCTACCGTTTTGAATTTTAATGCCAAAAGAATCATTTATTTCAGGCTTAACATAATGGTTTTTTTCAGAAATATCAGCAAAAGATATTAAGCAATCTATATAAGCTATAATGTTAGAATTAACTTGAAATATATCTATAAAATTAGATATATCTAAAATTAAATTTTGAAAAATCTTATTTTCTAAAGCTATAATTTTTTCTTCAGCACCTAATATTTTCGATTCATATTCTTTCAACTCTTCAGTTATATATCTCTCAGCACTAACTAAAGTTTGTTTTCTAATCCAAGATTCTGGAACTTTATCTTTATGAGTATTACGAACTTCTAAATAATATCCAAAAACATTATTATAAGAAATTTTTAATGATGAAATACCAGTATTAGAAATCTCTTTTTCTAAAATTTTATTTAAATAATCTTTAGATGAAAAAAATATTTCTCTAAGATTGTCGAGCTCTTTGTTTACTCCATTTTTCACAAAACCCCCTTTCTGTAAATTTACCGGAGGATCTTCTTTGATAATAGAATCAATTATATTAATAGCATCCAAACAAGGATCAATATTTTTAACCAAATTATTTAAATAATTATTTTTAGAATTAGAACAAACTTTTTTAATCGGTATTAATGATTTTAAAGAAATTTTTAAATGGAAAATCTCTCTTGGATTAACTCTTAAAGTTGAAATTTTAGAAGCTAGTCTCTCTAGATCTCCTATCTTCTTAATTTCTTCAACTAACAAGTTTTTAATATTATTTTTAGAAATTAAAAAATCAACTATTTCTAATCTTTGTTTTATATCTAATTTATTTATTAAAGGATAAACGATCCATTTCCTTAAAAGTCTAGACCCCATGCTTGAAGTGGTTAAGTCAAGTAAGTCTAATAAACTTTTACCATTACTAGAGTTAGAATAAATAAGCTCAAGGTTTTTAATTGTAAATTTGTCTAACCACATATAAGAAGATGAATCGAAGCGAGAAATATTATTTATATGTAATAAATTATTATGTTGAGTTTGATTTAAATAATTTAAAATAACTCCCGCACATCTCTTACCTAAAGACATTTCTTCTACACCATAACCTTTTAAAGATTTTGTTTTAAAATGCTCTAATAATATATCTCTAGTGAAATCAGATTCATATATCCAATCTTCTATCAAATAACTATAATAACTTTTACCAAAAAATTCTAAAAATAAATTTTTATCCTTTTTGCTAACTAAAACTTCACTTGGCGAAAATGTAGACAAAAGATTATCTATTTTGTCTTTAGAGCCTTCCGAAACAAAAAACTCACCTGTATTAACATCTAAAAAAGAAACACCTATAATATTATCTTCAAAAAAAATACTTGATAAAAAATTATTTTTTTTGTTGTTTAAAAAACTGTCATTAAAAGAAACTCCTGGAGTAACTAACTCTGTGACATCTCTTTTAACAATTTTCTTTGTGAGTTTAGCATCTTCAAGTTGTTCACAAATAGCCACACGATAACCAGCCCTAACTAATTTTGGCAAATAATTATCTAATGAATGATGCGGAAATCCAGCCAAAGAGTCATTAGATGAGCCATTAGACCTCTTGGTTAACACTATACCCAATTCTTTTGAAGTTATTTCAGCATCACTGCCAAAAGTCTCATAAAAATCTCCTACCCTGAAAAGCAATATAGCATCAGGGTGTTTTAACTTAATGCTATTATATTGTTTCATTAAAGGAGTAACTTTATTTTTTTTGTTCTTTGGTTCCAATATAATTTTACAATTTCATAATATTGTTTAATTTATGAAAAAAATAAAAAATTCTGAATTAAATAGAAAAAGTATTTCTGAGTTTAAAAGATCCAAAAAATTGCCCATAATTATAATTTTAGAAAATATAAGAAGCGCTCATAATGTAGGTGCTGTATTTAGAAATAGTGATGCTTTTATAATTGAAAAGATTATACTTTGTGGCATTACTCCTGTCCCCCCAAATAGACAAATAAATAAAACCGCTTTGGGAGCAACAGATTCAATACAATGGGAATATCACAAAGAATCTAATTATATTATAAAACAACTAAAACAAAAAGGCTACAGTATAATATCTATAGAACAAGTTAAAAATTCAACTCATTTAAATGAATTGAAAATTAAAAAATATAAAAAAATAGCCCTAATATTTGGAAACGAAATCAATGGCATAGAACAAAAAACCATTAATATAAGTGATGAAATAGTAGAAATACCTCAATATGGCACCAAACATTCTTTAAATATATCAGTATGCTCTGGAATTATATTATGGGAATTATTTAAAAAACTAAAAAACAATTATTAACAATAAGACTTAAATAAATTAATATAAATTAAAAATATAATACATTTTTTTTCGTTTATTTTGATGCTAAACTTATTAAAAAAACAAATATGAAATATTTAAATTTTTCAAAATATCTAGTAATATTATTAATGTGTAGTTGTGGTCTTCAAAATATGGTCACAAAATTCAATACAATCGACTATACAGTGAATCCTAAAACAATGGAAGTTCATGGAGACGCGATTAATATCAACATGGTGATAGAGTTACCTGCAAAATATGTAGATAAAAAATCAATCATGAAATTTACACCTGTTTTAGTGAAAGATAACAATATTAAAAAACTAAAAACTATAATCATTCAAGGTGAAGAAATATCACAAAACGGCATCACTATTGGATATGCTACGGGTGGAGAATTTAAGTATCAAGAAACTATTGATTATGATGAAAGTTTTCAAAATGCTAGTTTATACGCTACAGCAGAAGTAACTATTGGCTCAAATACAAAAATAATAGATAAGTTTTTAATAACAGAAGGGATAATCACAACTTCTAAAAGAATTATAAATAATGATCAATGGGCATATTCAAAACATGGATATGAAAAAGAAACTATTTTAAGTAAATCAGCTACAGTTTACTTTTTAGTTAATCAAGCTAACATAAGACAATCAGAGAAAGTTGGAGGTAATATTTCAGATTTAAAAAGTTTCATGCAAAAAAATAACAAAACACATAGTATTGAAATTATATCATACGCCTCTCCTGAAGGATCTATAGATTTTAATTCTGATATTTCTGACAAAAGAAAAGAGCAAACTTTCAATTATGTAAAAAGAGAATTAATGAAAATGAAAGTTGATGGAGCTGAAGATGATGCAAAATACAAGCTTGTCTCTAAAGGAGAAGACTGGGCTGGATTTAATAATCTAGTATCTGAATCTAACATGAAAGACAAACAAAGTGTTTTAAATATTGTTAATTCTATAAAAGACAAAAGAAAACGAGAAGAAGCTATTAGAGACATGTCAGTGATTTTCGAAACAATAGAAAAAGATGTTCTCCCTAAACTAAGAAAAGCTGAAATAAAAATAAATGCTTATCAGCCTAAAAAAACAGATGAAGAAATAAAAAAATTATCAATGGAAAATCCAAGTGAATTAACAATTGAAGAGTTATTATATTCTGCAACTTTAGAAAGAAATAATGCTATGAATATTTATAATTTCACTATAGAGCATTTCCCTAATGATTATAGAGCCTACAATAATATTGGATGCTTAACATTAAGAAGTCGGAATCCTGACAGAGACACAAAACAAGCTAAGATATGGTTTGAGAAAAGTTTAAAAATTAAAAAAAATGATGACGCTCTTATGAATCTTGCTATTTTATCCATTACGGATAATGATTTAAATGCTTATAATAATTACTTTGAACAAGTAAATAATCCTCAAAAATATAATACCGGCATGTATAACTTAAGACATGGTAATTACAAATACGCTATTGATATGTTGGACAAAGATACTTACAATTATACTTTAGCAAAAGTATTATCAGGCGACTACAATGTATCTTGTAATGATAATTCTGAAAGAGTTAAACAACAATGTAATTATTTAAATGCTATTATAGGAGCGAGAAAAGGAGAACAAGAAGCTGTTCTTAAATATCTTGATAATAAAGAAAATAAAGAAAAAGCTCTACAAGATTTTGAATTTAAAAATTATTGGGATATTATAAAATAACTTTATGTAATCCGATTTTATACTGCATATTAATAACATTCACAATTTTATTAAATACATTTCTGTCTTCTTTAAAATCAAAATAAGTTACATCTATATAAACAATTCTAATATTTTTAGTTTGATTTAAAAATTTATGATAAACATTTTGCAGCTTAATTAAATAATCGACTTTTATATTTTTCTCGTATTCTCTATTCCTTTTGTTAATATTTTCTTTTAATCTATCAACATCTGAATGCAGATAGATCATTAAATCTGGTTTTGGAAAATTTTTAACTATTATATCATATAATCTGGAAAATAAAACTAATTCATGTTTTGATAATGTCACTTTAGCGAATAAAGAAGATTTAAAAATAGAATAATCTGAAATAGTAAAATTTTTAAAAAGTTCTGGATTAGTAATATCCTTACTTATTTGATTATATCTTTCTGCTAAAAAAAACAATTCTAAAGGAAAAGCATTTTGCTGTGGACTTTCATAAAATTTAGGCAAAAAAGGATTATTAGAAAATCTTTCTAATATTAACTTTGCATCAAAAATATCCGCTAACATGGAAGCTAGCAAAGTCTTACCAGAACCTATGTTGCCTTCAACACAGACATAATTATATAACATATTTAGATATATTATTTTTATTAACTTTTTTACTCAAATCTATAACACTAGTTTTTAAAACCGGATGTATATAATTAGGAATAATATCACATAAAGGTACTAAAACAAATGATCTTTCATGCATATGAATATGTGGAACTATTATGTTTTTATTTTTTACTATATCTTGATTAAAAAAGATTATATCTATATCTATAGGCCTATCTTTATAGCCGCTTTTTAAATTATTCTTTTTACCAAAAGAATCTTCAATTATTTGAGTTATTTCTAAAACTTTATTTACATCAAAAAGAGTTGAAACTTTTAAACCTTGGTTTAAGAATTTATGCTTTGATTCAAACCCCCAAGGTGGAGTTAAATATATTTCAGATTCTTTTTCAATTCTACCTATTCTATTATATATATCTTGTTTAACTATTGTAAATGTATCCGAAACATCCCCTATATTACCACCCAATAATAAAATCAAATTATTCATAAAATAAAATTAAATAAATACTTATATTAGAATTAATTTATGAAAAATTTTTTTAGGTCTATATTAATAACAAGTATTGGTTTTATAACGAGTTTCTTTTTTATTTTGATTTTCAGCCTGATATTAATCGCTATTATTAGTCCCAAAGAAAAAAATGAACTAAAAAACAACTCTATATTGCATCTTAAGTTTGATCAAACTATAACTGATCAAAATAAAGAAGAAGATTTTAGCTTTAATTTAAATGGATTAAACACAAAAGGTAATAGCCTAGAAAATATTTTACAAGCAATTGAAAATGCTAAAACAGATGACAAAATAGTAGGTATTTTTTTAGAACCTTCTATAGTGAACACAGGGATTGCTACAGCTAATGAAATAAGAAACAAACTACAAGAATTTAAAAATGAAACTAAAAAATTTATAATCAGTTATAGTGAGATTTATTCTCAAAAAGCTTATTATATTTCTAGCGTTTCTAATAATATTTATATGCATCCTGAAGGAATGCTAGACTTAAGAGGACTATCTTATAATGGTCTTTTTTTCACAGAAGCATTAGAACGCATAGGTGTTGAACCACAAATAATAAGACATGGTAAATTCAAAAGTGCTATAGAGCCTTTCACAAGAACAAACATGAGCGAAGAAAACAAAAAACAAACTAAAAGCTACATGAATGATCTTTGGAATAATATGTTAATGGAAATTAGTGAATCAAGAAATATGAATTTTAAAGATCTAAATAAATACTCTGAAAATTACACTTTACAATCAAGTTATGATGCCAAAAAAATGATGCTGATAGACAGTAATATCTATAAAGATCAAATAATAAATATCTTGAAAATAAAAACTAATGATACAAATAATTTAAATCTAATTAAGATATCAAAATATATAAACTACCATAGACAAAATATAAAAAAAGAATACAAGAATATTAAAAAAAACAAAATCGCTGTATTATATGCTAGTGGAGATATAGTAGGTGGTGAAGATAAAAACAAAATAAGTTCTGAACAATATTCTAAAATCATAAGAGAAATAAGAAAAAATAAAAAAATAAAAGCTCTAGTAATAAGAATAAATTCACCTGGAGGCAGTGCTTTAGCTTCAGAAACTATTTTAAGAGAAATAATTTTAACAAAAAAAGAAAAACCTGTTATAGTTTCTATGGGTGATATCGCTGCTTCAGGAGGATATTATATAGCTTGTTATGCAGACACAATAGTGTGTAATCCAACTACTATCACAGGATCAATAGGTGTATTTGGAATGATGTTTAATGCAAAAAACATGTTAAATAATAAATTAGGAATATATACAGATACTGTAAAAACTGGAGAATATGCTGATATGATGTCTATTTTTAGACCTATGTCTAATAAAGAAAAAGAATTTATTCAAAAACAAATAGAAAAAACATATGATACATTTATCACACATGTATCAAAAGGAAGAAAAATAGATAAAAAAACTGTCAATAAAATAGCACAAGGAAGAGTGTGGTCTGGCAAAATGGCAAAAGAAATTGGTCTTATTGATGTATTAGGGGGTTTAGAAACTGCTATAAATATTGCTTCTGAAATTAGCAATATAGATAATTACGAAATAACATCTTATCCAAAACAGCAAAACACATTAGCGCAATTAACAACTCTAATAGAATCAAAAAACATAAATAAAGAATATTTGAATTTTAATTATGAAAATATAATTCATGAAATAAATAAAATAGACAAAATACAAGCTAGAATGCCTTATAATTTTTTTATAAATTAAAAATTGACAAAACAAAAATCAGCATTAACACTATACATTATTTTATCCGGCATATTTATTTCTTCTTTAGTTACTTGTAATTTAATCTTCCAGAAATTTTTTACTTGTAATTTATTTGGATATGAAACTCAATTAAGCGTTGGACTATTAGCATATCCTGTGACATTTCTTATAACTGATATAATTTCAGAAATATTTGGTCAAAAAAAAGCTCAAAAGGTTGTTATATCTGGTTTTTGCGCTGCAATTTTTACATTTGCGATAATTACTATTTCTAGTAAGATTAAAGCATTTAGTGGTTCTCCCGTTGATGATCAAACTTTTTTAAAAGTATTTGGATTAACAGGTCCCGCTGTGCTAGCTTCAATGACAGCATATCTAATAGCTCAATACATAGATGTGAAAATTTTTCATTTTTGGAAAAAACTAACTAAAGGAAAATATTTATGGATAAGAAATAACTTTTCTACAATACCGTCACAAACTATAGATTCATGTACTGTAATTGGTATTTTAGTGTTAGCGAAAGTCTTCACTGTTAAACAATTTTTCCCATTAGTTGCAGGAGCATTATTTTTTAAAATTATTATAGCCGCTATTGACACAATACCTTTATATATAATAATAAATTTTATTAGAAAAAAATACAAATTAAAAAAAGGAGAAGAAATAAAATTATAATTGCATGTTTAAAATAAAGCCTTCATGCTTCCTTATATTTAAAACTCTATCTTGATCTAAAATTAAATATTGCCCCTTAATTCCTTTTAACACCCCCTCTATTATAGGTGTTTTTATAAAAGATAAACTTGTAATTTTTTCAGGATAACTTAAAACAGGATATTCTATGTTTAGAATATCATTTTCATTTGAAAAATACTCTGACATTTCTGTATCAAGATATCCTTTTAAAATATTTTTTTGATATAATAAATCTAATTTTTCTACTTTGTTCTGCAGCATTTTCCGCCAATTAGTTCTATCAGGGATATTGTATTTTTTTTTTAAATGAAATTCTATATTACCCGCTAAATATCTATTAGGTGTTTTTGCAAAAATAATTGCTGACAAAGCTCCCTGATCTATCCATCTAGAAGTCACATTTAAACTTCTAGTAACTCCTACTTTCATTCCACTTGAAATTGATAAATAAACTACATGTTCTTGTAACTGAAATTTTTTCTCCCATTCTAAATCTCTTTCTTCTTCCCCAAGATGCGCCTTACATAATTCTGGTTTAAAAATACTAGGTGAAGCTTGAGGCGAATTCCAATAACAATTATAACAAAAATTTTGTCTATAAAAATCCTTAAATATTTTACCACAAACACACTTCACTTGCCCTGACCACGTAAATGTGATTTTACTATTTAAATAATTATTTAAAAAAATCTCACTCTGATCAGTGCTTAAATAATAACCGACTGGGTTATTAAATTTTACTTTCATCTTGGAAATAGTGCTAGAAAATTTCATTTTTGTAAAAAAATAAATGTTACTGAAATATAAAAATAAAATAATTACTTCTATTATAAAAAATAGAATTTCTCAAATAAATCATTTCAAGAAATATCCATATGATGTTCAAAAAGAAGTTTTATTTGATATAATTGAAAAAGGATATAATTCCCTTTGGGGAGAAAAATACAATTTTAAAAAAATAGCAAGTTATGAAGACTACAAAAAACATGTCCCTGTAATAAAATATGAAAATATAGAAAATCATATCAGTGATTTAAAAAATGGAAAAGAAAATATTTTTTCTGAACAAAAAACATTATGGTTTTCGAAATCTTCTGGGACTACAAACTCCAAAAGCAAATATATACCCATAACAAAAGACAACCTGCATAATTGTCATTTTAAAGGAGGCAAAGATTTGCTGTCAATTTATTGCAACAATTATATAAATTCCAAAATATTTGAGGGAAAAGGAGTAATGATAGGCGGGAGCTTTGTGGAAAAAAATATAGGAGATCTTTCAGCAATATTAATTGACAATATGCCTCCATGGGCTCAACTACATAAAACTCCAAATAAAAAAATAACATTACTAAATAACTTTGAGGAAAAAATAAAATTAATATGTGAAAAAACATATAACGAGAACGTAACTAATATTGCAGGAGTTCCATCTTGGATGCTGCTTCTATTAAACAAAATGGTAGAAACAAATAATTCGAAAAATATAAAGGAAATTTGGCCTAATTTAGAAGTTTTCTTTCACGGAGGCGTAAGCTTTAAACCGTACAAAACACAATTTCAAAAAATATGCAATAATGACATAAACTATCTTGAAACATATAATGCTTCTGAAGGTTTTTTCGCAATTCAAGATGATAAAAATTCTGAAGACATGTTACTTATGTTAGATTATGGAGTGTTTTATGAATTTATTGAATTAAAAGATTTTTATCAAAAAAATTATAATACTATAACATTACAAGATGTACAAAAAAATAAAAATTACGTTTTAATTATAACCACAAATAGTGGTCTATATAGATATGTCATAGGAGATACTATTTTTTTCACATCATTAAATCCTTTTAAAATTAAAATATCTGGAAGAACAAAATATTTTATAAATACATTTGGAGAAGAAGTAATAGTTGATAATACAGACAAAGCTTTAAGTATTTGCTGTAAAGCAACTAAGTCATCTATTAAAGAATACACAATAGCTCCATATTTTATGCAAAAAAATAAAAGTGGATATCATGAATGGATAATTGAATTTGAAGAAAAACCTCAAGATATAAATCACTTCACTAAAGTATTAGATTCCGAAATAAAAAAACTGAACTCTGATTATGAAGCAAAAAGAATGAATGATTTAATATTAAAAAAACCTAAAATTCATATAGCTCCTAAAAAAACATTTTACAAATGGCTTAAATCAAAAAACAAATTAGGTGGTCAAAATAAAGTCCCTAGATTATCAAATAATAGAAAATATATTGAAGAAATATTAAAATTATTTTAAATTTAAAGAAATTATGCATATAGCTATAGCTGGAAATATTGGATCAGGCAAAACAACACTAACTAAAAAGTTAGCAAAGTATTATAAATTCTCTACTCAACTCGAAGAAGTAGAAGATAATCCTTATTTAAACAATTTTTATAAAGATATGCAAAGATGGTCTTTTAATCTGCAAATTTTTTTCCTGAACAGTAGATTTAAACAAGTAAATGAGATAAGTAAAAATAATAAAAATGTAATTCAAGACAGAACAATATATGAAGATGCTTATATTTTCGCTCCTAACTTACATGCTATGGGTCTGATGACAACAAAAGATTATGAAAATTATATAGATATTTTTACAACATTAAAAGAATTTATACAACCACCAGATTTACTTATATATTTAAGATCATCTGTTTCTCATTTAGTTGAGCAAATACAATATAGAGGTAGAAATTATGAAGACTCTATACAAGTAGGGTATTTAAATAGATTAAATGAAAGATATGAAGCTTGGATATCTAAATATAATGAAGGAAAAATGATACAAATAGATGTAGATAATCTAAATTTTGAGAAAAATAAAGTTGACTTTAATAAAATAATAACTATAATAAATCCTTTAATAAAATCTAAATAAATTATCTATCTCTAGTTTCTCTGGCAGCTTCTCTAATTTCTATACTTCCGCTAGTAATTTCTCCTTCTTCGATGCTAAAATATCCATCTCCAAGTAACATAAAAGAACCTCCTTGTTGATTTAAAACGTTAATTGTGAAAGCACTACTCCTAATAATATTAGGATCATTTTTATCTGGAAAAAACTGCTTACCTTTTAAACTTATCTGACAATCCTTGAGCTTATCAATTACTTTATTATCTCCATCAATATCTGATTTATTTACATTTAAAGCTAATCTATAAGAGTTGGCATTGTTTGTAGGCTCATCAAACATGGATACATCAAAAGAATAATAATCATACTGTTGTCCAAAAGTTATTTGTAATGAACTTTTAGAAACCTTTAATTCTTTTTTAGTCTTGACTTTTTCTTTTTTAATTTCTTTATTAATTATATTATTTTCAACAACCTTATTGTTACCGTCTGAAATAGAAGTAGCTATAACTAAAGCAACAACTGAAATTAATTTTAATAAAATATTTAAAGAAGGACCAGAAGTATCTTTAAAAGGATCTCCAACAGTATCTCCTACTACAGAAGCTTTATGAGCGTCCGTTCCCTTACGACCATCTTCTTCTATCATTTTTTTAGCATTATCCCAAGCTCCTCCTGCGTTAGATTGAAAAATAGCCATTAAAACACCACATGTTGTTACACCTGCTAATAAACCTCCTAACATTTCTGCTCCACCCAAAAAACCAACAGCAACAGGAACAATAATTGCGAGTAATCCAGGAGCAATCATTTCCTTAATAGATGCTTGTGTAGAAATTGCTACACATTTATCATATTCTGCAACACCATCAGCCGCATCAAATATCTTTTTGTCCTCTTCAGTTGCTTTTGACATATCTGAATCATATTTCCTCATTATATCTAAAGCTGCTTTAAGAGCTGGAATTTCTTTAAATTGTCTTCTAACCTCTTCTATCATTGCCATTGCTGCTCTTCCCACTGCATTCATCGAAAGTGCAGAAAATACAAAAGGAAGCATTCCTCCGATTAATAATCCTGCCATTACTTCTGATTTTGCAACATTTATTTCATTAATTCCTGCAGTTTTCATAAATGCACCAAATAATGCAAGCGCTGTAAGTGCAGCAGATGCAATTGCAAATCCCTTGCCAATAGCAGCTGTTGTATTTCCTACTGCATCTAATTTGTCTGTTCTATTACGAACCTCAGAAGGTAATTCTGC
>CAXEHY010000089.1:0-14050 GCA_963996865.1 uncultured Flavobacteriales bacterium | reverse complement strand
TTTTTGTGACAGCGGGTTAAATAAAGAAAAAATAAATTCACAAAAATCAGGAGTTATTTGGGGATCAGGAATAGGGGGTTTAGAAACATTTTATACAGAAACTAAAAATTTATTAGAAAGCAAAGGATCTCCCAAAATAAGTCCTTTTTTTATTCCAAAGATGATTTCAGATATTGCTGCTGGAATAATATCCATGAAGTATAATTTTCAAGGACCTAACTATGCTACGGTCTCAGCATGCGCGTCTTCTTCCCATGCTATTATAAATTCATATAACTATATTAAAAACAACAACTATGATGTTTTTATAACAGGAGGATCAGAAGCTTCGATTACAGAAATGGGATTAGGAGGCTTTAACGCTTTACACGCATTATCTACAAGAAACGAAGACCCCAAAACAGCTTCTAGACCTTTTGATAAAGATAGGGACGGTTTTGTTTTAGGAGAAGGCGGAGGAGCTTTGATATTAGAAGAATTAAACCACGCCAAAAAAAGAGGAGCTAATATTTATGGGGAAATCATAGGGGCAGCTTCAAACGCGGACGCTTATCATATAACAGCTCCACATCCCGAAGGAAGAGGAGCAAAGCTCGTTATGTCAAAAGCTATAGATGATTCAAAAATAAAACCAAAAGATATAGATTACATAAACGTGCATGGTACATCTACCCCACTGGGAGATGTTTCCGAAACAAAAGCTATTATAGATGTTTTTAAAGAACATTCATATAACTTAGAAATAAGTTCTACAAAATCTATGACCGGCCATCTTCTAGGAGCGGCCGGAGCAATTGAATCAATCATATGTTTAAAGTCTTTAAACGATAACTACATTCCCCCAACAATTAACAACGTAAGCCTAGACCCTAACATAAATAACAAGCTAAAACTTAATTTAAATAAAGGAAAGAAAAAAGAAATAAAAACCACAATATGTAATACATTTGGATTTGGGGGTCACAACACATCTATTGTGTTTAAAAAATACAAAGACTAGAATGAAAAAAATAGGAATAGAAATAGACGAAAAAAATCAATTTTTATATGCTTTTTGTTGTGCAACGAAAGATTATAAACTAGTTTGGCAATTAAATAACAAGATGAGTTATAAATACAGAAAAGATAAAGACATTCCTTTTTATTCGGAAAAACTGAATAAAAAAATATATTTTACACAATACAAAGACAAAGACAACAACAATACTACCATTATTTACAACAAAAATAAAGATGGGTTTTTGGTTTCTGAATTAAAAAGCTTTGATTTTTTAATTTTATTTAACTGGAGCCCAAACAAGTATAGAGAAAAATTAATTTTAGAATTAAGAAAAATTAAAGATTATATTTTAATACAAAAAATACCTTCAAAACAAATATTAAAATTTAAAAACAAATATATTTTAGCATGTTTTTAAGAAAAACAAAAATTATAGCAACTGTAGGCCCCTCTTCGGCAAGTAAAAGCGTGTTAAAAGCGATGGTGCAAGCCGGAGTAGATGTTTTTAGAATAAATTTTTCTCATGGAAAAGAAGATTTTTATCACAATACAATAAAAAACATAAAAGAAATAAACAAAGAACTACATAAACATACAGCTATATTAGCTGATTTACAAGGGCAAAAAATAAGAGTAGGGAAAATAAAAGAAAACACTTTTTTGTCAAAAAACAGCACTTTAATTTTAACGGACAAGCTTGTTTTAGGAGACAACACAAAAATACAAATACAACAAAAAGATTTAATAAAAAAACTAAACATAGGAAAAAAAATATCTATAGATGATGGTAAAATTGTATTAAAAATAGAGTCAAAATCATTAAAAAACAACGAACTAAAATGTAAGGTAATTAACGGTGGAGAGTTAAAATCAAACAAAGGGGTTAATTTCGAGGATTCTATTAAAAATCAAAAAGCTTTATCAAGAAAAGACAAAAAAGACTTAAAATATATTTTGACAAAAAACATAGAATGGGTTGCGTTATCTTTTGTTAGCAACAAACAAGATGTTTTAGAGCTAAAAGAGATAATAAAAAAATCAAAATCTAAGACTCTTGTTATTTCTAAAATAGAAAACAGCAAAGCTGTTGATAATATAGAAGAAATAGTGGATTTTTCTGATGCTATAATGGTAGCTAGGGGAGACCTGGGAATAGAAATACCTATTCACAAAATACCTTTAATACAAAAAAATATAGTAAAAACATCTAACAAGCAAGCTAAGCCTGTGGTTATAGCAACTCACATGTTAGAAAGCATGGTGGAAAAAATAAATCCAACTAGAGCAGAAGCGAATGATGTTGCTAATTCTGTTTTAGATGGAGCAGATGCCCTTATGTTAAGCGCGGAAACAGCTACAGGTAAAAACCCTATAGAGGCTGTTAGGATCATGAGAAAAATAATAAAAGACGTAGAAACAGGAAAGCCCTTAGATCCGGTTAGATTTAAAATAAAAAAAGACATAGAAAGATCTGTCACAGACTCTATATGTTATCATTCTTGTTTACTTGCTGAGCAGGTTTCAGCTAAAGCTATAATCACAATGACTCATTCTGGATATAGTGCCTTAAAAATATCTAGCTCAAGACCTTCGTGTATGGTTTACGCTTTTACAGAAAACCATTTTATTTTAAATACTTTAAATTTAGTTTGGGGGGTTAGAGGATTTTATTATAAAAAAACCACAAGTACAGATGAAACTATAGAAGACACTCAGAAAATTTTAAAAGTAAACGGGTTTTTAAAAAAGGGAGACATGATTGTTAATGTTGCCAGCATGCCTTTAAAGAAAAAAGGAATGACAAACATGGTTAAATTAGGAAAAATAAAATGATTGATTTAAAACTACTATCTAAAATATGTGAAACACCAGGAGTTCCTGGATATGAAAAAAAAATAAGAAACGAAATACTAAAAGAAATAAAAGATCACGTAGATGATTTTTATATAGATAATATAGGAAACCTAGTAACAAAAATAAAAGGCAAAAAAAACAAAAAAGTAATGGTTGCGGCCCATATGGACGAAATAGGGTTTATAACAACACATATAGAAAAAAACGGGTTTATCAGGTTTCATACGCTAGGAGGTTTCGATCCAAAAACATTAACAGCTCAGAGAGTTATTGTACATGGTAAAAAAAATATTTTAGGAGTCATGGGGACCAAACCTATACATGTTATGTCTTTAGAAGAAAAAAAAACACCTCCAAAAATATCAGATTTTTTTATAGATACAGGAATGAGCAAAAAAGAAGTTGATAAAAACATTAGCATAGGAGACACAATAACAAGAAAATGTAATTTAATAGAAATGGGAGATTGTGTTAGCTGTAAATCTTTAGACAACAGAATTTCTGTTTTTATTTTAATAGAAGTATTAAAAAAAATTAAAAATCCCCCATATGATTTTTATGGAGTTTTTACAGTTCAAGAAGAGGTTGGCTTAAGAGGAGCCATGACATCAACTTTAGATATTTCACCAGATTTTGGATTTGGCTTAGACACAACTATTGCTTTTGATGTTCCAGGGGCCCAAGATTATCAAAAAATAACAGAATTAGGAAAAGGGGTTGCCGTAAAAGTGATGGATTCGTCAACAATATGTGATTACAGAATGATAAAATACATGAAAAAAACTGCGCAAAAATTTAAAATCAAATTTCAAAAAGAAATATTAACAGCTGGAGGAACAGACACCGCTGGGCTTCAAAGAATGACCCCCGGAGGATCAATAGCGGGAGCTCTTTCTATACCAACAAGACACATACACTCTCATGTTGAAATGGTTAATAAAAAAGATGTTCAAGAGACAATAAAATTATTAGAATACTGTATAAAAGAAATAGATACTTATAATTGGGAGCACTAAAAATTTTATTTAAATTGACGTAAAAACCTTAAGTCGTTGTCAAAAAAAAGTCTAAGGTCTTCAATCTGGTGTTTTAACATAGCAATTCTTTCTATCCCCATTCCAAAAGCAAAACCAGAGTATTTTTTATGATCTATTTTACAATTTTTTAATACATTTGGATCAACCATCCCACATCCCATTATTTCCAACCAACCAGTTCCCTTAGTTATTCTGTGATCAGATTCTGATTCTAACCCCCAATAAACATCTACTTCAGCGCTAGGTTCTGTAAAAGGAAAAAAAGAAGGCCTAAAACGTGTTTTTGTTTTTTCTCCAAAAAAACTTTTTATAAAATAATCAATTGTTTTTTTTAGGTCTGAAAAAGAAACATTTTTATCTATATACAAACCTTCAATCTGGTGAAAAAAACAATTTGAGCGATATGATACAGTTTCGTTTCTAAAAACCCTACCAGGAGATATTATTTTAATAGGGGGTTGGTTTTTTGTCATATGTCTTACCTGAACAGAAGAAGTGTGAGTTCTTAACAAAACATCCTTGTTTTTTGTGATAAAGAAAGTATCCTGCATGTCTCTTGCGGGATGATGCGCGTCTAAATTCAAAGCCGTAAAATTATGCCAATCGTCTTCAATCTCCCTATCATATTCTACAGAAAAACCTATTTTATTAAAAATAGAAATAATTTCATTGTTAATTAAAGACAAAGGGTGTCTGCCGCCCAAAGAAGACTTATGAGACGATAAAGTTAGATCTTTGTTTTTCGTCCCCTCAAACTCTTTTGAGTTTAAAAAACTTATATTTTTTTTATATTTTTCTGTTGCGGCTGATTTTAAATCATTAATTTTTTTACCAAAAAATTCTTTATCAACAGAGGGGTTTTGTTTAATAGAGTTCCAAAAATTATTTATAACTCCCTTTTTAATTAAAAAACATTGTTTAAAGTTTTTTAAATCATCAGAATTTTTTATTTTAAAATCCTTTATATTATCTTTTATTTCCTTTAATTTATTTTCCACTATATGTTTTTATTTTAAACTTAACATCATTTACCGGTCTGTTGTTTTCATCTTTCTCCAAATTAGAAATTTTAGAAATTACATCTAGCCCTGAAATCACCTCACCAAAAACGGTATAATTTTGATCTAACGGAGGATAACCCCCAATAGTTGTATAAACTTTTAATTGTTCTTCAGAAAAAGTTATTCCTTTTACGGATCCTATTTTTATTAACTCTTCTTTTGTCCATTTTTTACCTTCTACGATATAAAACTGAGAACCACTGGATTCTTTTTTAGAGTTTATTCTATCAGGCTGCCTAGCTGCAGCTAAAACTCCTTTTTTGTGAAATAAGTTTTTATGAAATTCTGCAGGCAGAGTATATCCTGGACCGCCGTTTCCTAATTTTTCTTTTGGCTTAGTTTTTTTTGAATCAGGATCTCCCCCTTGTATCATGAAACCAGGAATAACTCTATGAAAAAGACACCCATCAAAAAAACGAGATTTTATTAGTTTTATGAAATTCTCTTTATGAAAAGGGGTTTCGTCATATAAAACAAAGATCATTTCACCAAAAGAAGTTTCAATAATAAACTTTTCTTGACCAAAAGATTTACACAACACCAAACAAACAAAACCAACAACAAGTAATAAATTTTTCAAAACCTTATTATATTTGTATAAAAATATAAAAATAATGCATTATAGTAAACTAGTAGTCTATGTCATTTGTTTTTCTTTTTCTTTTTTTGTTTTGTCTTGTGACAAAGAAGAATTCACAAAAGCTGTTATTATTGTTGTTGACAATGAAAATAATAGAGTTGCGGGCGCAAACGTAACTCTTTCAATTCCTTCTGTAGGTCAAGGAATAGAACAACTAAACATTAATTCAACAAAAATTTCTGACCTAAATGGAGAAACAGAACATGTTTTCACTAATGAGGCAATAATGAATATAAATGTGTATAAGTTAGCAAATAACGACACCTTAAAAGGAGAAAATGTTATAGCGTTACAAAAAGGAGCCACAATAGAAAAAAAAATAGAGATTAATTAAAAAACGTAAATTTTCTTTCTTTATTTAAACATATAAAATTGTATTTTTGAAGAGATGAACTATATAGATGTTATAACTATAATTATATTAATTTATTCTTTTATAAACGGATTTATGAAAGGAGCTATAAAAGAAATTGTAGAAATAGCCGCCCTGTTAAGTGCGGTTTATTTTTCCACAGGTATATATAGTTTTCTGTCTACAAAAATAGAAGTAATGCGAGACGTGCCACCTTTAATAGGGGTAGGTTTAGTGGTTATATTGATAATAATAGCATCTAAATTTTTAGTCTTTTTATTTAATAAGGCTGCAAAAAAATTATTATTAGATGGGTTAAATAAATTTATAGGCTCAATAGTTTCTTTTTTAAAGTGGTTTATTATAATTTCTTTTATTATAGTTATAATTGAAAATTTCAGCCTTGTGTCACAAGAGACCAAAGATAAATCCATGTTTTATTATAAAATTTTGGAATATAAAATCACACATAAATTAAAAGAAAACATGCCAGCTATAGAAGGGATTCCAGAAGACTTAGAAGAAAAAATTAAAAACACAACGACAATAATAGAAGAAAAAATTAATTAAATTTTTTAAAAACAGGGAGTTTTTCTTTAGACAAAAAATCTAATATCGCACCTCCGCCCATAGAAACATATGAAAACTTGTTTTGTAAATCAAGTTTTTTTATAGCAGAAACAGTATCTCCACCTCCAACCAGACTTATTTTTTTATTTATATCCATATTTGCGACGGCGGATGCAATTTTTTTCGTCCCTTTCATAAAAACGTCTTTTTCAAAAACACCCATAGGTCCGTTCCAAACAACAGAAAAAGAATCATCAATAATAGAGGAATAGTTTTTACAAGTTAAACCCCCAATATCTACTCCAATTAAGTTTTTCTTTTGATTAACAATATTTTCTATTTTTATTGTTTTAATAAAAGAAGGAGAATCAATATTATTTGTAAAAACTATATCTACAGGCAAGTGAAGATTAACTTTTTTTTCTAAACATTTTTTTATAATAACAGAAGCGTCTTCTACGCACCCCGTTTCACATTTAGATTTTAATATTTCAAAACCTTTACTTTTTATAAAAGGAAAAGACATGGCGCCTCCTATTATTATGTTGTCAGCATAGTTGATAATATTATTTATTGTTTTGATTTTTGTTGATAGTTTTGAGCCCCCAAATATAAACGTTGTGGGTCTTATGGGGTTTTTAATAAAACGTGATATTTCATTTATTTCTTTTTTAAAAAGAGGGCCAAAATATTTTTCTTTAAAAAAATCACAAATAGTAAACACAGAAGAGTGTTTTCTGTGGGAAACAGAAAAAGCATCGTTTATGTAAATGTCAGCCAAGCTAGCAAGATGTTGTGCAAAAATTTTATCACATGTTTTTTCTTCTTTATAAAACCTTATGTTTTCTAATAAGAAAATTTTTTCTTCAGAGTTTTTGATATAATTATAATTATAATTCTTAGGATGTTTTTCGAGAAATTTTATTTTTAAAGAAATATTTTTTTCTAAAACATGTAAAATGTTTTTTAAAGATAATAAAGGATTTTTTTTTGATTTCGGGCGTCCTAAATGAGAAACAATTACAACCTTCCCTTTATTAGAAATAATTTTTTTTATGGTTGGAATCGAAGCTACAATTCTACTATTATCTTGTATGGTTTCTCCAATAAAAGGAACATTATAATCAACCCTAATAAAAACAATTTTGTTTGTAAAATTTATTTTACTAAAACTCATAGATGTGTAATTTTATATTATAAATAGTTAAATTTGATAATATGCATATTAGTCCAGTTTCTCAAACAACAGTCAAAGTTATAGATAAAATTGTTAACAGCAAGAATATTCCTAATACGATTTTGTTTTATAATGATTATAAAAATTTAGGGATGTCTTTAGTGTTAAATTTTATAAAAAAATTAACACCAAAACAAAAAAACATTTATAACAATCCAGATATTTCTTTTGTTATTCCAATGACAACGACAGAAAAAGATTATAAAGAAAACATAAAAATGTTCATAGAGGCAATAAAACAAAACATACATATTTCAGAAGAAGAATGGAGAAGTTTGCTAAAAGCAAACAATAAAAAATTTATCATAGGGGTAAAGCAAATAAAAAAGGTTTTCGAAAACATATCTAAAAAATCATTTTATGGAGGATACAGATTTGTTATTGTATGGAGACCGGAAAAAATGGAATTAAACACATCCAATAAGCTTTTGAAAACACTTGAAGAGCCTCCAGAGAAAACTATATTTTTATTTATATCAAAAGAACACACGAGGCTTTTGCCTACAATTTTATCAAGAACATTCAAAATAAAAATAGATAAATTAGAAGAAAAAGAATATGTTGATTTTCTTTCTAAAGAAATTAAAATAAACACAGAAGAAGCTAAAGATCTTTTCTGTTTATTTGACGGAGATTACAATAAAATAAAACACCACGCGGAGCAAAAACAAAATATTTCAGAATATGTTTCTTTATTTAGAAGATGGATGAGAATTTGTTATAAAAAAAATATAGAAGAAATAAACCTTTTTGTAGAAGATGTCGCCAAAACAGAGAAAACCCATCAAATGGGTTTTGTTTCTTATTGTTTTCAGGTTATAGAGAAATGCTTTTTTGTAAATAACAACATAAAAAAAGGGGGTTATATTAACAAAGAAGAAGAAGAGTTTGTTAAAAAACTATCTCCTTTTATTCAAAACAAGTACATCGGATTTTTAGAAACGCTAGAAGAAATCATTTTTTGTTTAAACGCCAACATAAACACTAAAATGATTTTTTATATCAGTACTATAAAAATTATAAAATTAATAAAACAATGAATGTTGTTTTTTATTTTGTTTTTTTATTTTGTTTTTTTGGCTGTGTAGATGTAAAATATGACAATTCTTCTGGATCTATTAATGAAATCTTAGTAGTTTACGATGATTATTATAATAAGTTAGAAATAGAGAAATTTCTAAATTCAAAAAATAAAAATTTTACAGGATTGCCCCAAAAAGAAAGAACGTTCGATATAACATACATCCCCTCAAAATCCTTTAAAAATATTTTTAAAAAACAAAGATGTATTATTTTAATCACAAAGTCAGATAAAAATCTTCTCAAAGTTTTTTTAGATAAATGGGCTAATCAGCAGGTTGTGTTCTGTTTTTTCTCCAAAGACTTTCAGAGCTTCAAAGAATTAGCTGAGGCAGATATAAATCAGGTTTTTTCAAAAATATCAGAAACACATGCTGATTTTTTGTTTAGTGAAATAAAAACAAAACAAGACAAAGACATTCATTTCTTTATAAAAGAAAAATTCAATTTATTATTATATCCACCTAAAGGTTTTATTATTAACAAAGAAGATTCTTGTTCTTTGTGGTTGTTATACGAAAATAATAAAAACGGGCTTCTAAATAATATTTTGATACACACTTATCCAGAAACAAGTCTTAAAAACAAAGATATTTTGGATTTAAGAGAGAAAAAATTAAAAAACTTTATAGAGACTCAAGAGGGATCGTATTTTATGACAGAAACAAGATATAATATTAATTTTGAACAAGACACTTCAAAATGGTATTTTGAAAATTCTATGGCAGGATTATGGAGCATTAATGGAGCTTCAATGGCGGGCCCCTTTTATTCAAAAATAATAAGAGATACAGTTAATAAAAGATTAATATTTTTAGAAAGCTTTTTATTCTATCCAAATGAAAACAAAAGAAACCTCATAATACAAAACAAAGTTTTGCTAAACAATTATATTATTACTAATAATTAAAGTTAACTGAAAACTTAAAACTTCTTCCAGGAGAAGAAATGCCGGAAGCGAAAGTTATGTAGTGAACATCTAATATGTTTTCAACATTAAGCTGAAGTTTTGTGTTTTTATTTAAGTCATATTTAAAACTCAAGTTTATTATTTGCCATCCAGGCCAACCCTCATCTGTCGCTAGATCGATATTGTCACTAGCCTCATTAGATCTGTTCAGTGTTTTTTTAAAAGCGAAATTTGTCCACAAACGACTTGTGGTTTTTTTATGAAATATTTTTATAGAGCTGTTTCCGTAATAAGGAGGAATATGACCCAAAGGTTCATTATTAGAAACGTCAAATCCTTTTTGAATATTAAAAGAATTTTCAACAATTATATTTTCATTAAGATCATAAGAGCTGTAAAAAGAAAATCCTCTTATATATGATTTTTTAGAATTCTCTAATCTTTGAACGCTTAAAGTGTCTCCATTATAAAAAATATTATATCCAAGATTTTGTTTTGTTATCATGTTTTTTAGAGAAGTGTTATATAAAGAGCTTTTTATGTTAAACTTGCCAAAACTTTTATTTATATTAAGCTCAGCATTATAAGCATTTTCAGGGATTAACTCAGAGTTAGGGACAACAATACTATTTCTTTTCACAAAGACTTTTCCAAAATCATCTATATTCGGAGACCTAAAACCCGTGTTTATAATTAATCCAAGTTTGGTGAAATCACTAGGAGAGTATAAAAGATTTATATTTCCAGTTAAAGCATTGTTTACCGATCCTATTTTGTTTATTGTAAAATTATTTATAAAAACAGAATCCAAAAGATCAAAGTTCATGTGAACCTGAGAAGAAGAAAATCTTGATCCCACATTTAAAAAAAACACATTATTTATTTTATACTCAAAAGAACCATAAAGAGCAAAAGTGTTCATTGTGCTTTTTTCTGAAGGATATCTTGGTTGAGTATCATCAGATGCCGTAGAAAAAACATTATTAAATATATATTCCCCCCCATAGGAAAATTTATTTTTCAAAAAATCAATATTTAATCCTGTTACATGAACATCTACATAAGTATTTTGATTTTCCTGTTCAAGATATTTTCTTGTAATTCTATCCTCTTCAATAAACTGATATGAGGTTGAAATTTTTATTTGATCATAAAAAAAAGACGATTTATAGTAGTTTAATTTTAAAGAAGATAAAAATCTTGTCTGTGGGCCATAATCCCATATACTCCATTTTAAGACATTATTGTTGTAATCTTGTAGATTGTCATATCGAGGAATATTGGAAGATGTTGAAAACTGATTATTAAACCTTAATATCAATTTTGGGCTACATTTCCATATAATGTTGTTTAATAAATCTAATTGGTCATATCCCGTCCCTACTTGTATGTTAGGGTTAGAATTTTCTATCATTTGATCATTTTCAATATAATGATTAATAAGACCCCATTCCGAATACCCGTGATTTCTGGATTCCCCCATTTTTGTGTTTCCGAATTTATTATAAGTTATGCTAAATAAATTAGCAATATTTTTGCCCCCAATATTATTATCAAAATGTATAGAAAAGTTTTCTTCTGCGGTAGAAAAACTACTGTAAAAATTATTTTTTTTAAAACCTTTATTGTTTTTACTAAACTGAGGAGGCTTAGTATAAAAACTAATAACTCCACCAAGGGCGTCAGATCCATAAAACGTAGAAGAAGGCCCGAAAACAACCTCTATGAAATCTATTATATGAGGATCAACAGAAAGGCTGTTTTGTAAGTGACCAGAACGATAAATAGCATTATTAAGACGAACCCCATCACACATCAAGACTATTCTGTTTGCCTCTAATCCTCTTATTATAGGAGATCCGCCTCCTAGTTGTGATTTTTGAATTGTAACACCATTAAAGCTGTTTAGTATTTCTGGTGTTTGATTTTTGTTTTCAGATTTAATTTCCTCTACAGACAGAGACTCAACAGAATAAGAAACTTCATTTTCTTTTTTTATGTTTTTGTTTGCGGAAACTATAATATTATTAAGTTCTTTTTTAGCTGAAGTTAAAAATATAATTTCTTTTTTTTCTTTTATCTCTTGTTTGGTTATTTTTCTTGTTTTATAACCAACACAAGAAATAGTTAGTTCATCTAAAGCATTATAATTACTTATATCAACTTCTCCCTTAATATTGCTCGTTTTACAATTGTTTTGATTTTTACAAACATTTACAAAAGGGACAGGATCCAGTGTGGTTATATTTTTTATAGTTATTGTTTGACCATAAGAAAAAACACAAAAAGTATTTAAAATCAATGTTTTAATTAAACAACTCTTCCAGTATTTCATGAGAATTTATTTTATTAAAATTTTCTAAATGTAGATTATAAAATTTAATTAGATTAATAATGGTTTTTTTTCTTTTTATTTTATTTATTTTGATGTTGTGACATTCGCTTAACTTACAGTTTCTTAAATTTATTATAATGTTTTTTTCATCTTGGTTTATATAGTCAGAATTTTTAGGTGTAATTTTTGTAGAAACTCCTTCTTTTAAATCTAGATACAAGTCTTCTTTTTTTAAGACAAGATCTAAACCTAGAAATCTTAAGCTTTTTATCATAAAACAAATATGAAAATTACTTATAGAGCGGTCAGTTGTTTCTAAAATCAGAACACTATTTTTTAAAAAATCAAAAAACTTAAAATTAGAATTATTTTTTTCACAAACATTATTTATAAAGTCTGCTAAAAAAAAAGTCACACAAGATTTATTAAAATCCTCATAAATAGACATAGTTAAATTATCGTTTTCGTGATTTTTGTATTTGAAATATGAATTTTTATTATAGAAAGTAAGGTTCACTATAGATAAAGGTTTCAAGCTGTTCAAAATTTTGTTTTTATAAACAGTGTTAATAAAGAATTCTATTAATCCATTATTTTTCGTATAAAATATAAAAATATAGTTGTCTAAATATTTTTTTTTATGAATAAAAATAGCTTCTGAATGAATATCCATTATTCAGAAATTAAAAATTTGCCAATTTTTTTAACAAAACCAAAATCATCTGTCGCAAAAATTAAATAAACTCCAGGTTCAGGCCTGTTGTCAAAATTCCAGATAGCTTGCCCCCCCCTTGAAATAGTTTGATGTTTTAATTTCCCACTTATTGTGGAAAATTTTACATTCATTTTATTTTCAAGACCGCTAACACAGATATAAGAGTTTTCTTTTTTAACAGGATTAGGATAAACAAAAATAGATTCTTCAGAATCAAAGTTTTTAACAGCTAAACCCCTAAAAGAGCATATTCCGTTATTTGTGCCAAAAAAAACTTCTCCAGAATTTTCGTTTATACAAATATCTAAAATAGTATTTGACAAAAGGGGGCTGTTTTGTGTATTGAAGTTTTCAACGATTATGTTTTCATCGTCATCATACAAAAATACCCCATTGTTTAAAGTTCCTATCCATTTTCTGTTGGCGTTATCAACGCATATCGAAGAAACAGTTTGTCCATCTAAAAGATATTCATAGTATCCATCTTGTTCTATTAAAATTTTTTGTGCATCATAATTAAATCCTGAAAAAACAAGTTCAGGGGAATAAAAAATTGAAATTCCATCATTTGTTCCTATCCAAATTGCTCCGTTTCTATCTTTAGCAATACTATAAACATCCATTGAAGACAAATTGCCATTATTGTAATTGGTGTTTATTATTTTATAACTATCATCATTTTTTTGATCTATGGTATTATTGTCATTAAAAACCAAAACCCCTTCTCCTTTAGGCAACAAAATCCATTTTTGACCTGAGTCATCTATTAATAATTGTCCAAAATTATATAAACTAGAGTTAAGTCCAGGAAAAGTGAAAGAATCCCATCCATTAGGTTTTTTCACAACTAAAGGATTTTCTACTTGAGAGTTGGTGATCCAAAGATTGTTGTTTTGATCAAAAATTAACCCTCTTATACGAGACCAATTATTGACATTTACAACACTTATGGTGTCTAAAGCCCCGTTTGTGTTGTCAAAATCATGTTTTATAAAAGTTTGGTTTTTTTGCTCAATCACTCCATTATTCCAGCTGCCAACAAAATAGTTTCCTTCTGCGCCATAAGGACATATTTGCAAAACATCTTGACTTTCTAAGATGTCATAATAAGAAATATTTTCCCAACTAAAACCATCATATATAAAAAGACCATCCCTGTTATTAATATTACCCCAGGCGTTATTTACCCCACCAGGAGCAACATAAATTTTGTCATTTAAATAAGACATGTCAAATACGTTGTTTGTGAAAGGCCCATT
>CAXEHY010000088.1:0-2800 GCA_963996865.1 uncultured Flavobacteriales bacterium | reverse complement strand
TTTTAAATGAAAATATTTTTTGTATTGCAGTGTCATTTTTTATTTTCCAATTCACTTTACTCAATTTGTTGTAATTAGGTTGATTTTGTAAAGATATGGTGCTGAATATAATTTCATTATTGTAGTTATAAGAACAATTAATTCCAATTAGTTTTTCGAAATTTTCTGATTGTTTTATATATTCATTATTTATATTATATCTTAAGTATTCTGCAGTTTTTGTTGGATTTATATAATTAAATAAATTTGATTTCCCTATAGAGCTTGTTTTATATTTGAAATATTCTTCTTGATTAATGAGTTTTTCATCATCTAAATATACATTCATGAAATATTGTAATGATGATTTGTTTTTACCAAAAACTATATAATTATTAATAATAATGTAATTTTTAAAATCATTATTATAAATATTATTTTCTAATATCATTTGAATAATATTTCCACCTTTTAGTTCTTCTATTATATAACTTGTTAAATTTTCATTTTCAGTAAATTTATTCTTTAAACCTTTGTTTCTTCCTATATAAAATATATTATCTTCTTTTTGATTAGATTGTAAAATAACTTTACATATTTGGTTTTGTATTGTATTATTGAAAAAAGATTCTGTTTCGTGATTAATTATTTTATTATAACTAAACATCACATCATTGTTGATTAAAAATTTTTTATATTTTTTTAATAAATCATCAAAGCTTTCAAAACATATAGCATTATAACTTATTATATCATGAGGTAAAAATTCATCTATTAATATATTTTCAGCGCTATTATTTTTTATGATATTTATGTAGTTTTTATTATTATTTTCAATGGACGATAAGCCATAAAGAGTAATGTTATTAGTTTCTAATTTTAAATCTAACACAGACCATTTTACTATTGGTTTGATGATTTTTGTCTTGTATTTGAGAATATCTTTTTTGAAATTATAGATTTCATCATGATTTATTAAGATTATATTTTCATTTGATTCATCAGGTTTTTTGTATATTTTCTTCAACTCTATATCTTCTAATATAGTAATGTTTTTTTTGTATTGATTTATACTTGTTTCGATTAGGATTTTTGAAGAACTTATTAATAATGTTTTATCTATTATTGTGAAAAATAATTTTTCGTTTATATTGTTTATATAATATTCTTCAAAATTTTCGAATTTAATTTCACGATATTTTTTTTTAATATTTTCTTTTACTTTATAAACCTCTTTCAGGTCAATAGCCATAAACATGTTAGCTTTTTTTGCGTTTTGATATATTGAAACAGTAAAATCACTGCTTTCTTGTATCAAAGAGTCAATTTGATGTAAATGATTAATTATTGAATTAATTTTATCATTTTTATTTATTTCTTGAAAAATATTAGAATTTTCATTATTTATTTTTATTAAAAATTGGCTGAGATTTGATCCTGTTAAAATCAAAGTAGGATTTTTAGGATTGTATTTTATTAAGTTTTTATTCTCTATTATATTATCATGTTTTAAAAAAAAAATTAAACAGGATATTAAAAATACTGATAAGAAAGCGTAATGTATTTTTTTCATAGTTCTAATTTATACTGCCTGTCAAATAAATTAAAACTTTTTCTATGATATTTGCACACACCTATTTTGTTAATAACTTCTTTGTGTTTAACTGTAGGATATCCTTTGTTTTGATTCCATTTATATTCAGGATATTCTTCATGTAGTTTGTTCATGATTTCATCTCTATGTGTTTTTGCTATAATAGATGCAGAAGCAATGGATAGATATTTAGTATCTCCTTTAATTATACATTTATATGGAGTTGTTAGATCAGTGTAAAAACGATTTCCATCTATAATAATAAATTTCGGTTTTTGTTTTAATTTTTTCACAGCATTTGTCATAGCTTGATGTGCGGATTTTAAAATATTGATTTTATCAATAATTATATTGTCTATTACACTTATGGACCAACATATAGAAATTTTTTTTATATAGTTAGATAATTCTAATCTTGTTTTAGCGGATATTTTTTTAGAGTCATTTATATTCTTTGAATCAAATTTTTTTGGCATTATTACAGCAGCAGCTACTACAGGTCCAGCTAAAGCTCCTCTGCCAGCCTCGTCACATCCAGCTTCTAATAGTTTTTTTTTGAAAATTAAATTTTAGCAATTTTTTATTCTTTCAGAGTATGATCCGTCTTTTGTGTTTATTTTGATTGTATCTCCAATTTTTATAAATAATGGCACTTTTGTTTTTGCGTTTGTTTCTAATACACAATCTTTCAAAGTGTTTGTTGCTGTGTCACCTTTTATGCCAGGCTCTGTGTATTTCACTTTTAGAATAACATATTTTGGCAATTGACAAGAAATAACTTGTTCGTTTTCTGTATTAAATAATAATTCAACTGCTTCTCCTTCTTTTAAAAATATATATCCCGCAATCATGTTTTGACTTATATATAATTGTTCGTAATTTATTGTATTCATGAAATGATATTTCTCATTTTCTTTATATAAGAATTGATATTTTCTATTTTCAATTCTAATTGGTTTTATTTTTGACCCAGCATTGAAAGTGAAATTGATAATTTTATTATTGGATATATTTTTAAGTTTTGTCCTAACAAAAGCTCCTCCTTTGCCAGGTTTTACGTGTTGAAATTCTAATATTTGAAAAATATCATTATTATGTTTAATGCAAAATCCATTTTTAAAGTCAGAGGTTGTCGCCATATTTTATCTTTTTAAGATCCCATTTTTACAATTGGCAATAAAATTTGTTATAATATTTTTTTCTTTTGATTTTTTGAATTCTTTATTT
>CAXEHY010000087.1:0-2823 GCA_963996865.1 uncultured Flavobacteriales bacterium | reverse complement strand
TCATAAATAAAATCTTCAGGACAATTATAAAACTTATCTAATTTTAAGTCTTTATATAAAAGATAGTTAATGTAATTTACAGCATCATCTTTTTTCTGTAGAGACTCAACGTAATGTTTAAGTTTATTAAAAAAATAATCATAGGTTCCTTGTTTATCTTTATTTTGTAGAAAAAAATCTACAATACAATGCCAAGCAAAACAAAACCCAACTTCTCTTAAAGTTCCTCTATATATTGTTTTGATATTATCAATACCATATAAATTCAAATAATCTAAAGCGTTTCTATTAGGATAAGATTCATAATGCTTATCAAAAACTTTAACTTCTTCAGTATGTGAAAATAAATCTGAATATTTAATTTTAACATTTTGTTTATTTAGCATATAGTTGCCGCCATCTTTACCGGCAAAAATAACATTTCTAGGACTCCATGTAAACTTATATTTCCAAGGATTATTATTATAATAATCAGGTGATATCAAAGCTCCACAATAAGACTTAAAAGAAGTTATTTTGCCCCCTAAATCTAATACTGTATCTATTAATTTCATAGCTGACATATGATCTATACCAGGATCTAAACCACATTCGTTCAAGAACAACAAACCTTTTGATTTAACGTCAACTGCAAGAGATTTCATTTCTTCGCTAAGATAAGAAGCAGTAAAAAGGCTCTTTTCATATAATAAACAATCTTTTGCTATAATAGAATGTAAATTTGTCGGCAACAAACTAACAACTACATCAGCATTTTGAATCATTTTTTTTCTTTGACCATCACTGTGAATGTCAAAAGAAAAAATACTTGTATTTTGATGATTTTTAAAAATATTTTTCGCTAAAACTGGATTTTTATCCACAACCATAATACTCCAATTATATCTTTCTGACTCACGTAATAAATAAGACAAAATATAAGAAGAAGAAAAGCCTGAACCGAAAATTAAAATTTTTTTCATATAAATAATGTTTATAAAAAAACTAAAAATATTTCATTTCGTCATTATTATTTAATATAAATTTGCATTTTACTTTTATTTTTAAAAATGAATAGTAACAATGTGTCTCAATATAATATTTACCCAAAAGAAGCTTTTTGGAATTTAAGCCCAACAGAATTAGAAATTATATCAATAAAAAATAAAGCTGCAAAAAAAACAAATCTAGGAGCTATTAGTGTAAATACTGGTAAATTTACTGGAAGATCTCCGAAAGACAGATTTATCGTCAAAGACGAAACAACATCAAAAAATATTTTTTGGAGCAATATTAATATACCTATAAATGAAAAATATTATAAAAAACTATACACTGGAATTACAGAGTATTTAAAAAACAAAAATATTTATGTTAGAGATGTTTTTGCCTGCGATCATCCTAAACACAAATTAAACGTAAGAATAATCAACGAATACGCTTGGTCTAATTTATTTTGTTATAACATGTTCCTGCGGCCATCAAAAAAGGAATTAAATGATTTCACTCCATCATGGATCGTTATTAATGCTCCTGGATTCAAAGCAAATCCAACATTACATGGAACTAGACAAGAAAATTTTGCGATAATAAATTTTACAAAAAAAACTGTACTTATAGGAGGAACCGCTTATACAGGAGAAATAAAAAAATCAATCTTTTCCATTTTAAATTTTATTTTACCATTTGAAAAAAATATATTATCTATGCATTGTTCCGCTAATGTTGGTGAAAATAATGACACAGCAATTTTTTTCGGATTATCAGGAACAGGAAAAACAACATTATCTGCGGATCCAAATAGAAGGTTAATAGGTGATGATGAACACGGCTGGGATAATGAAGGGGTATTTAACTTTGAAGGTGGTTGTTACGCTAAATGCATAAATCTTAATAAAGAAGGGGAACCTGACATATATAATGCTATTAAATCAGGGGCTTTATTAGAAAATGTTGGTTTTTATGAAAAATCTAATAAAATTGACTTTAAAGATAAATTTATCACAGAAAACACAAGAGTTAGTTATCCAATACATTATATAAAAAATAGTATTAGTCCTTCTAGAAGCGGTAATCCAAAAAATATTTTTTTTCTAACATGTGATGCAAATGGAGTTTTACCTCCTGTATCTTCTTTAGACACGGGACAAGCAATGTATCATTTTTTATTAGGATATACAGCTAAAGTTGCGGGGACAGAAGAAGGTGTTATAGAGCCTCAAAAAACATTTTCTGCTTGTTTTGGAGAACCTTTTCTTCCTTTACACCCAACTTTTTACGCTAAACTTTTGGGAAAACAAATAAAAAAACATAATGCTAAGGTCTGGCTAATAAATACAGGGTGGACTGGTGGATCATATGGAGAAGGTGAAAGAATCAAGTTAAAATACACAAGAAATATAATTTCAGCTGTACTAAATAATAATTTTGCAGAAATAAACTTCACAAGAGAAAAAATATTTAATCTTAATATACCTGAAATGTGCCCTAACGTGCCAAAAGAAATTTTAAATCCTAAAAATACATGGTCTAATAAAGAAAAATACACAGAAAAAGCGAAAGAACTAGCAAAATCATTTAACGAAAATTTCTTAAGATTTGAAGAACACGTAACTGAAGAAATGAAACAGGGTATTCCAAAAAATATATAACTGCAAACTTAAATATGTATATTGATTGTAATCTTTAGATTAATCTTTTTCCTTATCATCATCTCCTTTATCTCCTTCTTTTAATTTCTCTTCTTCTGGAGCTTTCTCTTCTTCTGGAGCTTCCTCTGTCGCTGGAGCTTCCTCTGCTGAAGCTTCCTCTGCTGCTGGAGCTTCCTCTGCTGCTGGAGCTTCC
>CAXEHY010000086.1:0-3136 GCA_963996865.1 uncultured Flavobacteriales bacterium | reverse complement strand
TTTCTGTCGGTAAGTTTAAATCCTACTTTAAATGAATTTTCTGAAGCAACATCATTGTTCCCTCCACCTCTGCCATACCACCCTCCTCCTTTACCAAAATTAGATCTATCAGAGTTTTGTACATCAGACTTGTTTTTTTTCTCCTTACTAAAAGGATGTGTATAATCTATTTGATAAATATAACTTCTTACATTAGGATTATGAGGATTATTGATTTTCACAAAATTTGTCGGAGAATATAAATGTGTTATTACTTGTGAATCATCATGAATTCCATTAGAAACTTGAAAGGCCAATCTTAATTCTCTGTCTTCATGAGACCTAAATCTTTTAACATAATCAGTAGTTAATTCAATATCTGTATCTAAGTGATCAGCATCTGAATAAAGTTGATATATTGTGGTGTCATTATTTGTAAAAATTTTTTCACTTACATTTCTATTATTCAACTGGCTCGAACCCCTATATCTCATAGAAGAACTAAAACTGTTAAAATCATTAATTTCATAATTCATATTAATATTAGCCCTATACCATCCTCTGTTAGATTCAGTTACTCCAATACTATAAGTAGAATCTATCACATTACCTAAAGAGTCAAAATTAGTTCTATGATAAAAATTAGTCCCTTCTCTTGGCCAACCAAAATGAGCTGATCCTCTTCCACTAACAGAAACACGCCCTAAACCTAAATTTAATTTAAATCCCGCTTTATTAGCCCTTGTGCCAAGTGAACCATCTAATTGTCCACTAAAACCTGTGATAATCTTTTGTTTTGTTACAATATTCACGATACCTCCCACCCCTTCTCCATCATATTCAGCTGTAGGGCTAGTAATAACTTCAATACTTTTAATTTGATCCGCAGGTATCATTTGTAAAGCATCTTGATCTATTAGACTAGAAGCTTTACCATTCATGAGAAAAGTAACCTTACTAGAACCTTGAAGTCTCACATTACCATCTAAATCTACACTTAACAAAGGAGTTTTTCTTAAAACATCTATAGCGTCATCAGCAGAACTATTAACATCTTCAGAAGCATTATAAATTATTTTTTCCATTTTATTTTGATACAAAGGAGCCTTATCTACAACCTTAACTGTAGATATTTCTTTTGAAGACGCTTCTAAAGATATATTTTTTAGATTTAAATCTTTATTTTTAAAACTTAAGACAAATTCCTTTTTCTTAGTTTTATATCCTAAATAATCAACTATAATATAACTTGATCCCATTGGTATATCTTCTAACTTAAAATACCCTTTGGCATCAGTGATAACACCCTCAATCAGTTTATCTTCACCTTCTTTAACAGAATATAAAGTTATTGTAGCAAATTGCAAACGTTCTTTATTTTCATCTATTATTCTACCATACACAGAACCTTTCATTTTACCCATCATACTACTAGCATCCCACGTCGCCCCTGAATTAGCATCAGTTTTAGTATTATTTTTTTTATTTTCTTTTTGCTCTTCATCAGGCTGCTCATTTCCATGAGTATGTCCTCCAGGACCATGATGATGGCCTTGAGAAAATAATAAATTTGTTGAAAGAAAACACAATATATATAGCAATAACTTCATTTTCAGAACAAGTATTTTTTGGCAAAGATAATATTTATTAATTTTGAACAAAAAAAATGCTATTTAATTCACTTGAATATTTAATTTTCTTACCTATAGTGTTTATACTTTACTGGTTTGTTTTTAACAAAAACCTCAAAATACAAAACACATTAATATTAATTTCAAGTTATATATTTTATGGATGGTGGGACTGGAGATTTCTTTCTTTAATATTATGTAGTACTATAGTAGATTATTACACAGGATTATATATCAATAAATCTGAATCTAAAAACAGTAAAAAAACATATCTTTTTTTAAGTATTATTTTTAATATAGGTGTACTAGCATTCTTTAAATATTATAATTTTTTTATTGACTCATGGGTCCATATGTTTACCTCCTTTGGATACACAATACAAAACACTTGGACGCTAAAAATAATTTTACCTGTTGGTATATCTTTTTACACTTTTCAAACAATGTCATATTCACTAGACATTTACTATAAAAAACTAAAACCTACAAAAGATTTTATTTCATTTGCTTCATTTGTAAGTTTTTTTCCCCAGTTAGTCGCAGGTCCTATAGAAAGAGCTTCAAATTTATTACCCCAAATATTAAAAACTAGAACTTTTAATTATAAACAAAGTGTTGATGGTTTAAAGTTAGTATTGTACGGAATGTTTAAAAAAATTGTAATTGCAGATTCTCTAGCACCTTTTGTAGATAATATTTTTTCCAACTACCAAACATTAGACGGAGGAACACTAATATTAGGAGCGATTTATTTTTCTTTCCAAATATATGCTGATTTTAGCGGTTATTCTGATATAGCTATTGGGACCTCTAAACTTTTCGGATTTGAAATAATGTCAAACTTTAAATTCCCATACTTGTCTAGAAATATAGGGGAATTTTGGAGGAGATGGCATATTTCTTTATCTACTTGGTTTAGAGATTATCTATACATACCTCTAGGGGGATCTCGTGACGGCAAAACAAAAGCATTAAGAAATATTTTTATAATCTTTATAGTCAGTGGTTTTTGGCATGGCGCTAATTGGACGTTTATCATATGGGGGCTTATTCATGCTGTATTATATATACCTTTATTCATAACAAAACGTAATAGGACTTATATATCAGACGTAGTAGCTGAAAATAAATACCTGCCCACTGTTAAAGAAAGCTTGCAAATGATCACTACTTTCTTTTTTACTGCTCTAGCATTTGTGTTTTTTAGAAGTGATTCTGTTGCAATGGGAGTAGATTATATCGTAAATTTATTTTCAACTTCAATAATAAAATTTGACAATGAAAGCGGTATTATATATTGCTTAATATTATTTACGCTAGACTGGCTTAACAGACATAACGAGAGAGATTTTTACATTAAACACAAAATCATTAGACACATAATATATTATGTTATGATATATTTAATTATATATAAATTTAACTCTTATCAAAGCTTTATTTATTTTCAATTTTAAAACATGAAAGGATTTATAAAAAAAATAATATTATTTTCTATACCTATTATTTTAACAATATTTATATTT
>CAXEHY010000085.1:0-13017 GCA_963996865.1 uncultured Flavobacteriales bacterium | reverse complement strand
TTTTTTATCATATTCTATATTTATATTTTTTAATGTTTCTTGAGTAGTTTTATTATTTATTATAATAGATTTTTTATTTTGTGATTTTACAATTAATTCTAAATAATTTAATATTTTTCTAGCATCTCCATTTGAATATTTAATTAAATTGTCATATTCATTAATTTTAATTTTAATTTTATTTAAAATAATATCAGTTTTTAATGCATGATTTAAGATATGTTTTAAATCATATTCATTTAATTTTTCTAATTTATATACTTGACATCTTGATAATAGTGGTGATGTTATTTCAAATGAGGGGTTTTCTGTTGTTGCTCCTATTAATGTAATCAATCCCTTTTCTACAGAATCTAACAAAGTGTCTTGTTGATTTTTATTAAATCTGTGTATTTCATCTATAAATAATATAGGATTTTCAAATAATTGATTTTTTTTTGATTTTTTAACAATATCTCTAATTTCTTGCACTCCAGATTCTGTTGCATTTATTTTGAAAAAATTTTTATTTAATTTTTTACATATTAATATTGTTAGAGTAGTTTTTCCTACTCCTGGAGGGCCCCATAATATTAAAGATGGCAGATGATTATTAGATAAAATTTTATTTAAAGGTCCATTTTCACCTATTAAATGCTTTTGTCCATAAAAATTTTTAATGTCATTTGGTCTAACACGATTTGCCAAAGGAGAATAAGACATTATTTTGTTATTAAAAGATTATGATGTTCTATGTTATTTTTATTACATACTTGCATGATATATGATCCGTTTTTTAAATCAGAGATATCTATTTTAATATTTGTTCTATTTGAGTTTATAATATGGTTTTTAACATTATTACCTCTAGAATCATAAAACTTCAATTCTGTATTTGTATTTATTGAATTGAAAAACACATTACAATAATTAAAAGTAGGATTAGGATAGATGTAAGATTTTCTAATTTTTTCCTCTATATTATTTGTAGGAGAAGTATCAACAACTCTATATATTGTGCCATTATATAATCTACAAGTAAAAATTTCTCCATTTACATCTTCTCCAAAAGAACTATAATATCCTGTGAAATTTGGCTGTATAGTCATGTCCCAATTACCATTATTGTCATATAAAGTCCAAAATTTACCACTACAATAGTCTGTAAAAATATAATGACCCATCATGTTTGGATAATTTGTTCCTCTATAAACATATCCCCCTGTAACAGAACAATCTCCAGAAGAGCCGGTGTTTTGATAGACATGTATTGGATCAATATAATTTAAATTACAAGGCTGAGATGAAGCTGAAAAATTTGAGAAACCTTCATAACAATCCCAACCATAATTTTCACCTCCAGCACTTGTATTATCTTGAAAATTAATCTCTTCCCAAGCATTTTGACCTACATCTCCGATCCATAAATCTCCGGTTGATTTATCGAAACTGAACTTCCAAGGATTTCTTAATCCTATGGCCCATATTTCATCTAAAATACCACTTCCACTGCCAACAAAAGGATTGTTGGCTGGAGTAGAATATGGAGATCCGTTATCAACATCTATTCTGAGAATTTTTCCTAAAAAAGTTAATGTGTTTTGACCGTTTCCATATGGATCTCCTCCGCTTCCTCCGTCACCAAGACCAATATACAAATACCCGTCAGGACCAAATTTTAAAGCTCCTCCATTATGATTCCAATGAGGTTGAGAAGCTGTTAAAATTATTAATTCACTATTAGGGTCTGCTATATTTGCACTAGGATCATTTGCTGTAAATCTTGATATAACTGTATTTTGATTATTGTCCGTGTAATTAACATAAAAATATCCATTATTTTGAAAATCAGGATGAAAAGCTAAACCTAAAAGTCCTAATTCAGCGTCATACCCAGGAAGATTATCTGCAGGAGAAGAAACTATAGATCTTATATCTATAAAATTATTACTTAAAACATTTCCTGTCCCATCTATTATTTTGATTATTCCATCTTGTTCAACTATAAATAATCTGTTATCGCCAGCATGAACTATATCAACAGGTAACGTGAAACCTGTAGCATAAGTTACTAGATCTATACTAGGCTGAGCAAAAACTATTAATGAGTTTAAGAAAAGAGAAATAAAGATTAACTTTTTCATATAATTTATTATTTATGTTTGATAAAAACTATTTTATTTTCTAATTTACGATTTTAAAGTTATTTTAATTTTAACAAAGTGACAAAAAATACATTTTTAATATTATTTTTTTTATTTGCAAGTAGTTGTTTATTTTCACAGCCTGGTTATGATTATCATAATTTCAGCTTACATCCAGAAGAAGCTTACAAGCACTTAATAGCAGATAATGTTAACATAAGAGATATTCCTTCTACAAAAGGAAAGATTGTGGCTAAATTACCTATAGCTTCGTATGTTAAAATTTTAGAAAAAACTGATTACATCTTAACTTTGAAAGGTTTTACATCTAATTGGTATAAAGTTAGTTTTGGTAATTTGCAAGACATACGTAATGATAAAAACATTGGTTATGTTTGGGGAGGAATGATATCTTATAAAACAGTTTATATAGGAGGTGCAGAATCATATGATAATGATATAGTAGCATATCATTTTGGAGTACATTCAGTTATTACCGAGAATGGATTTCAGGATGAAGGTTTGTTTCAGATTCGAGTTTCTAAAAATAATAAGCAGTTAGACAAACTAGTTACTCAACAAATGCCATTTGATGTGTCATTTAATTTAGAGTCTTTAGGAAGTAAAGGGTTTAAAAATATTGATGATATATTTTCAGTGCATCAGTATCAGGAGAAGTGTGATGGGGTAGATTATAAACAAATTTTAATTCTTGACGCAGGAAAGCTTTATAATATCACTGATCTTGAGAGTGGAGGCTATGAGGATGAATGGCATGAAGAATATGTAATTTATCCAGATGACGAAAGAGGAAGTCCAAATACAATTATTATAGTTCATGATTCTTATTATAGAGGCGAAAGAGATATTGAATTTAAAAAGTTCAGATGGAATGGTGTTGCTTTGATTGAGATAGAATAATCTTATTTTACAATGTGACAAGCAACCAGTTACTTGCCGATACAGAAATTTTTAAAAATATTATTTAATATATCTTCATTTGAAACTTCACCTGCAATTTCTCCTAAGTTTGATAATATATTTTTTATATCTATAGATATTAAATCTTGAGATAAGTTTTGTTCTATTCCTTTTTTTGCTGACATTATATTTTCCCTTGCTAAAGAAAGACATTCGAAATGTCTTGCGTTTGAAATAATTGTGTTATTATTCTGATTGTTCATTATTATATATTTTTTTATTTTATCTATTATTTTTTCAATATTTTTTTTGTTTTTAGCAGAAACAGAAACAATATTTTGAAAATTATTAATATTTTTTATGCTTTTATTTAAATCTATTTTATTCCCGACTATTATTATATTTTTATCTGTATATTTATTTTTTATATTTTTAATTTCTTCTTCTATTTTATGTTTGCTTGATGACATATCAATAATATATATTATTAAGTCTGATTGATTAATTTTTTGTAAACTTTTCTCTACTCCTAATTGTTCTATTTTTCCTTTTGCTTTTCTTATTCCTGCTGTATCAAAAAATCTAAAATCATAACCGTCTATATTTATTTTATCTTCAATAATATCTCTTGTTGTTCCAGCTATAGAAGAAGTGATGGCTTTTTCCTCTTTTAAAAAGCAATTTAATAATGTTGATTTACCGACGTTTGGTTTTCCTGCTATAACTACAGGAATTCCTTCTTTGATGGCGTTCCCGTATTTAAAAGATTTTATTAAATTATTAATTTTGAATTCTATTTTATTTAAAAGAGAAATAAGTTTTTTTCTATCTACAAATTCAACATCTTCTTCACTGAAATCTATTTCTAATTCAATTAACGAAGCAAAATTAATAAGGTCTTGTCTTAAAATATTAATTTCATTTGAAACTCCTCCTCTTAGTTGTTTGACAGCTAATGCATGCGCGGCTTCATTTTCAGCATTTATTAAATCACATACAGCTTCAGCTTCTGACAAGTTTAGTTTATTATTTAAAAAAGATCTCATAGTAAATTCTCCTGGTTTAGCTACTTTTATACCATGTTTTATTAAGGTTTGCATAATTTTATTTTGAATAAACAATGATCCATGACAATAAATTTCAATCATATCTTCTCCGGTGTAACTTTTAGGATTTTTGAAAAATGATATCATAATTTCATCTATTATTTTATTATTATATAAAATTTTATTTTTATGTATTATGTTTTGTTTTTTATCAGATACTTTTGCGTGAAGCATTTTATTTACAACTTTCAAACAATTATTACCTGTAACTCTAATTATACTTATTGCTCCGCTGCCTGTAGGAGTAGATATAGCACAAATTATATTTGCATTATTTAACATGTTTCAAAAATATTGAAAATCTTTGGGTTTAAGAATCTAAAAAATATATTTTTGTTTTCTTATGAGCATATTAGTTAATAAAGATTCAAAAATTATAGTTCAAGGTTTTACAGGTAAAGAGGGGACTTTTCATGCTACTCAAATGATTGAATACGGAACTAATGTTGTAGGTGGCGTTACTCCTGGCAAAAATGGACAAAATCATTTAGACAAACCTGTTTTTAATTACGTTGAACAAGCTGTGAATGCATTAGGAGCGAATGTTTCTATTATTTTTGTTCCACCTCCATTTGCTGCTGACGCCATTTTTGAAGCGGCTGACGCTGGCATTAAGGTAATAGTATGTATTACAGAGGGTATTCCTGTTAAAGACATGATTTCTGTAAAAAATTATTTAGAAAAAAAAGATTCTATTTTAATAGGACCAAATTGTCCTGGAATTATAAGTCCCGGAGAAGCTAAAGTTGGAATTATGCCTGGATTTATTCATAAATCAGGAAATATAGGAGTTATATCTAGATCAGGCACATTAACTTATGAAGCAGTTGATCAATTAACAAATGCTGGCTTAGGTCAATCAACTTGTGTTGGTATAGGAGGTGATCCTATTATTGGATCAACGACTTTAGATATGATAAAATTATTTATGGAAGATAAAGATACAGATGGAATTGTTATGATAGGAGAAATAGGAGGACAAATGGAAACAGAAGCTGCTTATTGGATTCAAAAACATTCTTCTAAGCCTGTTGTTGGTTTTATTGCTGGTCAAACAGCTCCAAAAGGTCGAACTATGGGACATGCTGGAGCGATAGTAGGTGGAGAAGAAGATACAGCTGATTCAAAAATGAAAATTATGAAAGAATGTGGCGTTCATGTAGTTAAATCACCTGCCGCTATAGGTAAAAAAATGAAATCAATATTAAGTTTATGAAATTATTAGACGGAAAAAATGTAATTATAACAGGAGCTTCTAGAGGTATAGGCAATGGGATAGCTAGAATTTTATCTAAACATGGAGCAAATATCGCATTTACTTATTTGTCTTCAGAGTCTTCAGCTAAAGATTTAGAAAAAAATATACAAAAATCAGGTGTTAAATGTATCGCTTATAAATCTGATGCTTCTGATTTTAATTCTGCTAATAATCTTGTGGAATCGGTAATTAAAGATTTTGGGTCAATTGATATATTAATTAATAATGCGGGTGTAACAAAAGATAATCTTCTTTTGAGGATGAATGAAGATGATTGGAATAATGTTATTAAAATAAATTTAAATTCTGTTTTTAATTTAACTAAATCTGCATTACATGTTATGTTAAAGCAGAGAAGTGGCTCTATTATTAATATAAGTTCTGTGGTTGGAATAAGAGGCAATGCCGGGCAATCTAATTATTCTGCTTCTAAATCAGGTATAATTGGGTTTTCTAAATCTGTGGCATTAGAAGTAGGATCTAGAAACATAAGATGTAATGTTGTTGCTCCAGGTTTTATAGAAACAGAAATGACAAGCGCTTTAGATGAAAAATATGTTCATGAATGGAAACAAAAAATACCTTTAAAAAGGTTAGGTACAACTAATGATGTGGCAAATTGTGTATTATTTTTATCTTCAGATTTATCTAGTTATATTACAGGACAGGTTTTTCCTGTTTGTGGCGGGATGTTGACATAGTTTTATGAAATTACATGTAGATTCTCCTTTTTTAATAATAATATTTTTATTACTGTCTTTTATTTGTGCTTTCTTTACCTATAAGCGTTATTTTGGTAAAAATAAATTTTCTAAGAAATTAGTTTATGTTTTGTTTTTTCTAAGATTTTTTTCTTTTTTTTTATTGTGTTTTTTATTATTAAATCCAGTAATTAATTTTATTGAAAAAAAACATCAAAAACCTAAAATTTTATTTTTTCAAGATAACTCATCTTCAATTATTGCAAGTAAAGATTCTTTGTTCTATCAAGAACAATATCCTGATATTATAAATGCATTTTTAGGTGATATTTCTAAAAATTATCAAATAAAATGTTTTTCTTTTGGTGAAGAAGTAGAAGAGGATTTAAATTATAGTTTTTCAGAAAAATCAACAAATATTGGAAGCGTGTTGAGTTTTGTAGAGGATAATTTTCATGAAGAAAATTTAGCTTCTGTTATAATAAGTTCCGATGGTATTTTTAATACGGGCTTAGATCCAAAATACATGAATTATAATTTTAATGCTCCTTTATATTCTATTTTATTAGGTGATAATTCAATATATAGTGATATTAAAATATCGGATATTAATTATAATAATATAGTTAATTTAGGATCTGATTTTGTCGTAGAGTTGTTAATTAATTATATTGATGTCAAGGAGTCTAATTTCACATTAAGTGTATTTAATAATAAAAAATTAGTTCAGAAGAAAGACATATTCACAAAAGATAATGGGTTTGTTAAAATACCTTTAAATTTCAAAGCTAATGTTGCAGGTGTCAATAATTATACTTTTCATATTAGTCCTATAAAAGACGAAAAAAATGTATCAAATAACATTTATTCAATTTTTGTTAATGTAATAGAAAGCAGAAAAAAAGTTTTATTAAAATATGATGTTTTAAACCCTGATATTAATGCTATTGTTAATGCATGTTACGATAATCCTTATGTTGAATTGGAAATCGTTGATCATAAAAGATTTAAAAATACAGATTTTTCATTGTACGATATAATAATATTTTATCAGATCCATGACATGGATATATCGTATTTTAATTTAAATAAACCAATTTTGTATTTTTTAGGCTCCGATATAAATAATTTTTTTGGTGTTTTTAAAGCAATAAATTCAAATGATATTTATTACGATAATAATATTATAGAAGGATTTTTGAACTTGAATAAAAATTTTAAATCTTATAAAATCGATCAAGATTTTATTGACTATTTAGAGGTGTTACCGCCATTACTTGTTTCAAATAAAGACTTCGTTTTAAATGTAAATTCTAATGTTTTGTTTAATGATAAATATACAGATAAGCCTTTATGGTTTTTCTTTCAACACGACAATAATAAAAGAGGTATTTTTTTGGGAGAAGGGATTTGGAAATGGAGACAGTATTTGTATAGAGAAACACAAAATCATGAAATATTTAATATTTTAATTAATGATATATTGCAGTTTTTAGTTTTTTCAAATAATAATTCAGATCTTAAAATAGATTTTAAATCTAATTATTATGAAAATGAAGATATTATAATAAAAGCTCAAGTATATAATGATTTGTTTCAAATAAACAATAAAGATGATTTAAAATTAACTGTTAAAGGTGAAGGTGAGGTGTTTAGTTATTTTTTATCAAAAGTTTCTGATTACTATAAGTTGAATTTAGGTAGGTTTTTGCCAGGACAATATAGTTATACAATTGAATTACATAAAAAAGATGACATGCTATATAGGAATGGTAATTTCACAGTTCATCCTTTTGGATTAGAAAACATTGATTTAAAAGCAAATCATGAATTTTTAAATTATTTATCAAAAAAAAATAATGGTTTTTCTTATAGTTTGAATAATATAGATTCTTTAAAATGGCAGATTAATAATTTTATACCTCCAAGTATTGAGATTTTAGATAAAAAAAATCTTGATTTAATACATTTTAAATTAATTTTCTTTGTAATTTTGGTGTCCTTGTTATTAGAATGGGCTTTAAGAAGGTTTAACAGTTTAAAATAAATTTAATTATGACAAATTTTGAAGAGTTTCAAGCGTTTAATGTTCCAAAACTTAAGAAGAAATTTATGTTTTACTTAGTTTTTGGATTTTTCTTAGTAGTGATATTGCCTCAGATGGTGTATAATGTTATGCCTGGTGAAAAAGCAGTAATATATAAAAGATTTGGAGGTGGTTTAGACAAAGATAAAGTTATAGATCAAGGTTTTCATTTAAAAATGCCTTGGGATAATAAATATATATATGATGTTAGGATTCAAGAAGATTATGAACAAATGGAAGTTCTTGACAAAAATGGTTTGTCAATTAAAATAGATATGTCTTATAGATATAAGCCTCAAGAGAATATGATAGGATATTTACACGATAGTATTGGTTTTGGTTATAAAGAAAGGATTATTAAGCCAGCTGTAAGATCTGTCACAAGAGAAGTTATTGGTGAATATGGAGCAGAAGAACTTTATTCTACAAAACGTAAAGTAATAGAGGATCAAGTAGAAGATTTAACTAGAAAAAATGTTGATGGTTATTACTTGGTTTTAGATGCTATATTAATTAGAGACGTGACATTACCTCTTACATTACAGTCTGCAATCGAACAAAAACTAAAGCAAGAACAAGCAGCTTTAGAATATGAGTTTAAGATAAAAAAAGAAAAGAAAGAAGCTGAAAGGAAAAAAATTGAAGCTAATGGTATTGCGGAATTTCAGAGGATTGTCAATCAAACTATTACTCCTCAATTATTAAAATGGAAAGGTGTTGAAGCAACACAAGAGATAGCGAAATCTACTAATACTAAAGTTGTGATCGTAGGTAATGGAGATGATGATTTACCTATTATTTTAAATACAGATTAATAACATAAATTTTTTATTATGAAAAATATATTTTTAACATTATTTCTTTTAATCCCTTTTTTTTGTATATCACAGAAAGATTATTCTAACGTCAAGGAAAGAGCTTTTAATCAGTTAGGACAGATTGAATATGCTACTTTGAAGTTATTAATTCCTGCGGAAAAAAAATCTTTTGATAATAAAAGAAATGCTAAGCCTGTTTCAAAAGAGGCTAGTTTAAAGCAAGCTTTAACATCTGAAACTGGATCTTTCCAACTGTTTTTAGATTTTGGGACAGAATTTAAAACTGATGCTAATATGAAAATTTATAAAAGATTAAATTCATATAATAATATTGTAGATGTTTTAAACTTAATGGGATCTTCTGGCTGGAATTTATTTTATGTTGATGAAAATGAAATCTTAGAAGGCAAATTAGTAACTTATTATTTCAAGAAATAATTTTAATATTTTTTATTAGTCCAGATATCAAAACTTTTTGCTGCTTGTAAATTCAGCATTTCTAGTCCATTTTTTATTTTTGCTCCCTTTTTTTCACATTTTTTTAACATTTCAGTTTTTGCGGGATTATAAATCATATCAAATACAAAATTATTTTTATCTATAAAGTCATAATTTATATTTATTTTATCATTTAATTTAGGGTACATTCCTAAAGTCGTGCAGTTTATAAGTAATTTATATTTCTTGAATATATCTTTATTTAATTCATTATAACTTTTGTGTTTCTTATAGTTGCGGCTAATTTGTATATGCTCTATATTTATTTTTTCTAATATATATTTGACTGATTTTGAGACTCCGCCATTTCCAAATATTATGGCTTTAATTTTTTGATTTTTTATAAAGTTATTTAGAGAAACTTCAAATCCATAAACATCTGTATTAAATCCTTTAATTTGTTTTTTCTTCAAATCTATTTTTAAGGTATTAATAGATTTTGTTTTTTTTGCTGCACCATCTATTATGTCTAAATATTTTATTATTTCTTGTTTATGAGGAGAAGTTATATTTAGTCCTGATATGTTATTATTAAAAATAAATTCTCTTATTTTATTTAGTTTTTTAAACTCATAGTTTTCATATTTTATTTTTGTTTTTAAATATTTTGTATTAAATATTTTTTTTGAATATGAATGTTTTAATGGGTAACCTATAATTCCTAAATTAATCATTTTGAGATTTGTATTTTTTCTAAATAGTATATTATTAGAACCCCCATTAATATTAACAAAAATGTAATTATATTTTCTTGAGATAAAGTTTGTGGTATAAATTGATTATATTTTTCACTTCCTTTTAATAAAATTATTTTTTTCCATGGCCAAATTATAGTTAGAGAGCCTATAATAAACCCTGTTAATATACTAAGAGTGCTATTTGTATATTTTTTGTAAAACCAGGAAACTATATTTGCAAATGATATAAGACCAAAAACACTTCCTGCGATAAATATTAATAATAAATAAAAATATTTAATATAATAAGAGTTTAAATTTCCATTTAATAATTCTCCTATAAAAACTGTAGTATAATTCACTGAATCAATCATTAATAACTCATAATTACCCATTAATATTAATATATATGATCCAGATAAGCCAGGAAGAATCATTCCGCATGTGCTTATTATACCACAGATAAAAACATATAAATAATTTGTGTTGGCTTCTGTGTTAATATTTATATTTGAACAAAAAACAGCTATTATGATGCCTACGAATAATATTATGTAATTATTCATATTCCATTTTTTTATTCTTTTGCCAACATAATAAATTGAAGCTAAAATTAAACCAAAAAATAGACCTTCTAATTGTAATTTTCCGTGATTAGTTTTTAAAACTTCAGATATTAGCTTGGCGAATAATACAACTCCCAATATAATACCTGAGCCACAATATAAAATAATTTTAAAATTTGTATAACTTGCAAAATTTTGAAATTTTAATTTTATAATAAAATTGATAGCTTTTAGATTCAATCGTTTTATACTGTATAATAAATCAGTATATATTCCAGTGATAAGAGCTATTGTGCCTCCAGATACTCCAGGTATTATATTTGCTATTCCTATGGCTATCCCTTTTAGTGCTAGAATAAAGTTTGCGATTTTCAAGTTTTATTTTATATAATTTTCATATCCTCCCTCAAGGTATGATATTTCTAAATTAAATTTTTGTTTTATTATGAAGGCAAGAGATTTGCTTCTTTTACCTGACTTGCAATATAATATATTTTCTTTATTGTTTTTTATTTCTTCTATTCTTTCTATAAATTCACCCATAGGTATATTTAATTCACATATTTTGCCATTCTCCCATTCGTAATTTTCTCTTATATCTATGATATTTATATTTTCTTTATTTTTTATTTTTTCTTTTAAGATTTGTTTAGAAACAGGATTCATGTTATTTATTTAAAAAAAGATTAAAAGTATCACCTCTAAGCCCTAATCTTAAGCATTCTAGAGATATTGTTTCTTGTGGATTTATATTTCCTAAGTTAACATTTGAGCCAAAATGTTTAATAAACCAAACTTGTTGTTCTTTTTTTGGTGCCTCCCAAAGAATTTCTTGTTCTGAAACACTAGTTAATATTTCTTCTATAAGATCAGTCCTTACTTCTCCTCCTTGTCTAAAAATACCAACATTTCCTCCTTCTCGTGCTTCAGCTATTATTTTCCAAGAACCAGCATCTTTTTCTTTTTTTATCATTTTTATCCATTGGAATGGAGGTATTATATGATTACTTTCTTTGGATCCAATTTCAGATAAAACAGTTTTTGTTTCACATAATTTACTTATATATTCACATTTTTTGTCATGGGGTATTTTAATAGAGCCATCAGAAACTTCTACTGTTTCAAGTTTATATTTATCAAGTAATTTTAGATATTCTTCAAACATATTTCTAGCTATAAAAGCCTCAAATAGAGTTCCCCCAAAATAAACTTTTATATTAGCTTTTTGTAATAGTTGTATTTTTTCTTTTAGATTTTTGCTGACATATGATGTTCCAAATCCAAATTTCACTAAATCAATTAATTCGCCAGAATTTTCTATTAAATTTTCTATTTCTTTTAATGACATGCCTTTGTCCATGACCATTGTAATGCCTTTTTCTCTAGGTTTAAGATCTCTTTTTGGAATGTCAGATAGATTAAAATTATTGCTCATATAATTAAATTTATTGCAAATTTAATCCTTTTATCAAATTAATTTTTTTTAAATTAAATTATTATGGTATTGATAAAATCTATTTCTGGTATTAGAGGAACTTTAGGAGGAAAGGAAGGAGATGACTTAACAGATAGAGATGTTGTTAAGTTTGTCTCAAGTTACGCTAATATATTAAAATCTGAATCCAATAAAAATTTAGTTTTAGTAGGTAGAGATGCGCGTAAATCAGGTGAAAAATTTAATAAAATAGTGGTAGAAACATTACTAGGTTTTGGAATAGATATTTTAGATATTAATTTAACAACAACTCCAACTATTGAAGTTGCTATAGTTTTAAAACAAGCTCAAGGTGGTATTATGATTTCTGCAAGTCATAATGACAATAAATGGAATGCTTTGAAATTTTTTAATTCAAAAGGAGAGTTTATCTCTAAAGAAAAAGGAGAACAAATATTAGAATTATATAAAAATGGTTCTTTTTCTGATTCTCATAATGAGAAAGGTCAATATTTTAAAGAAGATTTCATTAAACAACATATTGATGCAATTAAAAATCTTGACTTGGTTGACATTAAGAAGATTAAATCTAAAAATTATAAGATAGTAGTAGATGGTATAAATTCTACAGGAGGAGTGGCTGTACCTATGTTATTAGAAGAAATAGGTGTAAAAGATATTTTAAAAATTAATTGTAATCCCGATGGTAATTTTGCTCATAATCCAGAACCTTTATCTAAAAATCTAAAACAATTAAGAGATCATGTATTGTCTAGTAAAGCTGATTTAGGTATAGCTGTTGATCCTGATGTAGATAGATTAGCTATA
>CAXEHY010000084.1:0-4359 GCA_963996865.1 uncultured Flavobacteriales bacterium | reverse complement strand
CATTTTAATTTTTTGACCGCATAAGACACTACTGGTGTTGCAGCAAAATTTTTTGATAAAATGACATCTACATTATTAGAGGAAAGTATTTTTGCGCATAAATTACTAAATCTTTCTCCTCCAAAACGACAATCATATCCTATCACAACAGAAGGACGTGAGTATTTTTTTTTAAGCCATTTTAAGGTCCCAAGTGTAATTCTAGATAAATTTTCAAAATTATATTCTTCAGCAATAATTGCTCTCCATCCATCTGTTCCAAATTTTATTTTATTCATTGTGTTTTATTTAATGTTTTTTGATATTTTTTCGCATTTTTTTTATGCTCTTTAAATGTTTTTGCAAATATATGAAAACCATTCATCCTAGAATCAGCACACATATATAGATATTTATGTTCTTTATAATTTAAAACAGCATCTAATGAAAAAGAATTTGGAAAGCAAATAGGGCCAGGTGGGAGTCCGTTTTTTTTATAGGTATTATATCTAGAATTAATTTTCATATGCTTATTTAAAACTCTTCTGATTATACTATCTCCTACGCAAAATTCATAACATATATCTTTGTGTTTTATCCATTTTACATTTTGGTTGCAATCACATTTTTTTTCAGCATATTTTACTGCAGCAAAAATTAGAGTAGGATCAGCTTGTAGTTTCATTCCTTTTTTTAATCTATTTATATATAATCCAGCTACTGTTGATAATTCAGATTTTTTTATCGTTTCTTTTTGAACAATAGAAGCTAATACAGATACCTCGTGTTTATTTAAATTTATTTTACTTAATAGTTCTGTTCTGTTTTTATTCCAAAAATTATTATATTCTAAAATCATTTTCTCAAAAAATTGCACTTCATTTGTGTTCCAGAAAAACTCATATGTGTTAGGTATAAACATAGAAATAACATTATCTTTATTTAAGTTATATTGATTTAAAAATATAGAATCTGAAATAATTTTCATTAAAGATGCTTTTTGTAATTCTAATTGATTAGCAATTAATTCTGTGAAATGATCTATTGATTTTACATTGTTAAAAGTAATTAGTACAGGATCTTGTTCTCCAGATCTTAATAGATTAATTAATTCATTATTGCTCATTTGAGTTTTTAGCATATATCTTCCGGGTTTAACTTTGCCGATATATTGTTTTTGTTTTGCCAGCCATGCAAAAGATTTTTTGTTTTTTATAAATTTATTTTGCTCTAAAATATCTACTACATCTTTAAAGTTGCTTCCAGTAGGTATATACAAATATCCTTCTTTTTCAAAAGAAATTGTATTTGGTGCAAAAGACCAGTCATAAAGAAAATAAGATAAAACTAGTCCTGATAGAAAAACACAAATAAGAATATATGTAACCGTTTTTTTTAAATTCATAATATTTGTATCCCCAGTTTCATGATTTTAATTAATAAATAGCTAATATTAAAATAAAAGAATAAAAATAACAATGATAATGCTATTAATAAAATAGTTATTTTTTTTTCATATTTATTTCTCATGCTCAGTAAAACTAAATAATAAATTTTTATTATATATTAATTCTTGGTGATTTGGATTTAAATTCAACCCCTTGTGTATAAAGTGTGCTGCTTCTTTGTATTGTTTTTGCCTTATACTAATATTAGCTAGATTAGAATAGGCGTCAATAAAATAATCATTTTCTATGATTATTTTTTGAAATATTTTTTTTGCTAAATCTAAATTATTTTGTTTTATATAAATAACTCCTAACTTATTCTTAAATTCTAATATATAAGGAGCAAGCTCTATGCTCTTTTTAATAAATAATTCTGCTTCTTTAAATAAATTCTTATTATAAAAGGCGTCTCCAACTCTATACCAAAAATAAGAATCTTTATTATTGAAAGATTTATTATTAAAGTCTTTTTCAATTTCCGCAAATTGATATGTTGTTATAATATTGATAATAGCGCTATAGTCTTGTTTTAAATAAGAGTAATAAATATTTAATCTTAATTTTTCCGGATAAGATAATTTAGAAATATAAAATTTAGCTGAATCTAAAAATATTTCTGATTTTTGAAATTTCGAAAATTGATTAAGATAAGCTTCAGCTAAAGTTAAATTATTAGGGTTTTTTTCATTAATAGAAAATAAACCTAAAAAATGATTTAAAGAGTCTTTTACTTTTGTGATGTTTTTTCTTATATAATGATCTGTTATAGTGACATGTGGTATGTCTATTGATTCAGAGTTAGGCATATGACATTCAATACAGTTAGATTTTTTATTATTAGAACAAATAGTATTTTCACCTTCAGTATGACATTTTTTACATTTAGCTTCAAAATAATTAATGTTTTCAGTTTTAACATTTTTATGAGGATTATGACAAGAAATACAATTTAAATCAGATTTTTTAAAACATTCGCTCATTTTTAATCTTTCTACATGAGAAGCCATTAAAAAATTGTCATCATTAGTGTATTTTGGCAAAAAAACACTAATTACTTCTTCAAGATGTTGTCCTGGTTTAAAGTCAAAAAAAGATTTTCCCGGTTTTAAAACAGCATTACCTTGTAAATGGCACCTTTGACAAATATCAAATTGTAAATCTGGACTTAAATCAGCGGGATTTATTATTGAGTAATCTATAAATTTTGCAGTATCAATTATAATGCCTTGTGTTTTTTCGAAAACATGAATTTCTCCTGGACCATGACATCTCTCACAATCTATTCCTGATGGCACATTTACATATTTATTTTCTGAACCTAAAACTACTTTTGGATAAGCATTATGACATGACATGCATTCTAAATGTATTTTTCTATCAAACCTTGAATTAAATCCACCTTCATAACCAGGAGGAAGATCTAAAATACTGTCTTGTGAGTAAAAAGTAAAAGGAGCTTGAAACAAATAACTGTTAAAGTCACATATATGGGAATTAGTATGATGTCCAGATCCTATTATGTAATTTATTTTTTCTTTTCTTAAAAAAGAAGTATCATTTTTGGATTTTAAATACTCTAAAACATACAATGAGTCTTTTGATATATATGGGTGATAATGATACTTAGAGATAGAATCATGTAAAATATTTTTTTTGTTTATGTCTATAATACTTTTATTTTTTGTAGCGTGATTAAAAGATGACCCCATGCCTGTTTGTATATAGCTTGAATAAATATCATAATGGCAGTTAATACAGGCGTTGATACCTACATATTTCACCGTGTCATTTAAGTTTTTATAGCTTTCTATATAGAAATCTTTTTTATTGTTCTTGATTAAGAATATCAATAAAAATAATAGAGAAAATATTAATAATATTTTTTTAGTCACATTTTTATTAATTTTCAAAAATTCCTTTAAAAACCAGATTTACGGAACTAGAAAGAAAGATATTTTCATAAATTAATTTTTTAAGATTTTTATTAAAAGTTACCCCTATCTCTCCTCCTTTAAATAATATTCTATATTTATTTTTCAAAACTATTCCTGACTCACTTAAGCAAATAGCTATTGCTGCCGCGCCGGTGCCACAAGACAGAGTTTCATTTTCAACACCTCTCTCATATGTTCTAGAATAAAAACCACGTAAAGGAGTTGTTTTATTAAAATCTTTTTTAATTATTTTTTGTGTAAAATTTACATTTACGCCTTTTTCATGAAATTGTTTATTATTTCTTATATTTCTTGCTGAAATAATAAAATCTATTTTTTTAAAATCATTGATAAATTTAACATAATGAGGAGATCCCGTATCAATTAAATAATCATCATCTATTTTTGTAATAGAATTAAATAAAATATGTTTTAGTTCTACATGAACCTTTCCTTTTTTATCTGTTTTGCCTTTATGTATTCCTGTTTTGGATTGAAAAGTCACTTCTTTTTTATTTTTTATAATATTATATAAATGGACACAAGCTCTTGCTCCATTACCGCATAAAGAACTTTCTACTCCGTTAGAATTATAATAGATCATGTCAAAATCATATTTTGATTTTTTTTCTAAAAAAATTAACCCATCAGCTCCTATTCCAAAATTTCTGTCACATAATCTTTTTATTATTGTTGAATTATCAAAATTTGATTTTGTTTTTTGCAGTTTATTTATTAAAATAAAATCATTGCCGCACACTTCATATTTGTAAAAATCAAAATTCATTATTTCTTAAAATTGTTAATACAAGATTCTATTTTTTTATGTGTCTCTGTGCTCACTTCAGTTAATGGTAGCCTAACATATTTATTGCAAAGACCTATAGTGTTTAAAGCTGACTTTATGCCAGAAGGGTTTCCTTCTTGAAATATAAGATCAAAAAATATTTTAAAATTTTTATCTGATTTGTTTTGAATAATATGTGATTTAAATTCTT
>CAXEHY010000083.1:0-2912 GCA_963996865.1 uncultured Flavobacteriales bacterium | reverse complement strand
CAATATAAGAAGTATCATTACCTGAATAAAACTGAGGTAAAGGATGTTCAGAATTGCTAAGATTCCCATTGCCAAAATCCCAAGCATAATACATTAAACCTGGATTATTATTTGTGAAATCAACTAATGTAGAATTACATGAAGAAGCGCCTAACATAGAAAAACCATTATTAGAAACAGTAGAAGTATCTGGCAATATGTTAAATGATATTTGAAAATCAATATTTATCGGCCCAGCAACAGAAGAAAAAGAATGATTAATAATTAATGAAACTTCAACATTATAATTTCCAGGATAAATTGGAGTCCCTGAAATATTAACACAACCGTAATTGCTAACAGAAGGATCATAATGACAGCCGTTATTATAATTATTACACTGCCAAGATAATCCAATTGGCAAACTGATTGAAGTTATATGTATATCTGTTAAAGTGACATTAATACCTTGATATAAAGTATCAGATGGGACAAAAAAAGTTAAATCTTCAGAATAAAAACTACCAACAATTCCATTAGGCAAAGAATCAGGAGATAATCCGTAATTCGCCGCACCAGCAGGCTGATAAGAATAATCTATATTACATTGAGAAAAAACGTTGTTAGCTAAAATAAATAATGAAAAAAATAAGAATATAATATATCTAAACATTATATAAAATTTAATACCTGTAATCTTTTGATTTAAAAGGACCATGCTTAGGGACATTAATATATTTTGATTGTTTGTCGTTTAAAACATCTAATTCTACTCTAATTTTATTTAAATGTAATCTAGCAACTTTTTCATCTAAAATTTTAGGCAAAGTATAAACTTTATTTTCATAATTTGAATTATTACACCATAATTCTATTTGAGCTAAAACTTGATTGGTAAATGAATTAGACATCACAAAAGAAGGATGACCTGTAGCACATCCTAAATTAATTAATCTACCCTCTGCTAAAACAATAACATCATTCCCGTTTTTTAAAGTATACTTGTCAACTTGAGGCTTAATATTCACCTTAGTTTCTCCATAATTATGATTTAACCATAACATATCTATTTCGTTATCAAAATGACCTATATTGCAAACTATTGTTTTGTCATTCATTTGTTCAAAATGTTTTCCAACAATAACATCTACATTTCCGGTAGCAGTAACAATTATATTCGCTTCTTTTAAAGCGTCATCCATTTTTTTCACTTCATAACCATCCATAGCTGCCTGTAAAGCACATATAGGGTCAATTTCTGTCACTATAACTCTAGCTCCTGCTCCTAATAAAGATTGCGCAGAGCCTTTTCCTACGTCACCATATCCAGCTACAACAGCTACCTTTCCAGCAATCATTATATCAGTAGCCCTTCTAATGCCATCAACTAAAGATTCTCTACATCCATATTTGTTGTCAAATTTTGATTTAGTAACAGAATCATTGACATTTATTGCCGGCAATAATAATGTGCCTTTTTTAAATCTCTCATATAATCTATGAACTCCTGTTGTTGTTTCTTCTGATAAACCTTTAACACCAGAAACTAATTCTGTATAATTATCTAACACCATATTTGTAAGGTCACCTCCGTCATCTAAAATCATATTTAACGGTTTATCTTTAGAGCCAAAAAATAAAGTTTGCTCTATACACCAATTAAATTCTTTTTCACTCATGCCTTTCCAAGCAAAAACAGAAATTCCTCTTTCAGCAATAGCAGCAGCAGCGTGATCTTGAGTGGAAAAAATATTACAAGAAGACCATCTAACCTCTGCTCCTAAAGCAATTAATGTTTCTATTAAAACAGCCGTTTGAATAGTCATATGCAAACATCCAGCTATCCTAGCTCCTTTTAAAGGTTTTTGATTTTTATATTCTTCTATTATTGTCATTAATCCCGGCATCTCAGCGCGAGCTAAATCAATTTCTTTCTCTCCCCAATCTGCAAGAGAAATGTCTTTAACTTTATAATCCACTTGTTCTAATTTTGGTTTCAGTTTTTATTTTTAAATTGCAAATATACAAATAGGTATTCATTATAAATGAGATTTTTTTATAAAAAAAATATTGACAATTATTTCAAATTAGTTGTATGGATGATTGATAAAAAAATAGACTGGCTAGAAAAAAACACTTTTTTCGAATCACAAGAATACAAAAAAATAAAAAATCTAAAGCGTAAAAAAGAATGGCTGGGATCAAGGTATTTATTACAGAGAATTTCTAACTATAAAAAAATCAACTACAGTAAATCTGGAAAACCTTTAATAAAAAAAGGAAATATATCTATTTCTCATTCTGAAGGATTAGTCGGGATATGCATAAGTAAAAAAAATGTCAGTATAGATATTCAAAAAATAAAAGAAAAAATAAATTTAATAGAAAATAAATTTATTAACGACTTTGAATTATCCCAAGTAAAAACACAAAATCCGAAAATTATAAACACTATTATCTGGACAATAAAAGAAGCTGTTTGTAAATATTTAGACAACAAAAAAATAAACTTTAAAAATGAAATATTAATTGAAAAAATAAACACAAAACAGAAATTTGCTTTTGTATATACTAAAAAAAGGATTTTAAAAGTAAATTTTGAATTACAAAAGAATTATATAATTACATATATAATATAAAATGGAAATTTATATACCCTACCAAAATTTATTGCAAATATTAGAATTAATAGGATTATTATGCGGTATACTTTATGTAATACTTGCCGCAAAAGAAAACATTTTGTGTTGGATTTACGGAGGAATTAGTGTTATAATTTTTACATATATATTTCACATGTCCAATCTTTTAGCAGAATCAACATTACAAATATTCTATTTAATAATGAGCATATACGGATTTTGGAAATGGAATAACAAAAAACATATAAATATTACATCGCTATCATACGTGAACCATTTTTTAATAATATT
>CAXEHY010000082.1:0-9591 GCA_963996865.1 uncultured Flavobacteriales bacterium | reverse complement strand
TCAGATGTTTGTGAGTATGATTTAAAAATTTATGATTTTAATTCTAAATTACATTTATCTTTTAATAAATTAAAAGGAAATAAAATTATAGATATTTCAAATTTAAGTTCAGGTAATTATTTATTTGATATTTTAATTAAAGATGAATCTTTTAAGAAAATAGTATTTAAAAAATAAATAATGAAGTATGTGATTTTTGTATTATTTCTTATTGTTTCAAATAATTGTATATTTTCTCAAATATCTAATCCTATAGTAGAAATAGAAAATATTGATTTAAATTTAGATCCAGTGTACAATGGATGGATATATAATCAAGATACATTTGCTGTTTATAAATTATCATTAAATGGAGACTTATATTCGATTTTTAATAATAATTCTGGTATATATGGCTTTAAATGTAATATTTTATTTGATTCAACAAAAATAACACCTATTGATTCTGCATGGAGTGTGATTAATGGTATAAATAACCCCGCATGGTTGCTGGTAGCTAATTATGTGGGTATAGATTATTCTTTAATTGGATACGGAACGAATATTTTTTTGTCTTCTAGTGTTTTTAATTATTCTTTTTCTTCAGGTAAAATGTTAACAATTGAATATACATCATCAACACCTTTAGATTCTTCTGTTTTGGATTATTGTAATAATACTTTAATGTATATTCCTTTTAAAATTCAAAATCCTTGTAATGGAGGATTTTATGATATAGAATTTGTTGATGGTTATGATAATATACAAGGAATATATTTAAACACTATGCAACAGAATTCTTGTATGTTGTTGCATGGAGATAGTTTATCTTCACCATTTAATTCAATTTCAGTTGAAGATAGCACATTAAGTATATTAAATGGCAGTATAGATCAGCCTGCTTTTGATGTAACAACTTTGCAAAATGGCAATATGTTAGAATTAATTGTATCTGGAGGCACTATGCCGTATTTTTTTCAATGGTTTGATCAAAACATGAATACTATTTCCGGAGCAACATATTCTGTTTTTTACCCTTCCCAAAATGGAACTTTTTATTATGAAGTGACAGATGCTAATAATTGTAATATTACTGGATCTATTGATTTTTCTTCTTTAGATTTAAATGAAAATAATAATTTGATTAATTATTATTTTTCTTCAAACATTATTTCTGTTCAAATAGTAGGAGATAAAGATTATAATTTTAATTTAAAGGATATTGCAGGTAAAATAATTTTTACTAAAAATAATATTGGTGATAATTTAATTTTTGATGTTGATTTGCCTTCAGGTGTTTATTTTGTTGAGTTTTTTAATAGTGATAGATACTTTTTTGAAAAAATAATTTATGTTAAATAAGGTTTTTTTATTTCTATTTTTATTTCTTTTCAGTTTTCATGTTAGCTCTCAATGTGTAGCTGCTTTTAAATTTCTTGTTAATGGAAATAGTGTTGATTTTGTAAACTCATCCACAGGCTCATATTCTTATGAGCTTTGGGAATTTGGTGATGGCAACATTAATGATGTCACTTCTAAACCTTCACATAATTATTCTCAATCAGGATCATATATAGTTTGTTTGTCAATTTATGATTCTAATGGATATTTTTGTGATAGTGTATGTGAAAAAATTAATATAATATCTTCATCCATAGAGTCTTTCAATGATATTGTCAAATTGTATCCTAATCCTTTTGCTGAATTTTGTAAAATATATTCTGAAAGCATTATAGATTGCATTTATTTATACAATTCTAAGGGCTTGTTAATGCAAGTTATTGATGATATAAATTCAAAGGATTTTAAATTTTCAAATAAAGGGTTAAATTCAGGTGTATATAATTTGAAAATTATAACTAAAAATATTACTTTGAATAAGAAAATAATAGTTATATGAACAAGAGTATTTCGTTGCCTGTTTTTTTGATTATTTTGGGATTTATTTTTCTTTTTCATAATCTTGATTTAATATATATTCCAGATTTTTTTAATTTATTTCGTAAATTTTGGCCTGTGATTTTAATTTGGATTGGTTTGGATAAATTATATAGAATATATACTCAAAAGAGTAAATAGATATTATTATGAATTATTATATAATTTTATTTTTTACATTTTTATTTTGCGGCTATTCTCTTTTATCTCAAGACACTTTAAATATTGATAATTTAAATTATGAAGAAAGTTTTGAAGATTCTATATTAAGAATAAACAAAATCAACAATCAAATAAAAAATTCACAAGAAGCATATAATCAAGGAGTCGATTTTTTTAATCAAAATGATTATGAAAAAGCTATTTTATCTTTTGACAAAGCAATATTATTAGATACTGCTTTTTTTGATGCATATTTTTTACGTTATAAATCTTATTATTTTTTAGAACAATATATGGCTGGTGTAAATGATTTAACTAAGATGTTATATTTTGGCAAAAAAACAGACACTATATATTATGAGTTTGCAAGATCATTTATAATGCTTAATAATTTAGAGTTTGCAAAAAAAAATCTCAAAAAATCTATAAAACATAATAATAAATTTTATTTGTCTTTTTATGAGCTTGGAGTAGTGTATTTTATAGAAAAAAATTATGAAGAATCTATAAATAGTTTTACTCAATGTATAGATTTGAATCCTGATTATTCTTATGCTTATAATGATTTAGCTAGTGCTTATAAGATGATTGAGAATTATGAAGAAGCTGTAAAATATTATAAAATGGCAATTAATTTAGATCCTACTTTATCTTTCGTGTATAGTAATTTAGGTTCTGTTTACAGGAATATGGGAGATTATGATAAAGCTTTGGCTAGCTATAAACTATCATTAGAATATGATTCTAAATATTATATAGTCTTAAATAACATAGCTGCATTATATTATATAATGGATCAATTCGAGAAGTCTTTGTCTTATTGTGAACAGGTTATTAATATAAAACCAGATTATGATTTGGCGTATCTAAATAAAGGGGCTTGTCTTTATAGTTTAACAAAATATAAAGAAGCTATAAAAAACTTTAATAAAGCTATTGAATATAATGATAAAAACGCTCAAGCTTACATGAATCGCGGCGCTGCTAAGGAAATGATTATGGATGTAGATGGAGCATGTAAAGATTGGCAGAGAGCGTTAGATTTAGGTATTAAAGATGCTAAAAAATATATTTTATATGATTGTAAATATTAAATCTTGTATTTTTCTGCTTTTTAATTTTATATTTTGCTATGCTTATGCGCAAGATATAAATTTTGATAAGTTTGATAAAAAAATATTTAAGGATAAAAAAGAGTATAGGGCTATTAAGAAAAAGATAGAAAATGCAGATAAATTATTTAATGAAGCTGTTATATCAGAGTGCGTATTTAACAATAAAGAAGAATTATTTTTATTATCTCTAAAAGATTATCTGGAAATAAGTCAAAATTTTAATCATATGTCTTCTGCGTTATGTCGTAAAATTGCTTTTGCTTATTTATTTACAAATAATAAATATAAATCTGATTATTATTTAAATAAATCTTATTCTATAAATGAAGATCAACCTGGAGAATATTTTTTTGTATTGGCTAGGACACAACAATTAAATATGTATTTTGATTCAGCGATTGATAATTATAATCTTTTTCTACAAAGCTCTTTTGCTAAATTAGATTTATTTAGAAATTTAGTTTTTAAATATATTGACGAATGTAAAAACGGCAAGGATTTAATTACAAATGTTCCGAAAGCTTGGGTTGTTAATGTTAACGAGATCAACACATCAGGTAATGATTTGAACCCATGTATTACAACTGATGGAGAAAAGATGTTTTACTCTTCTCAAGGATATTTAAAGGATATTGATTTAGTTTCCTTAAACTATGATTATGATATTTATTCAGCTAAAATACTTAATCGTCAATGGAGTAATATAACAGGATTAGATGAATTTAATACGGTGAATGATGATTTAATTTCCAATGTGTCTTATGATGGGCAAAAAATATTGATGTTTAAAGATGTTGGTGAAAATAATAAAAATATATTTCAAAGCACATTAAATGGTTTTAATTGGACAGATCCTGTTCCAAAAATGGCTGCTAATATTAATTCAAGCTTAGATGAAACATATTCTTGTTATACCCCTGGAGATAGAGTTTTATATTATATAATTAGCAATAAAAAAAGTGATGATATTATTTTTAGCGTGTCTGATGACATTCATGATGTCTCTTGGAGATTAGGGGCGTCAGTAAGCGATTTAATTAACACAAATTTTAATGAAGGATCTGTGTTTGTTTCTGCAGATGGCAGAAAAATGTATTTTTCATCAGAGGGTCATAATTCTATGGGAGGTTATGATATTTTTGTTTCTTATTTAAATGAAAACAATCAATGGTCTAAGCCTCTTAATTTAGGTTATCCTGTTAATACTCCTTATGATGATTTATTTTTTAGTTCGACCGCAAGCGGCAAAAATGCTTTTATATCTTCTAACAGAAAAGACTCTATCAGTAAAGGTAATTTAGATATATATAAAGTTACTTTTTTTGGAGAACCTAAAAAAATGTTATCTTCTTTTGAAGATAAATTAATTTCTTCTTTAGTGCAGCCTTTACAAGAACAACATGTTCCCGATCAAATTTCTGTTAATTCAAATAATTTAACAGTTTTTAAAGGTAGAATTATTGATGCAGTCACAAATGATCCAATAGAAGCTTTAATACATATATATAATAATACAACAGGAGAATTAATGTCTAGATTTAATTCTAATAGCGAGACAGGTAAATTTTTACTTTCTTTACCTTCTGGAGTAAATTATGGCATATCAGTTGAGCTTGAAGATTATTTGTTCTTTTCGGAGAATTTTAATTTGCCTAATGAGAGTGAGTTTAATATTGTTGAAAAAAATATAAAAATGATGAAGATAGCTAAAGGAAGTAAAATAACATTAAAAAATGTGTTTTTTGATTTTGACAAGCATGATATTAAAAAAGAATCTTACCCAGAATTAGATAGATTAGTTGATTTACTATTAGAGTTTCCTAATATGAAAGTAGAATTGTCTGGTCATACAGATGATGTGGGTAGTGAAAGATATAATAAAAAATTATCTCAAAAAAGATCAGATGAAGTAAGAAAATATTTAATATCTAAAGGTGTTATTAAAGGACAATTAAAATCTAAAGGATATGGCTCAGAAAGACCAATTGCTTTAAATGACACAGAAGATGGCAGAAGTAAAAATAGAAGAACTGAGTTTGAGATTTTAGATAATTAAGTTTTTTTAATGAATTTATTAAGATGAAACAAATTTCTGTTTTTATATTATCTATAAGTTTAATGAGTTCTTGCTCTATAATAAAACATAAAAAAAGAGATAATGCAAAGCCATTAATAATAATTGAAAATGCAGAAAATCAAAATACAGATAAATCTAAAGGCAATAAAGTTATAATAGAAAATGAATCTAATATTACTGATAAAAGTGATAAAAATTCTAATATAGTTATCAAGATGGATTTAGCTTTATTAAGTGATATTATGGATGAAAGAAACTTGGGAGACAAGTATGAGATTTTTTATAATGGAGGGATACAGCTTGACATGGAAGTAGATGATCTTAATTATGATAAATTAATTAATTATGCTAAAAGTTTTTTAGGAGCTCCTCATAGAATGGGGGGGTTGAGTAAATCTGGTATAGATTGTTCAGGGTTATTGTATGTTAGTTTTCAAAATCAGGGATTTGAGCCTCCAAGAACAGCTCAAGATTTCGGCAGATATGGAACTATTATTGTCAAAAAAAATCAATTAAAAAAAGGAGATTTGGTATTTTTCACAGGGACTACTAGCACCTCTAAGTTAATAAGTCATGTTGGTATTTTTTTAGGTGACAATAAATTTATTCATACTTCTTCTAGTAAAGGTGTTACGATAAGTGATATCAATCATAAATATTATTGGAGTGATAAATTTATTTTTGGAACTAGGTTAAAGTGATTATATTTCTTTAATATTTTGTCTTGATTTAGCAATAGAATTTTGATCAGCAAAATTTTTATTTAAAAATTTATAATACCCTATATTTGCTATCATAGCTGCGTTATCTGTGCAGAATTTTACAGGTGGAAGATGCAGTTCTTTATTGTTGTTTTTACATAATGTGTAAAGCTTTTTTCTTAAATCTGAATTAGCAGCAACACCTCCAGTAACACATATATCATTAGTGTCATATTTTAATAAGGTTTTTCCTAGTTTCAGTATTAAGTATTTATTTATTGTGTGTTGTATTGAAGCACATAAATCGTGAATATTATTTTTAATAAAATTTTTATTTTTTATCGTATTTTTATTTAAAAAATATAAAATATTTGTTTTTATCCCACTAAAACTGAAGTCAAAATTTTTGACATTAGGAATCGTGAATGTAAATTTATCATAATCACCTTTTTGTGCATGTTTATCTATAATTGGACCTCCAGGATAATCTAGATTCATCATTTTTGCTGCTTTGTCATATGTTTCTCCAGCTGCGTCATCTAGAGTAGTGCCAATCATTTTGATTTTAAAATAATCTTCAACATAAAAAAACTGCGTATGACCTCCAGACACTACTAAACATATAAAAGGAAAATTAGGAATTTTTTCTTCTTCATTTTCTATAATAAAACTAGATAAAATATGACCATGTATATGATTGACTTCTATTAAAGGTTTTTTGAGTCCTAAAGAAAGACCTTTGGCGAATGAATTTCCAACTAATAATGATCCTTTTAAGCCGGGGCCTTGAGTGAATGCTATTGCAGATATTTCGTTTTTATCTATATTGGCTTGTTTTAGTGCCTGATCTACAACGGGGATAATATTTTTTTGATGTTCTCTAGAAGCTATTTCAGGAACAACTCCACCGTATTTTTCATGAACCTTTTGATTTGCAATTAAATTTGATTTTAAAACACCATTTTGTATCACGGCTGCAGAAGTGTCATCACAAGATGATTCTATTCCTAATATATTTATGTTTTTCATTTATATTTTTAAATTATGACCCATCTTATCTCTTTTAGTTTTCAAATAAAAGTCATTGTGCTGGTTTGGACATATATTTATAGGAACATTTTTAATTATTTTTATTCCATACCCTTTTAATCCAGCTCTTTTTTTTGGATTATTTGATATTAAATTTATTTTTTTAACATTTAAGTCTCTGAGAATTTGAGCTCCAATACCATAATCTCTTTTATCAGCTTGAAATCCTAAAGCTAAATTAGCTTGTACAGTATCCATACCTTTTTCTTGTAGTTCATATGCTTTAAGTTTATTTACTAAACCTATACCTCTGCCTTCTTGTTTCATGTAAATTACAACTCCTTTTCCTTTATTTTGAATCATTTGTAATGAATTTTGTAATTGATCTCCACAATCACACCTTAAAGAGCCTAACACATCTCCAGTAAAACAAGAAGAGTGTACTCTGACTAATATACTTTCATCTTTTTTCCACTTGCCTTTTATAAGAGCTAAATGTTCTTCATTGGTTGTTGTTTGTTTATATGATATTAATTTAAAATCTCCATATTTAGTTGGCAGATTAACTTCGCATATTTTTTTAATTAGTGATTCTTTTTTTATTCTATATTTTATTAAATCTTCTATAGATATAATTTTGATTTTAAATTTTTTGGCTATTTTGATTAAATCAGGTAGTCTAGCCATTTTACCATCTGGATTTATTATTTCTACAATTACTGCTGCTGGTTTTAATCCTGCTAGTTTTGCTAAATCTGTTCCCGCTTCAGTATGCCCAGCTCTTCTTAAAACACCACCTTTAAGAGATTTTAGTGGAAATATATGTCCAGGTCTAGCAAAATCTTCTGGCTTGCTTTTATCATTTACTAGAGCTTGTATTGTTTTTGCTCTGTCTTCTGAAGAAATTCCTGTAGTACAGTTTTCACCTATTAAATCAACAGAAATTGTAAAGGCTGTTTGATGTAGTGCTGTATTTTTGCCAGTCATTAATTCTAAATCTAATTCTTGGCATCTTTCTTCTGATATAGGAGCGCATATTAATCCTTTTCCATTTGTAGCCATAAAGTTTATTATTTCTGGTGTTATTTTTTCTGCAGCTACAATAAAATCACCTTCATTTTCACGATTTTCGTCATCTACTACAATTATTATATTGCCTTTTTTTATTTCTTTTATAGCTGCAGGAATTGTATCAAGTTTCATATATGTTATTTTTTTAACAAATTTAATTTTTGTTTATAAAAATTTAACAAAATTTGTAATTATCTTTATTTTATGGAACTAAGACCATTGATTTTAATTACAAATGATGACGGAGTTAATTCAAAGGGATTAAGAAGTTTAATTGATATTGCTAGTAAATTTGGAGATTTATTGATAGTTGCTCCAGATACTCATCAATCAGGCATGAGTCATGCTATATCTTTGGATAAAAAAATTTATATAAATAAAATAGATTCAAGTTATAATATTGTCAAGTATTCATGTTCAGGAACTCCTGTAGATTGTGTTAAAATTGCTATAGATAAATTATCTCAAAGAAAACCAGATTTTTGTATTTCAGGTATAAATCATGGCTCAAATACTTCTATTAACACTATATATTCTGGTACAGTGGCAGCGGCTTTAGAGGCTTATATAAATAAAATACCTTCAATAGCATTTTCTTTACTAGATTATTCTTCAGAAGCTGATTTTTCTGCTTCTAAAATAATTTGTCATAATATTATTAAAAAGTTTTTGTCAAAACAAAATGATGAAAATATTTGTTTGAATGTTAATATTCCTAATATTAAAATGGAAGCAATTAATGGTATTAAGTTATGTAAACAAGCTGATTCTGGCTGGAAAGAAGATTTTGAAAAGAAATTAGATGAAGATGGCAGAGAGTATTTTATCATGAAAGGTGTTTTTTTTAATAATGATCAAAGAGAAGAAACAGATGAGTTTGCTATTAGTAGTAATTTTGTCTCTGTAGTGCCCTTAAAAATAGATTTTACTGATAACAAAAATTATGATAAGCTGAAAAAACAATTTGATGAGAAATTATAAGAGAGAATTTTTGATAGGATTTTTATTAGGGCTTTTTATTCCTTTTGTTTTTTTTGTGATTAGTGCTTTTTTAATATTTAACATGAATGTGGTAGATTTTTTTAATCATCTTTTATTTGGTGGTATTTTTACTCATTATTTAAGTCTTATGGTTTTGTTTAACGGTTTGTTTTTCTTTCTTTTAATCAAAAAGAAAGAATATGTCTCGAGAGGAATTTTATTTTCCACTTTTTTATATGCATTTGTTGTTCTGATTATCAAAATCTTGTCATGAAATATTTTTTAATATGTGGAGAATCTTCTGGTGATCTATATGCTAGTTTATTAGTTTCAGAAATTAAAAAAAATGATCCAAATGCTGTTTTTGAATATTTAGGAGGAGATAAAACAAAACAAGCGTTAAGACAAGACCCTGTTATACATATTAATAATTTAGCTGTAATGGGATTTGTTGAGGTTGTTAAAAAAGCAGGTAGTGTTTTGAGGAATTTAAGGTTATGTAAAAAAGCAATTTTGTCATTTCAGCCAGATATAGTTA
>CAXEHY010000081.1:0-25209 GCA_963996865.1 uncultured Flavobacteriales bacterium | reverse complement strand
TTAATATCATCTTCCAAATCTAATTCATATACAACCTTATTTTCATTAGAATCTAAAACAAAACCTTCATCATTGTCATTCAAAGGTTCTTCAATTTGTTCTTTATTTAAATTTGACAAATCATTATTTGTATTAATATCTTGATCGTTTGATATACCCTTATCAAACAAAGTATTAATATTTGATTTTCCGCTGATATTATCTTCATTTGAAGGTTTAGTCAAAAGCTCTTTATCTAATAAATTATTCTCATTTATATTCTTATCTGAAGGAAGTTCATGAACCTTTTCCTCATCGCTATCCATCATTGGTTCATTTGCTTTAAAACCGGTTGCAATAACAGTTACATTAACCTTATCTCCCATAATCTCATCTGTACCAATGCCTTCTATAATATTTACATTAGAACCATTACCACAAGCTTTTTGTATATAATTTTTTATATTAGATAATTCTGTTATTGTAATTTCATTTTCTCCTTTCCCGCATACTATCTTCAAAAGAACTTGTTGCGCACCATGTATATCACTTTCATTTAATAAAGGAGAATCTAATGCCCCTTCAACAGCTTTTATAGCTCGATGCTCTCCTGAAGCTTCAAATTGTCCCATTAATGCAGTGCCACTATTCTCTAAAACTCGTTTAGCATCCATTAAATCTATATTAACCATTAATGGCTGAGAAATAACTTCAGCTATCCCCTTTGTAGCTGTTGTTAAAACTTCATTTGCTTTTGAAAAAGCTTCTGTTAATCTTAAATCTCCATAAATTTCAATTAACTTTTGATTATTTATAACTAATAAAGTGTCAACATTATCACGTAATTTCTTTAATCCATTTTTAGCATATTCCATTCTATTACCTCCTTCTGAAACAAAGGGAACTGTAACTACGCCAACAGTTAATATGCCTTTTTCCTTTGCTAATCTCGCAACAACAGGCGCTGCTCCAGTACCTGTTCCTCCTCCCATACCCGCTGTGATAAATAACATTTTAGTATTTGAATCTAATAATTTATTTATTATATCCTTGCTTTCTTCTGCTGCTCTCTCTCCCATTTCAGGATTTGCCCCTGCCCCTAATCCAGACGTTAATTCAGCCCCTATTTGAATTTTATTTGGAACAGGACTTATATCTAAAGCTTGTAAGTCTGTATTACAAATCACAAAATCTACTCCTTTTATACCTGATTCATACATGTAATTTACTGCGTTTCCTCCGCCACCGCCTAATCCAATAACTTTAATATTTGAAGATATGTTTTTTGGTAAATTGAAATCTAATAAATTTTCGTCAATCATAATTTTTGTTTTTTATTTAATTTGTATCATCTTTTAAAAGAGATTCTATTTTATCTGTAAATTTTTTGAAAAAATCACTTAATGGACTCTTTTCTCTCTCTGTATTTTCTTCATCAATAACATTTTGATAATCATCAAAAGCTTTCATAACTAAACCAATAGCTGTAGAATATATTGGATTATTAACTTTAACTTTTGAATCTTTTGATAAATGCTCATCAGGATAACCAATTCTAACAGCTGTTCCAAATTCTAGTTTTGCAAGATGTTGTATGTTCTTTAATTGTGAACCTCCTCCAGTTAATACAATGCCTCCAATCAGCCTGCCTCCATAACCTGAATTATTTATTTCATGTTTCACTAATGAAAAAATTTCTTTCATTCTGCATTCAATAATTCCAGCTAAAATTTTAAACGAAATATGTTTAGCTTCTTGATTTCTTAAACCTCTAACAACCACAGATTCATTTTCTTTACAAAGCTCTGCTAAAGCAGAACCATATTGTTTTTTTAATTGCTCAGCTTGTCTGTCTAAAATACTGCAACCATCTCTTATATCTCCTGTAATAACATTACCTCCAAAAGGAATAACAGCTGTATGCCTGATAACATTATCTTTGTATATAGCAACATCTGTAGTTCCCCCTCCAATATCCACTAATACTACCCCTGCGTCTATTTCCTCTTTATCAAGAACAGCTTCTGCGGAAGCTAAAGGTTCTAAAGTTAAGTTTTGAACTTTTAAATTACTATTATTCACACATGTTTTTATATTCTGTATTGCCGCTACTTGTCCAGTTATAACATGAAAATTTGCTTCTAACTTTGTACCTGTAATACCTTTAGGCTCGACAACTTCTATTTGACTATCCACAATATACTCTTGAGGAATAACATGTATTATTTCCTCTCCTGGAGTCATAACTAGTTTATACACATCATCTTTTAATTTTTTTAAATCAGAATCAGAAATAGGGTCTTTTACATCTTCTCTAACCATTTGACCTCGATTTTGCAAACTTCTAATATGCTGACCCGCGATACCTATATTAACATTAGAAATTTTGATTTCTTTGCCTTGTGATTGACTTGACTGGTTTTCTGCTTGAGTTTTAGCTTCCATTATAGCATTAGTTGTTTGATCTATATTAGCAACTATCCCACGCATAACTCCTGTAGATTTAGTTTTACCAATACCTAATATTTCTATTTTACCAAAATCATTTCTTACTCCAACTATAACGCTTATTTTAGTTGTCCCTATATCTAAACCTACTGCTATTTTATTTTTCATAATTAATATTATTTTTTACAGCTAATACTTGATTTCCAAACATAAAATTTAATTCAGAATATTTTGAAATATTAATCTCTGATGTTAAATTACTATAAAATATTTTTGCTGTTTCAAGCTGTTTAACATTATCTATTATTATTTTATGATCAAATAATACAGGTATTAACTCTATAGTATTGTGTTCCGTAACATAAACTTGTGACACAAAATTTCTCCAAAAAATATCAAAATATATACTTTTTGATATCTCATATATAAAAGATAAATTTTTATTATTTATAAAACCATTGGCGATTAAATAATTAAGATCATAAACTTTGCCATCTTCAATTCTATGAAAATTTGTATCTAAAAAAAATGTTTCTCCATTAGAATGATATATTTTAACTATAGGTAATCGTTCTTTTAAATATATATTTAAGTTTTTATCAATTGTAAAATACACCTCTGCGCTCTCTATATTTTTCTCATTAATTAAACTATCTTCTACGTCATTCAAAATAATATCTTTTAATTTCAAGGTGTCTAATTTTTGTTTCATTTTTTTTAAAATATCGCTAACAAAATTATCTGAATAACAGAAATCAGATAAAACCACAATCTCATTAATCTTACTATTGCTATAGCTCTTTTCTAATTTTGAAAATAAAAACAATAACAAAACGATCAACGAGGTAACAAATAATGTTTTAAACAGATTTATCAACTATTATGCTTTAAAGATTTATATATTTTTTTAATACTTTTCGTAATATCTCCTGCCCCTAAAACTATTGTTACCCTAGGTTTTAATTTGTGAATTAACAAATCAATATCACTATCGTTTATCATAAATTTATTATTCACGTCTAACATTTCTAATAAATCACAAGAGCTAATATTATTTTTATTTTTTTCTCTTGCCCCATAAATATCATATAACAAAACATTATCCGCGATAGATAAACTTTCCGCAAAATCTTTAATAAAAAAAGATGTTCTTGAAAAAAGATGAGGTTGAAAGAAAACTGTAATTTCTTCATTTGCATATAAAGACTTGACTGTTTTCAATGTTTCTGCAATTTCTTTTGGATGATGCGCATAATCCTCTATCAAAATAAATCTATCTCTAGAATGAAATTGAAATCTTCTCAAGATGCCTTCAAAGTTTAATAATGCTCTATTAATCTCAAAAACAGTTAATCCTAAATTCAAACATGTTAAAACAGCGGCATTAACATTACTCATATTATGCTCCCCTGGTAAAATAAATTTCAAATACTCTAATGTCTCCTTATTCAATGTGCCGCTAACTGTATTATCATATGTGTTGATTTTTATATTTTTTACTTTCAGCTTATCAATTAAGTTTTTATTTGATATAATCAAATCAGAAGTTTTATTTAAAAATATATTAAAAGTTTCCACTAATTCATCATAACTAGAATATATGTCTGTATGATCCATATCTATTGAAGAAACAATTGCAATATTAGGTTGTATTTTTAAAAAAGACCTGTCATATTCATCAGCTTCAACAACTACATATTCTGGGTCTTCTGAAAAAATAAAATTTAATTTTTCTTTTTTCATAAAACCTCCAATAAAAGCCATAATATTAATTCCTGAAAAACTCAAAATATGACTAACTAAAGATGTAATAGTCGTCTTTCCATGAGTTCCAGCAACAGCTATAACTTTTTTATCAAAAATAATTTCTTCTAAAACTTCAGATCTCTTTTTAACTATAAAATCTTCATCTATAAAATGTTTAAGTAATATATTATTTACATCAATTGCTGGTGTATATATAATTAAAATATTGTTTTTGTCATTATCAATAAAATAATTCATTTGACTTAAATCAAAATCATAAAACAGCACAGCTCCTTTTTTTTCTAAATCTTCCGTTATATCGCTTTTTTCTCTGTCATATCCAAAAACTTTTGAACCTTGTTTAATGAAAAAAAGAGCCAAAGCACTCATTCCAACACCCCCTATCCCTATCAAAAAAACATGACTATATTTAAACATTATTTTAATATATTATCAACCTCTTCAATAATGTTGTTAATTGAATTGTCTTTAAACATTTTAAATATATTACTACTTAACAAATCCATCCTTTCTTGATTGTTAATTAAAGACAACAGCAAACTTGATAATTCATTTTTACTTTTTTTATCCTCAACTAAAATAGCAGCATTATTATCTTCTAAGATTTTCGCATTCTTATATTGATGATTTTCTGAAACATTAGGAGATGGAATTAAAATGACAGGCTTTCCTATAAACATTAATTCTGATAATGTAATTGCGCCAGCTCTAGATATAATTATATCTGCAGCAGCAAAAGCCAAATCTATTTCTGAAATAAAAGGAAAAACTTTAACATTATCTTTTTTAATTGCGGTATTTTTAGAGATATCTTGATAATACAATTTGCCTGTCTGCCATATAATTTGAAAATTAAAATTATTATTAGTAATAAAATTAGAAATAGAATCATTAATTGTCTTAGCCCCTAAACTGCCCCCTAAAACTAATACAGTTTTTTTATCTGATAAATTAAAATACTTATTCGCATCTTCTGTTCTTTTTTTAGCATTCAAAATATTTTTTCTTATAGGGTTGCCCGTCAAAACTACCTTTTTAGAATCAAAATATTTATTCATGCCCTGATAGGCTACGCAAATTCTATTTACAAATTTGCCTAAAATTCTATTTGTTATACCGGGGAATGAATTTTGTTCTTGTATTAAAGTAGGTATTCCAAAAATAGAACTACAAAATAAAATAGGTCCACTGGCGAATCCTCCCGTCCCGATAACAACATTTGGTCTATGTCTAATTAAAATTATTAAAGAATGAATAATAGAAAGTTTAAGCTTAAATAAAAAAAATATATTTCTAATTAATCGTCTTCTATGAAAACCTGATATATATAAACCTATTATTTTATATCCTCTTTTTGGCACAATATCCATTTCCATTTTATTTTTAGCTCCAACAAAAATTATTTCAGAATCTGGAAATTGTAATTTCATTGCATCTGCCAATGCTAAAGCCGGAAATAAATGCCCTCCTGTGCCACCGCCACTAATAATTATTTTCATTTTGTATTTTTTGTTATTCCTATAATAAATCCAAAATTAACACACGTAACTATAATTGAAGTTCCTCCTGTACTAATTAAAGGTAAATTTTGCCCAGTTACTGGAAATAATCCTATAGCAACAGAAATATTAACTAAAGCTTGTAAAACAATGCTAAAAGTTAATCCCAATACGATTAAACCTCTGTAATGATTTTTTAAATTAAAATATATTTTATTGCCAATAAATAAAAACCATAAATATAATATAAGAACAATTGCTCCCCCAGTTAAACCATACTCTTCAATTATTATAGCATATATATAATCAGATCCAGCTTCAGGCAGGGTGCTTCTATGTAAGCTTTTACCTGGACCAACTCCTTTCCATCCTCCATTAGACATGGCTTTTCTTGCTTCAATAGCTTGAAAATTAGATTTTTTATTTGAAATATCATTATTTATGAAATTATCTATTCTTAAAACCCAAGTTTCTCCACGAGGAAAAACATTAGCGAAATCAGGAACTTGCTTAATCCCAAAATATAAAATACTGAAAAAAAATAACACATATAAAACAGATTTAAATAAATGTGAAAATTTAATGCCTCCGAAAAAAAATAAAATAAATCCTAATAATAGAAGCATAAATGATGTTGAAAAATCATGTGGCAAAATAAAAAACACTATCATGAGTAATGGTAAAAACAAATACTTAAAAAAATCTTTAAAAGAAACTAATCTACTTTTATGCTTGATGATATTTCTAGATAAAAACATTATTGTCCCTATTTTAGCAATATCAGAAGGCTGAAAAGTTAATCCAAAAGGAAGAGGAATCCATCTTCTAGCTCCATTAATTTCTGGAATAAAAGAGCCAAGAGGAAGTAGTAATATAAATAAACATACAGCTGAACTAAAAAACATAATACGTCCTATTCCGGAATAATATTCAGCTGGTATTTTATGCACAAAATACAATACCAAAATACCTGAAAGTAATTTTAAAAAATGTTTTATAACATTATCAAGACCTTCAGCGCTATAAACTGCTGCCAAAGAAAATAAAGATAAAAACAACACTATAACCCAAATAGATTTATTCCCAGAAATATGAATTATATTTTTAATCATGTGATTTTTACCTCTTTTTTAAAATCATTTCCTCTTTCTTCATAATTATTATACAGGTCAAAACTAGAACAAGCGGGAGATAATAAAACAGCATCACCAAAAGATGCTAATTTGAAAGATATTTTCACAGCTTCTTCCATAGATTTACAGTCATGTATCACCTTGACAAACTTCTTAAATGCATTTTTAATTTTAGAATTATCCTTTCCTAAACAAATAAGTGCTTTCACTTTTTGTTTTGCTATTTTTTGTAAAATTTCATAATTATTTCCTTTATCGATTCCTCCAGCTATCCAGATTACTGGCTTATTCATTGATTCCAAGGCATACCAAGCAGAATTGACATTTGTTGCTTTAGAATCATTGATAAAATCTATACCATATATTTTAATAAACTTTTCCAATCTATGTTCTAAATTTTTAAAATCCCTTAAAGACTCTCTTATAATGTTATTTTCTATATTCATAATTTTTGCAGCTATTGATGCTGCCATAGAATTATAAATATTGTGTTTACCTTGTAAAGCTAATTGATTAATGTTCATAGTAAATTGATTTTTGATTGTTAATATTTTGATTTTTAAATTTTCGAAATAAGAATGATTTTTTTTTTTTGACTTAAATGAAGAAAAAGTATAGACATTTGGCTTAACTTGATCTAATCTAATAGTATTAGCAAGCACTTTATCTTCTGAATTCAGAATAAAATGATTTTTAAAATCTTGATTTTGAAATATTTTACATTTAGAGGAAATATAATTTTTAAATGAACCATGCTGATCAACATGGTCTTGTGTTATATTTAATATTATAGAAATATATGGATTTATCGTAAAAGAATCTCTCAATTGAAAACTACTTAATTCTAATATATAATAATCGTAATTTTTATTAAAAATCTGCATACAAAAACCTCTTCCCAGGTTCCCTACAGCTTTAACATTTTTTTTTGCTTTTTTTAAAATATATTCTATTAAAAGTGTAGTCGTAGTTTTACCATTACTTCCTGTAACTGCAATAATTTTAGAATTTGTAAATCGTAATCCAAAATCAATTTCAGAAATAATTTTTATTTTTAAATCTTTTAATTTTCTAATTATAATTGATTTATCAGAAATACCTGGACTTTTCACAACTTCATTTACGTTATTAAAATGTTTTATGTCATGTCCCTTTTCTTCCCAATTTATTTCGAATTTTTGTAATAATTTTTTATAATTATCTTTTATTATGTTTGAGTCAGATAAAAAAACATTATAACCTTGCTTTTTTGCTAATAAAGCAGCTCCACATCCGCTTTCCCCTCCTCCTATAACTATAATTTTTTTATTTAACATTTTATCTTAATTTTAAAGTAACAATACTTAATACAGCTAATATTAAAGCTATAACCCAAAAACGGATAACGATTTTATTTTCATGAATTCCTTTTAATTGAAAATGATGATGAATAGGAGTCATCTTGAAAATTCTTTTTCCTATGCCAAATTTTTTCTTTGTATACTTAAAATATGAGACCTGTAAAATAACTGAAAGATTTTCTATTAAAAATATTCCACATAACAGTGGCAATAAAAGTTCTTTCCTTATTAGAATTGCAAATACCCCAATAATCCCCCCTAAAGTTAAGCTTCCTGTGTCTCCCATAAATATCTGAGCGGGAAAAGAATTAAACCATAAAAATGCAATACAAGAACCAACATATGCCGCAATAAAAATGACTAATTCTGAAGCATTAGGTATATATAATATGTTTAAATAATCAGCTAATACCATATTACTAGACACATATGCAAATACACCTAAAGTAACTCCTATAATAGCGCAAACTCCTGTTGCTAGGCCATCTAATCCGTCAGTTAAATTAGCTCCATTTGAAACTGAAACAATTACTAAAACAACAATTATTGTAAATAATAAAAATGTGAATTTATTTTTATGTTTACCTGTCCAATTTGTCAACCATGCATAATCAAATTCATTGTTTTTCACAAAAGGGATAGTGGTTATTTTTTTATCAGTTAATTCATAATTTAATAGATGATTATCTTGATTAGATAATATAATATTGTCTGTGCTCTTAATTTTAATATTTGTACTATCATTAAAATAAAATACCGATGCTACAAATAACGCCAATAATAATTGTCCTATAATTTTAAATTTAGCTGAAAGACCTTTTTTATTTTTTTTAAAAACTTTTATATAATCATCAAGGAATCCAATTAATCCTAATACTAATGTTGATATTAACATTATAATTATATACATATTTGAAATTTTCGCTAATAATAAAGTAGGAATTAAAATAGAAACAATAATTATGACCCCTCCCATAGTTGGAGTACCATGTTTTTGTTTTTCTCCCTTTAAACCTAAATTTCTAGATATCTCTGATATTTGTTTTCTTTGAATAAAAGAAATAATTTTTTTACCAAAAACTACTGTAACTAAAAAAGATATTATAACAGCTAAAAGCGCTCTAAAAGATATATATTCAAAGACGCCTAAACCCGGTATAATAAAATTTTGATCTAAAAATTGAAATAAATAATATATCATAATTAATGTTTTTTTAATAATTCTTGTAATGTTTGTACGTCATCAAAATCTATTTTCTCTCCATTTATATCTTGATATTTCTCATGACCTTTCCCCGCAATTAATATTATGTCATTTTTTTCAGCCAAATCACAAGCTTTTTGAATAGCCTGCAATCTGTCCTCTAAAACAAAAACTCTATCTTCTTCTAAAACATGTATTCCAGACTTAATTTCTTCTATTATAAACAATGGATTTTCTGTTCTGGGATTATCTGAAGTAATAACAATTTTATCACTTAATTTGAAAGCTATTTTCCCCATTTTACTTCTTTTAGATTTATCCCTATCTCCACCACAACCAAAAACAGTAATTACTGATTGATTATCTTGTTTAAGAGAATTAATCATTAATAAAACCTTTTCTAAAGCATCTGGAGTATGAGCATAATCAACTAACCCTATTATTGTAGATAATGACTGTATTTTTTGCATTCTACCAGAAGGCGGATTTAAAAATTCAAAATTTTTCAAGATGTTATGATTATTTTTTTTGAAAAAATTAATTACAGAATAAACAGCTAATAAATTATAAAAATTAAAATCTCCAATTAATTTTGTTTTAAATTTTTGACCATTAAAATTTAAAATACTGTAATTAAAATTACATTCTATTTTTGATCCTTTGAAGTCTGAAGATTTATTAAAAGAAAAAGTATAATATTTCGATTTTATATTATCTATTATATCTGCAAAATGCTTGTCATCTTGATTAATTATAGAAATACTTTCATCTTCTAATAAATCAAAAAAACTCTTTTTAGTTGATAAATAATTATCAAAACTTTTATGATAATCTAAATGATCATGTGAAATATTTAAAAAAACAGCTACATTAAAATTGAGACCAAAAACCCTCATTTGAGATAAAGCATGAGAACTGACTTCCATGAAACAATACCTACAGCCATCTTCTACCATTTTGTTAATAAAATAATTTATTGAAACTGGATCTAAGGTTGTTAAAGCTGACACCTCCTTATAATTATTTATCCTATTATCAATAGTAGACAGCATTCCACACTTCTCTCCTATTAACTGAAAAAATTGGAATAATAAATTAACTACTGTGGTTTTCCCATTTGTTCCTGTGACTCCAATCAATTTGATTTTTGAAGAAGGATTATTGTAAAAATTAGAAGCTAACACGCTTAAAGCTTTTCGTGCATTATTTACTTTAATGTAAGTAATATTGTCTTGTACATGTGATGGTACTTTTTCTGAAACTATCGCTATAGCTCCTTTTTTAATAGCTTCTTCTATGAAAATATTTCCATCTAAATTTGTGCCAGAAACAGCAACAAAAACTGAATCTTTAGTTACTTTTCGTGAATCAAAAAAAACTTCAGATATCCCTAAATTCAGATCACCTATTGTTTCAGTCAAATCAATTTTATATAATAAATCTTGTAATAGTTTCACATCAAAAAAAGTTTTATTGTTTTTACATTTTTCATGTCAAGTCCAGCATTTGGAATCTGTTTAACAACTTTGCCTCTTCCAAATATTTCTGTTTTTATATTATAATTATTGAAAATATAACTAGCATCAGCCGCATTATAATTAAGCATATCAGGTATTATGCCTTGCTCTAAATGTTTATAAACATTAGAAATCTCATTTTTAAATAAATCTGAATTTGAGACATTAAAATAATTAGACAAAAAATCTAATCTTGATTGTAATATAATATTATCGCTGACAGCAACATGTTCTTTGATGCCCGATAAATCAATTTTATTTGAAAATAAATCAAAGTCTAAATTATAAATTTGCTCAGCTATATCTTTAAATACAGGGGCGGCAACTCTATTAGCATAATACTCTTTTTTTGGATTATTGACAACAACGATACAACTATATTTTGGGTCGTCTGCTGGAAAAAATCCAGCAAAAGATGTTTGATATTTCATATCTTCCTTGTCTCGTAAAGTATAATTAATTTGAGTTGTTCCTGTTTTACCTGCTAATTTCAGAAAATCACTTTGTATATTTTCAGCTGTACCATTTACAACTACACCTTGCATTAATTCTATTAATATATCAGAGACTTTCTCACTGCAAATAACACCTATGGAATTAGGGGAAAATATATCTTCATTTTTATAAAATCCATTACTTTCAATTCTTTTAACTAATCTTGGCTGCATCATTTCTCCTCCGTTTGCAACAGCATTATATATTGTTAAAATCTGCAAAGGGGTCATTTCCACTTCATATCCTGTTGACATCCAGGGTAAAGTGATTCCAGACCATAAGTAATTATCAGGTGTTGTAAAAGAAGGTCTTGGCTCTCCCGCTATATCTAGCATAAAGTCTCTATCAAGTATAGAATATAACCTATCTATAAATTTTTGCTCTTTTCCTTTATAATTTTCTGTAATTATTCTTGATATCCCTATGTTAGATGATTGTTCAAAGGATTCTTTAATAGTTATTTTTCCATGTCCTCCTATTCTAGAATCTTCCATGATTCTGTCAAAATATTGAAATTTGCCATCAAAAGTATTTATAGTATCTGTGATATCTATATCTATACTTGGATCTGATAAAGCTATCATTAGAGAAATCAATTTAAATGTTGAGCCTGGTTCATTTTTAGTCCCAATAGCATTATTATAATTATCAAAATATTTTCCGTTATCTAATCTCTTAAGATTTGTAATCGCTTTTATATAACCTGTATTAACCTCCATTAAAATAACACATCCATAATCAGCTTCTTCCTCTAATAATTTCTCTTTTAAAGCAGATTCTACTATATCTTGATAAAGAACATTTATAGATGTGATGACATCTTTGCCTATAATTGGATTTTTAATATTTTTACCAGTTGGTATCCAAGTGTTACTGCCAATATATTTTTCTTCTCTATATCCTGGATCTCCTTCTAAATACCCATTCCATGATCCTTCTAAACCTACTCTTCTGCTAGTAATTCTATCTATACCAATTGTTCTTCTTGCTAAATCATAAGGATGTTTTCTTGTCATCTTTTGTTTTATTATCAAACCTCCTTTATTTGAATTATAACTTTTAATATTAAAACCCTTATTATTGCCTAAATCAAAAATTGGAAATTTGATTAAAGATTTTAATTGAGTATGGTCGACATTTTTTTGAAGACTAAAAAATCTTTTATTTTTATTTTTTGCTTTAATAAAAAGATCTTTATAAGATTCATGTGACTTGTCATTAAATAAACTTGAAACATAAAAAGACAAAGAATCAACATTTTTGAAAAATATCTCCTTGTTAATTACCGCAAAATCTATATACAAATCATATTCTGGTATAGAAGTAGCTAATATTTTCTTTTTTTCAGAATATATGTTACCCCTAACAGCCGGTAAAGAAGATATTTTAATATTTGTGACATTTTTAGTGTCAAGCAAAGTGACATCTAGTATAGTGATTATTATCAATGAAACAAATCCTAATAATAAAATATTTACTATAATTATTTTTATTAATTTATTCATTTGTTAATTCAATTATAATAGGTTGTTGAAGGCTTTCTCGAAGATCTAAATGACTTACATTTTCTTTAATCTTAGAATATCTAGTAAGTGACATCAGATGAGTTTTAGTAGTTATATACTCGTGTCTTTTATTTTCGAGAATTATTTCTTTATTTCGGATTTGTTTTTCAAGAGATTCATTTTCATAAACAAGTGAAATGAAAATCAACATAAATAAAAAAATAAAAAGAATAAACTTCAAAGCATCAGTAGTAAAAATTTTATTGAATTTTGTTTTCATCTTTATAATTTTACAGCCACTCTTAATTTAGCGCTTCTTGATCTGATGTTTTTTTTTAATTCATTTGAAGAAGGAACAATAGGTTTTTTGTAAATCAATTTTAATTCACTTAAATTATTGCCATAAATATCCTTTTTTTCTATCCCTCGAAAATTACCATGTTTAATAAAATTTTTAACTAGCCTATCCTCTAAAGAATGATATGATATAATTAACAACCTTGAACCCTGTTTTAAAAATTCACAAGATTGTTTTAAAAAAGATTTTAAATTTTCTAATTCTGAATTAACCTCTATTCTAATTGCTTGAAACACTTTTGACAAATACTTATTTTTTTTGTTAGAAGGAATACAATTATTAATAGATGCTAAAAATTCAAATACTGTTTTTATGTTTTTATTTTCTCTTTTTGCGATTATTTCTCTAGATAAAGAAGCATGGTTTTTTATTTCTCCTAAATTTCTAAACATATTTCTCAATTGTTCGAAATCATAATAATTCACTATTTCAGAAGCAGTAAGTTTAGCGTTAGGATTCATTCTCATGTCAAAAACAGAATCATGATTATAAGAAAATCCTCTTTTGCTATTTATTTGAAAAGATGATAGCCCTAAATCAGCAATGATTCCATCAACTTGCTGTAAGCCTAAAACAGATAAATTATTTTTTAAATAAATAAAATTTTGATTTATTATTTTTAATCTTTCATCCTTAAGAGCGCTTAAATTCAAGATATTATTATCTTGGTCAAAAGCTATTATTTGTCCTTGATTTATTCTTTTTAATATAGCTTTTGTATGTCCTCCTGCTCCATAAGTAGCGTCAACATAAATTCCGTCTGGATCAATACATAAATTTTCTATTATCTCATTTAATAAAACCGGAATGTGTGTCAATTTTTTTCTTTATTTAATGACCCCATAACTTCCTCTGCTAACTTGCTGAAATTTGGAGTAGATTTTAATAACTTATTTTCATAATTTTCTTTATCCCATACTTCAATCATGTTTACAGAAGAAGATAAAACAATGTCTTTTTGAATATTACTGAACCCTAATAAATCTTTTGATAATAAGATCCTTTTATTGCTGTCAAGATCAACTAATTTAACTCCAGCATTAAATAAACGAATAAAGTCATTATTTTTTTTCACAAATCTGTTAAGAGAATTTACCTGTTGTATTATTATGTTCCATTCTTCTAAAGGATATAATTCTACACATTTATTAAAAACACTTCTTTTGATAACAAAAGGAGCGATAAGCAAATGTGATAATTGCTTCTGTAAAGGTGCCGGTATTTTAACCCGGCCCTTGAAGTCTATCTTACATTGATATGTCCCAATTAAACTAATCATTACAATAAAGCACTTGTTTTGATCCGAATATAATACTTTTAGACCACAATTTACCACAATTTACCACAATTGTTGAAAACTTGTTTTTATCATTGTTGATAAGTCTATTTCTGTAACAATAATGAAATTCTTATTTTATTTACTTTTATAAAGATGAAAATCAAAATCGATCAAGAATTCGAATATTTAGAAAAGGGGAAAGGGTCTACTATTGTTTTATTACATGGCCTTATGGGGGGATTAGAGAATTTTGAACAATTAACAGAAAAATTAACTAAACTAAATTTAAAAGTAATAGCGCCCGCTCTCCCAATATTTAAAAATCCTATAGCTAAAACAAATCTAAAATCTTTAGTAAAATTCTTATATAAATTTTTGAATTATAAGAAAATTAAAAAAGCAGCTTTTTTAGGTAATTCTTTAGGAGGACATTTAGCTTTGGTATTTGCAAAAAAATATCCGGAATATATTTCTAAAATGATACTAACAGGCAGTTCTGGATTATATGAAAACACAATGGGGGATTCTTTCCCAAGAAGAGGAGATTATGAATATATAAAAAATAAAACAGCTGAAGTTTTTTATAATCCTAAAATGGCAACCAAAAAACTTGTAGACAAAGTATATGAAATAGCAAATAAAAATGAGCTTACTATCAGGCTAGTTTTAATGGCAAAATCAGCAATAAGACATAATATGAGTCAAGATCTACCTAAAATTAAATCTCCTGTATGTTTAATATGGGGAAAACAAGACACAGTGACTCCGCCACATGTTGCAGAAGAGTTTCACAGCTTAATACCAAATTCAAGTTTATTTTGGATTGACAAATGTGGACATGCAGCTATGTGGGAGCATCCAGATAAATTTGCAACAATAATAAAAAAATGGATGTTAAAAGCATAGAATTTAAAGGCAGTTTTTTTGATCTAAAAAAATGCCCTCAGAATCTTATAGAATTTGCATTTGTAGGTATTTCAAATGTGGGCAAATCATCTTTTATCAACTATATATCAAATAAAAAAAAAATAGCAAAAACATCTAATACTCCAGGCAAAACAATATCGGCTAATTATTATCTTATAAATAAAAAAATCTATTTTGTGGATCTTCCGGGATACGGATACGCCAAACTAAGCAAAAAAGAAATAGAAAAAATAAATTTATTAATTACAAATTATATAATGAATAGTAAAAAATTATTTTGTTTGTTTTTATTAATAGATTCTAGGCATCCTGAAAAACAAAAAAATATTGATTTCATAAACTGGTTAGGTGAAAAGAACATACCTTTTTGTATTATTTTTACTAAAATTGATAAGTTAAGTAAAAACAAGTTGAATATAAATACTAAATTATTTGAAAAAATATTATCAAAAAATTGGAAGACAATCCCGGAAATAATAATTTCAAGCTCAAAAAATAAAATAGGCAAAAAAGAATTATTTGACTTTATAGAAAAACATATGTAATGTTTATTTTTTGTCTACTATGCCTATTTCTTTCGCAATCTCTGCTGAGAATTTATCTATTTTGTTTACAAGATTATCGTCATCTAAAGCTCTTTTTGCTACATGCTTAACTGATAAAATAGACTGACAAATAAAAACTTTCATTTCCTCCAACAACATATCTTTAGTCCATAAATCTATTTTTAAAGTTTCTTTTTTATCAGGATCCCATAATGACAACATGAAAGATTTTATTTCTTTTTTTGTTTTGTCATCAGAAGAAAAACAAGAAATTTTTTCCGGAATATTATTTTCGTTAAAAGAAATGTCTATTGTTATTTTTGATTTTTTCATTCTATTAAGGTTTATACATTTTTAAATTTAAAATCTCTTCAGATGTTTTTGTGTCTTTAATATAAAACGTATTCTGTTTCATGTAAGATGAAAAAATACGATACCCCAACCATCTTCCTATCATACCGGGAGATTCTGATGGCATTCCTTTTGAATATCCTGCAGGGTTTATATATTTATAGAAATACTCTGTGCTGGAACTAAACAAAATACTACTACCTTCTTTTTCTTCATCTAAAAAATATTTCCAAATTCTTTTTTCATTACTATAACACCAATCTAATTCTTTTTTAGTATAACCAAAAGATACAGTGTCATGATAATTAGGAATAATAGATTTTAAAATAAAATGAATTTTGCCCCAGTATAACATATAATCTATTAGCCTGTCACCCATCCAAAAATCTGCCCCATATTTATTTATCAAAAAACTCTTCATGCTCCTGGCAACCATATATTCTTGTTCAAATTCATCTCTTAAATATTCAGGCAGCCAAGAAACTTTATAAAAATCATGGTCTCTCCCTAAAAACATTTCAAGAGCGACGCCTATATAAGAATTGTCTTTTGGCAAAATAAAACCAGTAGAAAAAAAAGGATTATAATAGTTAAAATAACCATTAAAAAATATAATCTTCGGATTCACAGAATCTTGAAAAAAAAGATTATAATTATTAAAAGCTATTTGAAAATCATGTTTTATATTATTTGTTTCTAAAAAACAAGATTCTATTTCATGTTTTAATGTATCATAATAAATATTATTATAAGTTTTATTTAGACAATCTTTTAAATAAAAAAAAGTAGAATCCTGGTTATAAAAATTATCGCAGTTAATATATGATAAGTACTTTTCAAAAAAAGTATTATTGTTGTTTTTAAATAACTCAAAACTAGATATATTTGAATCAAGTAAAATTTTATCAAATCTTTCTATTGTTATATCATGATAAAAATCTGATTTTGATGGATAAAAAATAAAATGACATAATATGACAAAAAATAAAAAAAATATTAACTTATTCATTAAACAAAAATAAAAAACGATGTGTACTTTTGTGAAAATTTTTATTAAATAATAATGAACCTTCTGAAAACAAAAACATATATATGCAATTGGCTTACAAAATACGCGAATAATAATAATAAAATTTTTATTGTAGGCATATCTGGAGGAATAGATTCTGCTTTAACTTCTACTCTTTGCGCTGAAACAGAAATAAAAACCATCATTGTGTCTATGCCCATAAAACAAAATAAAGATCAATTAGTAAGAGCACAAGAACATGCGAAATGGTTAGAAAAAAAATATAAAAATGTAGAAAAATTAGAGATAAATTTAGATTACTTGTTTAATGCTTTTCAAAAAACTATGCCTCAAAAAATTCAAAATGAAATAGGACTAATAAATACAAAAGCGAGATTAAGAATGACAACTTTATACCAAATTGCAAGTTCTCAAAATGGAATAGTTGTTGGCACCGGAAACAAAATTGAAGATTTTGGAGTTGGTTTTTTTACAAAATATGGAGATGGAGGTGTAGATATTTCTCCTATTGCAGATTTAACAAAAACAGAAGTAAAAAAAATAGCTCTAAATTTAAATATTATTGAATCTATTATAAAAGCAGATCCTACAGATGGCCTATGGGAAAATAATAGAACTGACGAAGATCAATTAGGAGCGAAATATTCAGAATTAGAATGGGCTATGAATTATAGAGAAAATAACATGCATGGAAAAGAAAATTTGTCTAAAAAAGAAATAAAAATATTATCTATATATGACAATAATCATAAAAAAAACAAACATAAAATGACAACAATTCCTATTTGTAAAATACCAGAAAATTTAAAAAATGAATGAACATAAAGAAACTGAAATAATAATAATTGGAAGCGGTCCTTGTGGTTTATTTGCGGTGTTTCAATTTGGTCTAATAAAATTAAGATGTCGAGTAATAGATGTTTTACCAGAAGCTGGGGGACAATGTAGCACAATATATCCAAAGAAACCTATATATGACATACCTGGTTATCCAAAAATACTAGCTGGTAAATTAATAAAAAATCTAGAAAAACAAATCAAGCCATTTCAACCTATAATGTCATTAGGGGAAAAAGTATTAACAATTAATAAAAAAAGAAATAAAAAGATTGAAATAAAAACTAACAAAAATAACAAGTACATTGCAAAAAGTGTTGTAATAGCTGGCGGGCTAGGCTGTTTTGATCCTAGAAAACCTAAAATTAAAAATATAGAAAAATATGAAAATGATAAAATAGATTATTTTGTGACCGAACCTGAAAAATATAAAAATAAAAAAATAATTATATCTGGAGGTGGCGATTCCGCTTTAGATTGGGCTATATTTTTTGCGGAAAAAAATTACTGTAAAAATCTAACTCTTATACATAGAAGTGAAAAATTTAGAGGACATTTAGATTCGGTTGGAAAAATATTAAAATTAAACAAACAAAATAAAATAAATATTATATTAAATTCAGAAGTAACTGGAATTACAAATAACTCTTTAACTATCAACGGCAAAAAGAAACTGAATTATGATTTTTGGATTCCTTTATTCGGCTTAGCACCAAAATTAGGTCCAATTGCAAACTGGGGACTAACTTTAGAAAAAAATAAAATTAAAGTCAGAAATTCTGACTATAGAACAAGTCAACATGGTATATATGCCATTGGAGATATAAATACATATAAAGGAAAATTAAATTTAATCCTTTGCGGGTTTCATGAAGCTGCTCTAGTTGCGCAATCAGCTTATAAATACATAAAACCTGATAAAAAATTAATCTTAAAATACACTACAGTCTCTGGTGTAAATAAATTTTAAATATGATAAAAATAACAATAATAGATCAAGACAATAAAGAACATAAATTAGAATTACAAGCAAATTGCGGTCTTAATTTAATGGAAGTATGTAAAACGAATGATATTGATGTAGAAGGAGTATGTGGAGGTATGGCTCTATGTGCAACTTGCCATTGTCATGTAGAATCAAATCATGATCTAGAGCCAAAACAAGAAGCTGAAATAGCTATGCTAAATCAATGTTTTAATATTAATAAAAAAAGCAGATTAGCTTGTCAAATTCCTGTCAGTGAAAAAATAGATGGTCTTACAATAAGATTAGTTGGAGATAATTAAGAACAACCCTTATTATTAGTTATTTTTAACTTTTGACTTTTAATACTGCGTGAACTTATAACATCATGTACTTTATTAACAATGTCATTAAATATTTTTTTCAATTCTGTATTTTCTTGCAAAAGTAAAGGCCTCCCAACATCAGATGACTCACAAATAGAACCACTTAAAGGAATTGCTCCCAAAAAATTTTCTTTAAAATCTTCAGCTATATTCTTAACTCCATTTCTTCCAAAAATAAATTCTTTTTTATCTCCATTTTGATAATAAGACATGTTCTCAATTAAACCAATTATTGGAACAGATATATTTTCTTTTTTAAACATAGATATTCCTTTCTTGACATCAGCTAAAGCTATTTTTTGAGGCGTGCTTACTATTATAGCCCCATCTAATTCAAGCGTTTGAACTAATGTTAAATGTATATCACTAGTCCCCGGAGGTAAATCTATAAATAAGTATTCTATGTCTCCCCAATCAACATCTTCTACAAACTGCTTAAAAGCTTTCGTAGCCATTGGACCTCTCCATATTATAGGATCATTCTGATTCACAAAATTACCTATAGATAAAATTTTTACTCCGTAGTTTGTGATAGGTATAATTTTATTAATATCTTTCTTTAAGACAGGAGACTTATCTTCTATATCAAACATTATATGCTGAGAAGGGCCGTATACATCTGCATCAATTAAACCTACTTTATAACCTTTTTGAGCAAATCCTATTGCCATATTGCATGCTACAGTAGATTTCCCTACGCCTCCCTTAGCTGAAGAAATAGCAATTATTTTTTTCTGATTTATTTTTTTTAATTTTTGTTCTACTTTTAAAATAATATCTAATTTTAATTTGCTAAAATCAAAATCTATTTTTCCCCTTATAAGTTCTAAGATATCTTGTTTCAATTTATTTTTAAAATTATAAGTAGGATTATAAATAATGATATCTAACCTAATGTCTGTTTTAGATATTGATACACCATCTACATAACCAGATTTGCTGTTATCATCTTTAAAGGGTAATCCATATTCCTTTAAAACAAGAAGAATATTTTCAGTATTAAAATCCATTATTTTGATAACATAAATTTAATATAAGTAATTGGTTTGCCAATTAAAATAAATTTTTTTTCATAATAAGTCATTATATCTAAATCTTGATTAGACTTTTTAATATCATTTATGTTAATAAAGCTTTCTAACACTTTGTGTTTTTTCTGATTCAAAATATCTAAAGTGTAACGATATAAATCTTGACTATCTGTTTTTAAATGCACTACCCCTTCTTTAACTAACAGCTTTTTATATATCTCTAAAAACCTAAAAGAGGTTAACCTTTTATTTGATTTAGATTTTTTTAAAAAAGGATCCGGAAAAGTAATCCATATTTCTGAAATCTCGTCTTCAGCGAAAATAAAATTTAAATGTTCAATCCTTGTTCTTAAAAAACGGACATTATCTAATTTCATCTTTAATGCCTCTTTAGCTCCTTTCCAAATTCTCTCTCCTTTTATGTCTATTCCTACGTAATTTTTATTTGGATTTTTTTTAGCCAACCCAATAGTATATTCTCCTTTGCCGCAAGCTAACTCTAAAACTACAGGATTATTATTTAAAAAAATATTTTTATCCCATGTGCCTGAAATTTTAGAATCAAAAATATCATTATATCCTAACTCAATCACATTTTGAAAGTTTCTTATTTCACTGAATCTTTGTAACTTGTTTTTTGCCATTATATGATTAACTCAATTTTTAATATTAACAATAATAATGATTTTAAAAAAATAGCTTTAGATATTTTTAAATATCAAGCCAAAAATAACAAGGTCTATAAAAATTACCTGCAACATCTAGATATAAATTCAGATAAGGTGAGAAAAATAAACGACATAATTTACTTGCCTATTATTTTATTTAAAAGTCATGAAGTCAAAATACAAAATGAATATGATGTCATTTTTAGAAGTAGTGGAACTACTAATAAAAAAAAATCTAATAATTACATTTATCAACTATCATTATATAATGAAACTATAATTAAAAACTTTGAATACTTTTTTGGCGATATCAAACAATATACTTTTATTGGCGTTTGCCCTGAATACAAACATAATAAACAATCTTCTTTGCTATACATGATAAATCAATTTATTAAAAAATCTCAAAATCAACTTAGTTCTTTTTGCAACAACAACTTTGAAATAATAGATAATTTGATTTTACAATCATATAAAATAAAGAAAACTCCTATCCTTTTTGGAATTAGTAGTTTATTAATGGAATTAGCAGAGAAAAATAATAAAAATTATCAAAATTGCATTATTGTAGAAACTGGAGGGAGCAAAGGTTTAAAACAAGAAATAACTAAAGATGAAATGTATAAGTTTTTGAAACAAAAATTAAAACCTAAATACATCTATTCAGAATATAGCATGACGGAACTTATGTCACAAGCTTACGCTTTAAAACAAAATCAATTTCAAACTCCCCCTTGGATGAAAATAAAAATAAGAAATATAAATAATCCATTTGATATTTTAAAAGACAATAAAACAGGAGGTTTAAATATTATAGATTTGGCTAATTACAACACTTGCTCTTTTATTCAAACTGATGATATAGGGAGACAAAATAATAATATATTTGAAATCTTCGGAAGATATGATAATTCTATGGCTAGAGGATGTAGTATGTTAAATTAGATTATGAAAAAAATTAAAAAAAATATAAAAACAGCTACAACATTACCAGGAAATCTATACAATAGTGATAAATTTTTAACTGAATGTAAACAAAAAATATTTGAATCAAGCTGGCAATTTGCAATCGATGAACACAAAATAAAAGAAAAAGAAATTGTCCCTATAAAATATATTGAAAAATACATAGAAGAGCCTCTAATTATAACCAGAAAAAATGGAATTAAATGCTTTTCAAATGTATGTACTCACAGAGGAAATATTCTAATAGAAGAGAAAACTAATTTTAAAAAAAAAATAATATGCAACTATCATGGAAGACAATTTGATGAAAATGGCAAAATGATTTTTATGCCAAAATGTTCTGAATTAAAAAACTTCCCATCTCAAAATGACCACTTAACAAAAATACCTTGTCAAAAATGGAAACAATTTGTTTTCACGTCGCTAAATCCTAAATATAATCTGAATTTATTTTTACAAGACATGGAAAAAAGAATTGGATGGATGCCAATTGAAAAATTTAAATATTCACAAAAAATGTCTTGTGAATATTTAGTAAAAGCAAATTGGGCTCTATATTGTGACAATTACCTAGAAGGTTTTCATATACCTTTTGTACACGAAGATTTATCAAAAGCCATAGACATGACTCAGTACAAAACAGAACTTTTTAAATTTTCAAACTTGCAAATTGGATTTTCTGACAATCCTAAAGAATGCTTTAAGTTACCTGAAAATTCTCCAGAACACGGATTAAATGTTGCAGCATATTATTTTTGGATTTTCCCCAATATTATGTTTAATTTTTACCCATGGGGATTATCAATCAATATTGTAAAACCTCAAAAAGTTGACTTAACTAAAATAGAATATCATACCTACATATGGGATAAGTCTAAATTAAATATCGGAGCAGGTGGAGATGTGGGTAAAGTTGAAAAAGAAGACCAGGAAATAATAGAAAGAGTACAAAAAGGAACTAAATCAAGATATTACAAACATGGCAGATATTCTCCCTCTATGGAACAAGGAACTCATCATTTCCATACTTTAATAAGTGATTTTTTAAACTAGTCTTCTTTTTTTATAAGATTGCCATTTTCATCCCAACTCCTAGTTTCTTGAATTTCCCCATAATAATAATAATACTCTTCTTTTAGTTTCCCATTTTTCCGCCATTCTTTATGTAAACCATGTTCTTTTCCTTTTTTAAAACTTCCTTCCATTTTTAATTGTCCATTTTTATACCACGCCTTCCAATCTCCAGTTCTTTTACCTTTTACAACAAATACTTTCATGGCTACACTGTTGGCTGCACTGTCATTATCATGATATACATAAATAAGTCCATCCAAAAGCTCCATGTTGGATTCTAAATACACAGTTTGTGTGCTATCATTATACACAGTTTTTTTTTCCGCTTCTTCCAGAGTCCAATGATATTCTTTTATTGCATTGTCTTTCCAAGAAACCTTAGAATCTTTCCAGCTTTGCCCAAATACTATAAATGGTATAGTTAATAATAATATTAATGTTGCTTGTTTCATTATTTATTATTTGACAATTATTATAAAGTAATTTTTCTTGCCCTTTTGAATTAATAAATATTTATTGTTCAATAAATCTTTATTTTCTATTTTTTTATCTACTGTAATCTTTTCTTTATTCAATGAAACTGAATTAGACTCTAACATTCTTCTAACTTCGCTTTTAGAATTAAAAATCGCAGCATATGATGATAATAAATTTATCATATCTGAATTATAAATAACATCTTCTGGAACTTCATAAGTCGGAACACCTTCAAATACATTTAAAAAATCTTTTTCACTTAAACCTGCTACATCCTTATAAGTAGACTTTCCAAACAAAATATCACTTGCTTGTAAGGCTAATTGAAACTTTTCTTCTGAATGAACCAAACAAGTTACTTGCTGAGCTAATTTTTTCTGAGCTACACGATAATGTGGACTTTTAACTTGTTCTTTCATTATATCGCTTATTTGTTTTTGATCTAAAAGAGTAAATATTTTTAAATACTTTTCTGCATCTTCGTCACTTGTATTTAACCAAAACTGATAAAATTTAAACACTGAAGTTTTATTTTCGTCTAACCATATATTCCCTTCATCAGACTTGCCAAATTTAGATCCATCAGATTTTTCAATTAAAGGGGTTGTCAAAGCGTAAGCTGCGCCGCTCTCTTTTCTTCTTATTAATTCTGTTCCTGTAACTATATTGCCCCATTGATCTGAACCTCCTAACTGTACTTTACAATTTTTGTTTTTAAATAAATAATAAAAATCATAACCTTGCACTAATTGATATGTAAACTCCGTAAAAGACATCCCTGTTTCTAATCTAGATTTTACTGAATCTTTTGTCATCATATAATTAATAGTAATATGCTTACCTACGTCTCTAATAAAATAAAGAAAGCTGAAATTTTTAAACCAATCAATATTATTCATTATTTCAGCTGAATTTTTTTTAGAATCAAAATCTAAAAATCTCAATAATTGTTTTTTAATTCCTTTAATATTATTTAAAATATCTTCTTCTGATAATAATTTTCTTTCTGAATCCTTTCCAGAAGGATCTCCAACCATACCTGTAGCTCCGCCAATTAATAAAATTGGTTTATGACCGTGTCTTTGAAAATGCATCATAGTCATTATCTGCACTAGATTTCCTATATGTAAAGAATCTGCTGTAGGATCTATCCCTACATAAGCGGTTGTTAATTCTTTTGATAATTGATCTTCTAATCCAGGAATAAAATCATGAATCATCCTTCTCCATTTTAATTCTTGTATAAAAGTCATACTCAAAAATAATTAAACTAATTAATTTCTAATACTATTAAACTATCTATTATTTCTTGATATAAAATATCTAATTCTTCTAAGTTGTCAAAATAGTAGTCTAAAGTAGCATCAAAATCATATTGTGTGATTTTATGTTTTTTAATTAAATGCTGTGACAACACTGTATCTGTGTT
>CAXEHY010000080.1:0-2940 GCA_963996865.1 uncultured Flavobacteriales bacterium | reverse complement strand
TCCTTATTCTTATCAATGGTCTTCTCAAAACGGCACAATTACAAATTCTAATTCTCTTAATCCTAATTATAGCACTTTAAGTAATGATATTGTCACTTTAACCATTACAGATGTTAATGGTTGTCAGGACACAGAAACATTTGATGTTAATATTTTGACTTCTTTATTATCTCCTCCTAGTTTTACTGTAAATCCAGATAGCGCTGTTTGCGGAAGCGATATTTTTGTTTTTTCAGTTGATAATCCCGATTCATCTTTAATATATGTTTGGGATATCCAGGATGGAAGTAATAGTGGACTGGATACAGGAACAGTTATAAATCAAAATTTAACTCCAAATAATCCTAATCAGAATGATATAATAGATATTATATTATACGCATATGACACTATTACTGGTGGCTGTCCAAGCAGCTTTATACAATCTGTAGAAATTTTACCAACTCCAATTATACAATTACAAACAATAGGTAATCCTGATTGGGATCAAGAATTAGGTTGTTTTAAATTATGTTCAGCTGATTCATCTTCAGATTTTATAATTGTTAATTTAACTGATTCTATTGCTGTAGATTCTATAGTTGTTGATTGGGGTGATGGCGTTATTGAAGTTTTAACAGATACATTTGCTTTTGTTTCATTAACTCATAATTTTACTCAATATAGTTCTACTTTATCTGTAACTCCATATTATAATGGATGTTTTTCAACTACTGAGTATTGTGTATATTTTATACAGCAGGTATTAGAGAATGCGACAGTTGGTTTAAATAGATTATGTGGAGAATCTGGTTATTGTGTAGGTAATACAGTTACTTTTTATATTCCATATATAGAGATTAGTCCTGGTACAGAAATGCAATGGATTATGTATTGTGATTCTACAGGAATTAATAATGAAGTTGTGCATTGGGATTATAATGATTATATGGCAAATGTAGATACATTGGATTTAGCTTGTAATCCTTCTAACCCTATTTTACAACAGGTAGTATCTCTTGAACATACTTTTAATAATTCATCATGTGGATGTCATTTAGAAAGCACAGATGGTTTTATTAACTATAATGACGTTTTTATACCAGTTCTACAATATTTCCCATGTGCTGGGGATATAGTAACTATAGTAGGATTAGAGGTTCCTGTTCCTGATCCTTTTTCTAATTTTGGACAAATTTGTTCTACTTTAGATCCTCCTGTAAATCTTTTTTTCTCAGAATATGCTGAAGGTAGTTCTAATAATAAATATTTTGAAATATATAATCCAACTTCTGATACTATTGATTTAACTAATTATGCTTTTGCGAGAGTTAGTAATTCTCCATCGACTATTGGAGTATATGAGTATTGGGTCAATTTTGATTCAGCGGCTGTGATACTTCCAAATGATGTTTATGTTGTTGTTCATCCGTCAGCTGATCCTTTTATTATAGCTGAGGCGGATATGGATTATGGTTCTTTAAGTAATGGTGATGATGGCTTTGCTTTAGTATACGGCACACAACCTTCTTCACCTGTTCCTCCAGGTAATGAATATATTATTTTAGATTGGATTGGAGATTGGGATGGAGATCCAGGATCTGGATGGTCTGTCGCTGGTCAAAGTAATGCCACTCAGAATAATACTTTAATTAGAAAATGCCCAATATCTTCTGGTGATACAAGTTGGACTAATGCTGCTGGCACTAATTCGTCAAATTCTCAGTGGATAGTAAAACCTAATAATTTTTGGAATGATTTAGGAGTACATACTATTAATACTCCTTCTTATGATTCTATTGCTTATACTGTATGTAATGGTTTAAGTGTTACAGTTGGTTCAAGCGTTTATGATTCTACGGGAGTTTATACTGATATTCTAGTAGGGGCTAATGGATGCGATAGTATTGTTACGACTACACTTACAGTATTAAACACTTCAGCTTCTTTTGTTACTAATAATCATATAATTTGTGATGGGGATACTGTCTGGGCAGCAAATAATGCTTATACTGTCACAGGTATTTATAGTGACACTTTATTAAATGTAGCAGGATGTGATAGTATTATCACTACAAACCTGACTGTTCAAACACCTGTTTATCAAAATATTACTATTTGCACTGGTGATAGTGTTATTGTGAATAATTCAGTTTATGATAGTACTGGTTTTTATACTGACACTCTTGTTAGTTCTATAGGTTGCGATAGTGTTGTTAATACTAGTCTTTTGGTTTATTCTCAGTTTAACTCTTTCTTTGGAGGTATTGCTAATAACAATATAGGTGGAGGAGGATATTATAGTGGATCTCAATATTTAGAAATGAATTGTTATTATCCTTCAGAATTAGTTTCGGCTATGATTTACGCTAACGATTCTTCTGTAACTACATTTGAATTAAGAGATAATAACGGCAATGTACTTGATGACACAACATATGTTATATCTCCTGGAGTACATACAATTTATTTTAATTTTGAAATACCTGTTGGTGTAGATTTACAGTTAGGAGTTAATGGCTCAAGTAATGATTTATGGAGAAATAATTCTGGAGTCAATTATCCATATGATTTTGGATCTTTAGCGTCTGTAACTTCTTCAAGTGCTGGCGGAAATTATTATTATTTCTTTTATAATATTGAAATCAGACAATCATCTCAGCCTACAGAGTATGTTATATGTGATGGAGACAGTATTGAAGTTGCGGGTAATTTTTACAGTACAACTGGTTTGTATGTGGATAGTTTAAATTCTTCAGAAGGATGTGACAGCTTAGTTTATACTAATTTAATTGTTCATCCAAATATAAATTATACTAATAATCAAACTATATGTGCTGGAGAAACATATACCGTGGCTGGTAATGTTTATGACACTTCAGGTGTATATATAGACACTTTGCAGACACAATTTACTTGTGATAGTATTATTACGACTAATTTAACTGTTCTCTCTATTTC
>CAXEHY010000079.1:0-11725 GCA_963996865.1 uncultured Flavobacteriales bacterium | reverse complement strand
TTTCAAATTGATCTTTGTCAACAAATGAAGCTGATCCTCCAATTTTTGTTTTATTAGAGATATAAAATGTTCCAGATATATCTACACCGCTTACTTCAACGTCTCCGAAATTAGCATATGTCATTAATATATTAGCATCTTCGTGTGGTGTAACTGTACCATAAGGTATTTGAGCTATTAGTGCTGTCATTTCATCTACTATTGATCCATCACCATTACCGCCCATAGCAACATCATCAAGTATGAATAATAATCCAGAATAATATGGGCTTGATGTATTTATTGCATTAGGATCACTTAAAGCCATAAAAGCTGATGTTGGATCTACAAAGACATTTGGAGTTTGTACTGTTAATGGACTTATGAAATCTTTATATTCTGTTTTCCATACATCAACAGATACAGATAAATGATCTGATATCATACCTTTATATCCAATTTCTTTAGTTTCATTAACAGAATTTTTTATAGCTTTTATATCAACTATATTTTCTGGATCAACTAATATAAAAGGTTGAGTTGCTGATGTTTCTTCGTCTAAATTCAATATCATTAAAGTATTACTTAATCCCATTAAAGGGTTAGGGAATATTTCATTAACCATAGCTGCAGCAGAAGCAAAAGCTAAACTGTCACCTCCATTTGCAATAGCTATTTGTTCAATGAGTCCATTTTGGACTAAATAAAAAGGAACGTTGCTAGCCATAGGGTCATTTAGATTATAAAAATTTTCACTAAATAATAAATCTAGTGCGCCATAAGAAGGCATCGCGTATTGTAACACGCCAGAAACGTCATCTCTGCTAAATGTTAATCCATTTCTGTTTCCTCTTCCAATAACACCTATACCAGTCGGTAATGTGCCAGCCATTATATCTAATGAAGAGTTTAAAGCAGAGGGAGATTCAAAAGCTTTATTGTATGTTGCTCTAAAAGTGCTTTGCGGGCTAGCTTTATAAATAAAAGCCATTCTAGGAGAAATTTGATTTCCTTCAACCCAAGTGTGCTCGTCAGATCGTATTGCTCCAATTATATCAACTTTATCATTCAAAGCCCATTTACCTTGTACATAATAACCAATTTCGTCTATATTGTCATCATCTTCAAATTGACCATTAATAGTTCCTTCTGTATTAGGTCTAGTCAAAAATGCATCTATTCCATATGTTAAGGTTAATTCTCCAACATTAGATGTGTTTTGCGCTTGATATGATATAAATTCTGATTTATCAACAAGCAAATCACCAGTTCTTCTTAGATAAGAATCTCCCGCATTACTTATGTTTTTATAAACTTGTGCAAAAAAGTTATTGTTCATATATCTTGCTTGGTAATAGTCATAACTCCAATTAATTCCTTGTCCAGCTCCTAAACCAGTAAGCTCAATACCATTAATAACACTATGACCTGCAGCTAAAATTATTTTAGATTTATTATTAATTTTATAATCAACTCTACCGTCAATATTCCAATTGTTTATGGAATTATCTCTAACTACAGAAACAGAATCACCTGTCCAGTATCTACCGCCAGTTGAATCTGGATTTTGTATATGAAGATAAATATAGCTTGAATCTCTTCCTGTAGCTCCTGCGAAATCTGCTGCTGCTTCTATTTCAGCTTGATCAATATATTCCCAGTCATTTCCTTGTATTCTGTTGACAGATATTTTAAAAGCTAATTTATCACTTAATTTTGTAGAATGTCTTACAGAAGTTGATGTTACATCTCTTTCTCCAATTCCAAAACTTACTTTAGTTTCAGATTTCCCATTTATATTAAAAGGAGATTTAGTTAGTATATGCATAACACCATTTGAACTGAAAGGACCATAAATAGCAGAAGCGGGTCCTTTTAACACCTCTATACTTGCAATATCATCACTATTTCCAGGTATTAATTGTGAAGAATTTACTCTTAATGAAGGTACAGAAGCTACTCTATTATCTACCATAGTCAATAAACTTCCTGAAAAAACATTATTAAATCCTCTACTAGCTACATTTGAACTAGTTAATCCAGTTCTTGAAACATCTATACCAGATACTTCTTCTATATTATCTATGGGTTGTAAAGATACATTTCCTTCTATTTCTTTAGCGCTTATTACAGCTATCGAAGCAGGTGCTTCAAGCAGTTTTTCTTTTTTTCTAGAAGCTGTAACAACAACTTTGTCTAAATCTATTGAAGAAATAGCCATTTTCACATTAATGATTGTATTGTTGCTAACAATAATTTCTTGAGTTTCAAATCCTATGAAACTAAAAACTAAGGTATTTGTTTTGTTTTCAACAGTAATTTTATAATCACCGTTCATATCAGTTGTAGTTCCTGTATTGTGATTTTTTATCATTACATTAACAGCTGGCAAAACACCTCCTTCTTCACTAGTTATATTACCAGAAATTTGAATTTGAGCAAAAGAAAACAGAGCTATAAAAATACAGCTAAGAAATAAAATTATTTTTTTCATTATTGTTTATTTGTTTTAGTGCCGGCAAATTTATAAATTTTATCGTTATGTCAATAAATTATAATGGAAAAATAACTAAGAGTCAAAAGTCTATCTTGAACCGTTCTTTTAATTACGGTGACGGTATATTTGAAACTATTAAAATAATAAATGGTGAAATTTATAATGCTGATTTTCATTTTAATAGATTAAAACAAGCTACTAAAACAGTAAAAGTAGATTTTCCTTTTTGTGATTTTAATGATTTCATTCATAACATAAATATCACTATTGATCTTTATGTTAAGAATAACAATTTAGGAGGGAGGTTGAAAATAATAATTTTCAGAAGTGAAGGAGGTTTTTATTTACCTGATAATAATAATTCTAATTTTATTATAATTTTTGAAAAATCTGAAACAAATGGATTTAAAATCCAACAAAAACCATTAAAATTATGTTTGTATAATATTAAAAAACAAATAACGCCTTATAGTTTTTTTAAAAGTACAAGTTCATTGTATTATATAATGGCTAGTATTTATTTTCAAGAACAAAATTTTGATGATGCTTTATTGTTGAATAATTATAATCGTATTGTAGAGACTACAAATTCAAATATTTTCTTTGTAAAAAAAAATATCATAAAAACACCTTTGATTCAAGAGGGATGTGTTGATGGGTCAATGAGACATGTAGTTTTGGAGATTTTGAAAAAGAATAATAAATATTTAATAGAAGAATCGACAATTAACTATTCAGATATAGTTAATTTTGATGAAGTTTTTATTACTAATTCAATTAAAGGTATTGTGAGCGTGAGAAAAATAAATGATTTTTATTATGATAATTTTAATTTGAGAAACAAGTTAATTAAAGAAATTTAATAATTAGTTTAGATTAGGATTGTCTGGCATATTCATCCATATACTATATTTTTCGTCCATTGATTTTATATATTTTTTCCATATATTTTTATCTTGATTAAATATCATTTTTTTTGTCATATCAGATATTATCCAGCTTTCATCTTGTATTTCATCTTTTAATTGTTCTGCTTCCCATCCAGCATACCCAAAGAAAAATCTAATTTCATTTTCTTTTATATGAGATTGATTAATTGCTTCTTTGAGGATTTCAAAATCTCCTCCCCAATATATATCGTGACATATTTTTCTAGATTCAGGAATTAAATTACCGTATTTATGAATATATATTAAAATATTTTTTTGTACAGGTCCTCCTATTGATACTTTAGAGTTAATATCAGGAAAGTTTGTTATTAAATCACATATTTTAATTTCAGTATATTGGTTTAATATACAACCAACACTTTCTAATTTATTGTGTTCTAATAGTAATATTACAGATCTTTTGAAATTTGGGTCTTCTAAATGTGGTTGAGAGATTAAGAACTTCCCTTTTCCTAATTTTTCCATTTTTTATTTTATATGTTATATTTTTAAAACGCAATAAATAACTAATATATTATTTGTTTTTTGATTTTTGTTTGTCTCTTGCTAAAGTTATAATAGATTTTCCTGAATTAGCGTCAACGTTAACAGATACAGTTTCCCAGTTTTCTTCAGCTTCTTTATTAATGTAGTCAGAAGTTTTCTTCAGCAAACGTTTCTGACTCAGCCAATCTTGAAAAGTTACAATTTTGTATTCCCTCATATTTTAAATATATTGAATAAATATTTAAAAATTATGAAAAAACGAAATTCTATTTTCTTATTACTATTTTTATTTTCTAGCTTGTTATTTTCTCAGTCTTATATTGGTCCTGAAAGTATAGAGTATAATCCAGATGATGATCGATGGTTTGTTTCTAACTCTAGTAATAATCAAATTCTAGAATGCGATAACAATGGTAATATATTATCTGTTTTCGTGAATAATGTAGGTGGCGGCCCTCATGGCTTAGAATATGTAGATGGAATTTTATATGCTTGTAGTGGTGGCAGAATAAAAGGTTATGATTCTATTGGTAATTTGGTGGTTAATTATTATATGGGAGGCACTTTTCTTAATGGTCTTACGCATAAAGGAAATGACTTATTTATGACAGATTTTTCTGAAAAAAAAATGTATCGTTATAATATTAATTCAGGTAACTTAAATTTATTTTGCACTTTCTCTAGAACGCCTAATGGAACTTATTATGATGATCTTAATGATAGATTATTAGTTGTTTGTTGGGGAAATAATGCTCCAATATATGAGGTTAATTTAAGTGATTCTACTTATTCTATTGCAATAACTACTAGTTTAGGCAATATAGATGGTATAGCAATGGATGATTGTGGTGATTTTTACATTTCAGCATGGAGTAGTAATGCTATTCACAAATTTAGTTCAGATTTCAGTTCTAATCAAATAGTTGCGCCAGGTATGAGCTCTCCTGCAGATATATATTATAATAGAAATGATAATATATTAGCGGTGCCAAATTCTGGTAATAATACTGTTAGTTTTATTCAGATGACAGATTGTAATTCTACTAACATATTAGACCAAAATAATGATTTATATATATATCCGAATCCCGTCAATAATGGATTTGTCAATTTTAATCAAAATATTAGTAATATTAAATTGTTTAATTATTTAGGCAGATTGGTGAAAGTTCAAAATAAGAAATCAAATAAATTTAGTTTAGAAGGTTTATCTAAAGGGGTGTATTTTATTGATGTTGGAAGTGATATAAAAAAAATAATTATTGAATAATTATTAATCATATATTAAGAACAAGTAATCATAGAGGCGACTTTTTTTGCTTTTTCTGTTAATTTTTGCGTGTTATCTTGCCCATATGCTAACGCTACTCCCATTCTTCTATAAGGTCTGGTATTTGGTTTGCCAAATATTTTATACTTTGTGTTTGGCTCTTTTGCAGCTTCTTCAAATCCTGAGAAATCAGGGAATGTTTCATTTGTTTTATGTGATAAAATAACTGCACTGGCTCCACTTTGTAATAGAGGTATTTCTATTACAGGAATACCTAGAATAGCTCTTGCATGTAATTCAAATTCTGAAAAATTTTGTGTATTTGCTAAAGTAACCATTCCTGTGTCATGTGGTCTAGGTGATAGCTCCGAGAAACAAGCTCCATTTTCATCTATAAAGAATTCTACTCCCCAAATACCATTGCCCCCTAAAGATTCTGTAATTTTTTTTGCAATATTTTGAGCTTGTTGTAGATGTAGATCATTCATTTTCATTGGCTGCCAGCTTTCTTGGTAATCACCTCTTTCTTGACGGTGTCCTATAGGAGGGCAAAACAGGGTATTGCCATCTTTTTGTGTTAGAGTTAATAGTGTGATCTCATAATTAAAATTTATAAATTCTTCTACAATAACTTCTTTTAAATCTCCACGTGAACCTTCTATAGCATAATTCCATGATTTTTCTATGTCTTTTTCTTCTTTTATAACTGATTGGCCTTTTCCAGAACTAGACATTAAAGGTTTAATTACACATGGCATACCTAATTGATTAACTCCATTTTTAAGTTCTTTTAATGATGAAGCATAAAAATATTTTGCTGTTTTAATATTTAAATCTTTAGAAGCTAAATCACGAATAGACTTTCTATTCATAGTGAAATTTGCAGCTTTAGCAGATGGCACTACTTGTATTCCTTGTTTTTCATAATCATAGAATCTTTCAGTTCTAATAGATTCTATTTCTGGGACAATTATATCAGGTTTATATTTATTTATAATCCTATCTAATTCTTGACCATCTAACATATTAATTACTTCGCTCTCATCAGCAACTTGCATTGCTGGAGCATTATTGTAATTATCTATAGCTATAGTATGTTGTCCTAAATGTTGACATGCTATTATAAATTCTTTGCCTAATTCACCAGAACCTAGAAGTAAAATTTTTTTTCTCATATTTTATTCAACGAAAAAGTATCTTTTAATCTAACACCTTTTTCTGTCATTTTAACAGTGCAACATTCATGATTATAATCATGCTCTAAAAATAAAATAAATTCTTTTTCGGCTGCTTCTTTAAGAAAAAATTCTTTTTCTGTTAAAGTCACTAACGGTCTTATATCATAACCCATTACATATGGAAGAGGAATATGTCCTATTGAGGGTAAAAGATCAGCCATAAATACTATTGTTTTATCTTGATATTGTATTTTTGGAATCATTTGAGCTTCTGTGTGTCCATTAACAAAGAATGTGTAAAAATTATTAAATAACTTTCCTTCATTTTCTACAAATTTCAATTTACCACTATTCTCAATAGGTATTATATTTTCTTTTAAAAAAGAAGCTTTTTCTCTAGAATTCGGATTTTTAGCCCATTCCCAATGTTTTTTATTACTCCAATAATTTGCATTTTTAAATGTTAGTTTAAAGTCAGTTTTATCATTATTCCATTTAACACTTCCTCCACAATGATCAAAATGTAAATGAGTCAAAAAAACATCAGTTATGTCGTCTGTGGAAAATCCATTTTGTTTAAGAGATTTTTCTAAGCTATCTTCACCATGAAGATAATAATGTCTTAAAAATTTATCATCTTGTTTTTCTCCAATTCCATTGTCTATTAGTATTAATTTATCATCAATTTCAACTAATAAAGATCTCATTGCCCAAGAGCATAAATTATTTTCATCAGTTGGATTTGTTCTAGACCATAATGATTTAGGAACAACTCCAAACATAGCTCCTCCATCCAATTTAAAATTCCCGGTGTTTATTGTATACAATTTCATGTTAAAAATTATAATGTTAATCAAATTTATAAAATACCATTTATTTATACATTTATAATATGATTAATATTCATTTTATTGCAATAGGAGGTAGCGTTATGCATGATTTAGCTATCTGTATGAAAAAACAAGGATATAATATTACTGGTTCAGATGACAAGTTTCACGATCCTTCTAAATCTAAATTAGCAGAACATAATCTTTTACCAGCAAAAGAAGGATGGGATATTAATAACATAACATCTTCTTTAGATTTAATTGTTTTAGGGATGCATGCAAAAGAAGATAATCCCGAATTAATTAAAGCTGTCAAAATGAATATAAAGATTGTTTCTTATCCTGAATTAGTTTACAATAATTCTAAAAATAAAACACGTATAGTTATTGCTGGCAGTCATGGAAAGACGACTATCACTTCTATGATATCTCATGTTTTAAAAAAGCAAAAAATAGATTTTGATTATGTTTTAGGAGCTAAAGTTGCAGGTTTAGAAGGTAATGTTAAATTGTCAAAAGCTCCAATTATATTAATAGAAGGAGATGAATATTTGTCTTCTAAAATAGATAAAAAACCAAAATTTTTACATTATAAACCTCATATTGCTGTATTAAGCGGCATATCATGGGATCATATAAATGTTTTTCCTACTAATAATATTTATATAAAACAGTTTAAATATTTCATAAATACTATTTTAGAAACTTTAATTTATAATATAGAAGATCAAGTAGTAGCATCATTAATTGATGAAAATTTAAATATTAAATATATACCTTATAAAACTCATGATTATAAAATCAAGGATAATGATTTAACAGTATGCAATGATAAATATAAAATGCTGATTATAGGTCAACATAATTTTCAGAATTTAAATGCAGCGAAAAATGTTTGTTTGAATATAGGTGTTAAAACTGAAGATTTTTATTTATCTATTAATGATTTCACTGGAGCTAGTAACAGATTAGAAAAAATCTTTCAATCTAATAGATATATTTTTTATCGTGATTTCGCGCATTCTCCTTCTAAGGTTAAAGCTACTGTGAATGCTGTTCATGAAATTTATAGTCAAAAAATAGTGTCAATTTATGAACTTCATACATTTAGCAGTTTTAATAAATCTTTTCTTAAGGAATACAAGAATACTTTAGTTAATTCTGATATTGCTGTATTATATTATGATCAAAAGAATATTGCTAATAAAGGTGTTTCTGATTTTAATGATAATTACATTAAAGAATGTTTTAATAGATCAGATTTGATTGTCATTAATGAAAAGAAAAAATTAATAGATTATATTCAGAGAATATCAGAATTAAAATTTGTTTTATTGATGATGTCTTCTGGTAATTTCAGTGGTTTAACTAATAAAGAAATAAAAAATTATCTAGAATAAATTATTTATTCATTGTTATCAGAAATTCTTCATTATTTTCTGTAGCCACCATTCTGTCTTTTAAGAATTCAATCGCTTCTAAAGGAGTCATATCAGCTAAGAATTTTCTTAAAATCCATATTTTCTTTGTTACTTCCGCTCCATATAATAAGTCTTCTTTTCTAGTACTAGAAGAAACAACATCAATAGCAGGATATATTCTTTTGTTTGATATTTTTCTATCTAACTGTAATTCCATATTACCTGTACCTTTAAATTCTTCAAAAATAACTTCATCCATTTTACTGCCTGTTTCTGTTAATGCGGTTGCTAATATGGTTAAAGATCCTCCATTTTCAATTTTTCTAGCTGCGCCAAAAAATCTTTTAGGTCTATGTAAAGCATTTGCGTCAACCCCTCCTGTAAGCACTTTACCTGATCCAGGTTGTACTGTATTGTAGGCTCTTGCTAGTCTGGTTATAGAATCAAGTAGTATAACAACATCATGACCAGATTCTGTCATTCTTTTTGCTTTCTCTAATACAAGATTAGCTATTTTAACATGTCTATCTGCAGGTTCATCAAATGTTGAAGCAATTACTTCTGCATTAACACTTCTTGCCATATCTGTAACCTCTTCAGGTCTTTCGTCTATTAATAGGACCATCATATAAACTTCAGGATGATTTTCCGCTATTGCATTTGCAACTTCTTTTAAAAGTACCGTTTTACCGGTTTTTGGTTGTGATACAATTAATCCTCTTTGACCTTTACCTATTGGTGAAAATAGATCTAACATTCTAGCAGACATGTTTTTTGAATGCTTACCTCCTGTTAAATTAAATTTCTCATATGGGAAAAGAGGAGTTAAATATTCAAATGAAACTCTTTTTTTGATATCTTCTGTACCTCTGCCATTAACTTTGTCTACATTTACTAATGGAAAATATTTTTCACCTTCTTTAGGGGGTCTTATTTTACCTTCCACAGTGTCACCTGTTTTAAGTCCAAAATTTCTTATTTGATGTTGAGAGACATAAATATCATCAGGCGAATTTAAGTAATTGTAATCTGAAGATCTTAAAAAACCATATCCGTCAGGCATGGTTTCTAATACTCCTTCTGCATTAACTATGCCTTCAAAATCATAATCATTCATTTTGTTTTCGTAGTGTTTTTCATAATGTTTTTTATGATAATCTTTTTTGCCATTTTGATAATCTTTTTTACCATTTTTTCTAAAACTATAAGAATCTTTATTTCTATATGAGAATGGTTTTCTAGTATCTGTGTTAGTTCTCGTATCTGTATTGTGTGGTTTGACTTCAGGCGATTTTTGAGCAGATAATATATTTTCTATTAAAACATCTTTTTTCATGTCTTCAAAGTTTTTAACTTTTTTTTCTTTAGCTATATCTTTTAGATCTTTTACTAATAATTTTTTTAGTTTGTTTATTTCATACATATTTTTAAAAAATTAAATGGTTTGATTTTATTATAAACTTAATGTTAGATTTAAAGTAATTTCAATATTAAAAATGATTTATATAATCAGAAAACTGAGCCAAAAATACAAATAATTTGTTATCTTCCAATAAAATTTATAAAAAATGTTATTTAGGAAACAGAGCTTATTTATATTTATATCTTTGATTGCTTTAATTCTATCTTATTTTGGAATAGATTTAGTTATAGCAGATATTAAATCTAAAAGGTGGATGTCAGAATTAGATCAAGAGGTTATTTTATATGGGTCTCATTTCATAGCCATTATTCTCAATATACTTTTTTTCTTTTTTCTTAAAAAAAGATTAGTCCAAAAAAAAATATTATTGGTTGCTGTTCTATGGTTAATTACATTTTTTGTAATATATTTTTGCCTTGGTTGGATTTATCGAGCTCTCATTCTTTTACTAACAATATCTATAATATGTCAAATTTTAGCAATTAAATTTATTAAGAAAGATGATAATTTGATTAAATCTGTTGACCGGATACGTTAATAATTTTATTTTAATTCTATAACTTCTAAGTTTTCTATTTTGTCTTCATTTATCTCAAATCTTATAATAGTTTTTTTTTGGTGAGCTCCATATTTTCCGGCAGCTCCAGGATTAATAAATAAATGTTGGTTGTCATGATCATACATTACTTTTAAAATATGAGAATGACCACATATTACTAAATTTGGTTTTTTTGTTTTGATTTTTTCTATTATTTCTTTTGAATATTTTTTTGGGTATCCTCCTATATGTGTTATGTAGACATTTACTTTTTCTATTTGAAAGTTTAATTCTTTCGGGAAATTTACACGTATATCTTTGCCGTCAATGTTTCCATAAACTCCTCTTATGTTTTTGTTTTCTAATTGTTCTATTATTTTATAATTCCCTATATCTCCGGCATGCCATACTTCATCACAATTTTCAAAATAATGATTTATTTTTGGATGTAGAAAATTATGGGTGTCTGATATAAGACCTATTTTTTTCATTTAGATAAATGAACTTCTCCAGAATACAAATGTATTTTACCTATTAAATCTTCTACTTCTATAACATATTTATAAACTCCATGAGGGCAGTATTGTTCAGAATTTTTTACTTTTCCGCACCAAGTATCATCTATATTATAACTAGAAAATATTAATTCTCCCCATTGACTAAATATATGCATTTTGTAATTCTTGACACTTTCTCCTTTGCCCCCAAAACAATCATTTAAATTGTCATTATTGGGTGTAAACGCAGAAGGAATAAAGAAATTATGTTTAGGTAATATATTAACATTTATAGTGCTTGTATCAGAACACCCTATTGCGTTAAAAGCTATTAATGAAACATTATATATTCCAGTATCTTGGTAAGTGTGAATAGCGTTTTCTTCTACGCTTGTTTGACTGTCATTAAAATCCCAAATATAATAAGAACTATTAATAGAGTTGTTTATAAAATTAACTACTGGTTCATCTATAAAGATAGAGAAAGGGTATGTGTAGAAATCAGAAATAGGCATCGGGAAAACAGCTATATTAGCAGAGCCGAAATAATCTCCAGTACAAAATAAATCATCTATATATGATAAAGAGTATATCCCGGGACTTGAAGTCTCGAAAATAAAGTTATTATTAACAACGTTATTAAAGTTGATGTTTTC
>CAXEHY010000078.1:0-2972 GCA_963996865.1 uncultured Flavobacteriales bacterium | reverse complement strand
TATGATTCTGGATTATATTTAATAAATCAACCTGACGCGCTAATTAAATTTAATTTAGACACATTATATGTTAATAACATGAAGGTTGATATGTCAAAAGACATAAAAGATATAGCACCTGTAATTGAATACAAATACTCTATAAAAGATTATATAAAAATACTATCACCTTATGTAATTATACTAATAACTATTATAATTCTTTTATTTGTGCTTAGAAAATTTATAAAAGGAAAAACAAAAAAACACAACATAAAAACAATAAAAAAAATACCCGCTCATATTAAAGCAACAAAAAAATTAGACAAATTAAAAGCAAGTGATTTAATTAAAAATAAAAAATACAAGTTATTCCACTCGATTTTATCTGAAGTTTTAAGAAAATATATGGAAGAAAAATTTATAATTCAAGCAATGGAAAGCCCTACATACTTAATAATAAAAAAAATGAAATCGAAAATAGACAGCAAAGATTTAAGTGTAATAAAAAATATATTACAAATATCTGATTTAATAAAATACGCTAAAGCATTAACTGATGAAAAAGAAAGCATGAAGAATATTGAGAAAGCATATGATTTTATAAAAAATACTAGCAAACATGAATAATCTAGAATTTGAAATTATTAATAATCTATGGTTTTTAATTGTAATACCTATATTAATATTATGGTATTATCAATATAATACAAAACAAAAAACATATATACAATATAATATTAATTCTATCACAAACATCAAAAACAAAATAGACATAAAAATATTATTTCGTCATATCCTGATTACACTAAGATTAATAGCAATATCTTGTATAATAATAGCTTTCTCTAAACCTGTCTCAATATCAGAATGGACAAATATTGAAAATGAAGGAATAGACATTATATTGGCAATTGATATTTCAACTAGCATGCTTGCCGAAGATTTAAACCCTAACAGAATTGAAGCTTCTAAAAAAGTAGCCTCAGATTTTATAAAATCTAGACCCAATGACAGAATTGGACTTGTTGTCTTTAGTGGGGAAAGTTTTACTCAATGTCCTTTGACAACTGATCATAAAATACTACTAAATTTAATTAAAGACGTAAAATGCGGGATGATTGAAGACGGAACAGCAATAGGCATGGGAATTTCTAATGGAATCAGCAGACTTATGAACGCTGAAGCAAAGAGTAAAATTATTATTCTTATTACTGATGGGAAAAACACAAAAGGAGAAATAACTCCTATGACAGCTGCTGAAATAGCTAAAAAATTTAATATAAGAATATATACAATAGCTGTTGGAACAAAAGGGTTAGCTACATATCCTTTTAAATATGAAATGCCTAATGGTGAAATAAAAATTATAAAAGAAAAAATAAAAGTAGAAATTGATGAGGAATCTTTACAAGATATAGCTGCTGTAACTAATGGTAAATTTTATAGAGCAACAAATAACGAAACTCTAAAAAAAATATACCTAGAAATAGACAAACTAGAAAAATCTTTAATCGAAGTAAAAGAATACTATAAAAAGAAAAATATGTATCTGCCATTTGCTTGCATTGCGTTAATATTACTAAGTATGGAATTTATTTTAAAAAATAGCATATATAAAAGCTTAAACTAATGTACAGATTAGAAAACATAGATTTATTGTATTTATTTATATTAATACCTTTAATAATTATAATATTTTTTATAAATAAAAAATGGCAAAAAAAACAATTATCATATATAGGAGGTGAAGACGTATTAAATACTATTTTTCCAAATCATTCATTCAAAATGCAAAATATAAAATTCACAATATTTACGTTTGCAATATTGTTACTTTATGTCGCGATAATAAACCCTCAAATAGGCACTAAAGAAATAGAGATTAAAAGAGAAGGTATTGATATAATAGTAGCTTTAGATATTTCAAAAAGTATGCTGACAGAAGACATAAAACCAAATAGATTAGAGAGATCTAAAATGTCCATATCTAAATTAACAAACAAACTAAAAGGAGATAGAATAGGAATAATAGTTTTTGCAGAAAAAGCATTTGTACAGCTCCCTATAACTACAGATTATTCAGCGGTAAAATTATACTCAAACACAATTAGTACAGATTTAATAAATTCACAAGGCACTTCTATCAGTTCCGCGTTAGAATTAGCAATAAATTCATTTGACAAAAAAATCAAAAATAATAGAACAATTATTATTATTTCGGACGGCGAAAATCATGACCAACAAGCTCTAAAAATAGCTGAAAAATGCGCAGAAGAAAAAATAAAAATATTCACCTTAGGAATGGGCTTAAAAGAAGGAGGATTAATACCTGTAAAAGACAAAAAAGGGAACACAAAAGATCATGTGAGAAATCAAAACGGCGATTATGTTGTAAGCAAGTTGAATGAAGAAATGTTAAAATCTATTGCAGAAAAAACAAATGGAATATATATTAGAGCAAATAATACTGAATTAGGTTTGGAAAAATTATTTGAAGAAATTAATAAAATTGAAAAATCAAAAATAGGCTCAAAAATGTTTACAGATTTTAATGATTATTTTCAAATATTACTTTTTATATGTTTTGTGTTAATATTATTAAATACTCTTTTATCAGAATCTAAAAATCCAATAAAATATATATATGAAAATTAAAATTACAGTATTAATATTCATTCTCAGCAATTCTGTTGATGCACAGAATTATAAAAAAATATTATTACAAGGCAATAAATATTATAATGATAGTTTATACAAACAAGCGGAAACAAACTACAGGATAGCATTAGAAAAAAATAAAAAAAATAAAGAAAATATCAATTTCAATCTGGGGAATTCTATCTACAAACAAAATGATTTTGAAACAGCATCAAGCATATATGATATAGCTGTAAGCAAAGAAGAAAATAAAAAAATACAATCATTTATTTATTACAATAAAGGCAATTCTTTACTGAAAAATAACCAAGTTGAAGAAAGTATAAAGTATT
>CAXEHY010000077.1:0-8838 GCA_963996865.1 uncultured Flavobacteriales bacterium | reverse complement strand
CATTTAATTTTGTGTTTTCTCCCATTATCAGGACATTTGATTTTATAAATTCTTTTTTAAAAGCTGTTGTTTGCCCCATAAATCCTTTTATTATTTTTGTGTGATTTTGACATAACATTGTTGGTATATGATCCCATTTAGCTGAAAATTCAAACAAAGTAAAATAATCAAGATCTTTGTGTATTTTTCTTGTTTGAGTAGCGTCTATAGATGAAAATTCATATTCATTTGGATTCATATATATATTATAGTTTTCAAAAGCAAAAGTTTGATTATAATCTATTTTAGATTTATAATTTTCATCTATTTCATCTCCATCAAACATATAGTGACAAATATCAGTTTCAGATACAGAGAGAGCTATGTCATAAGAATCTGTAGCTGAACACATAGCAAATAAATAACCTCCTCCAATTGTAAATTCTTTTATTTTTTTAGCTATTTCTAGTTTTAATTTTGAAACCTTTTCAAATCCAAGTTTTTTAGCTGTATTTTCAAAATCTTGTTTTTGTTGTTTGTACCAAGATGAATTTTTATATGCAAAATAAAACTTGCCATATTGTCCAGTAAAATCCTCGTGATGTAAATGTAGCCAATCATAAGAAGCTAATAATCCTGATACCACTTCTTCATCATATACAACATCATAATCAATTTCACTATATGTTAAAGCTAGAGTAACAGCATCATCCCAAGGTTGTTTTGTTTTTGGACTATATACAGCTATTTTGGGTTTTTTTTCAAGTATTATTAATTCCATATTAATATTTTCTTGAGATATTTCATTCAAAATGCTATTAAATTTTTGATTTGTAATTATTTGATAACTTACATTTCTTATGTTACACTCATTTTCTATGTTTATGTCATAATTAAAACAAAAACTTCCTCCACGATAATTAAGTAACCAGTTTACATTTGTGTTTAATTCTAAACAATAATATGCTATACCATAAGCTTTAAGATGATTGTTTTGAGTTTCATCCATTGGTATTAAAATTTTTTGAGAATAACAAAAAGTATTTGTGATTAGAAATAAAAAAATTATTATTTTATTCCCAAATATCTTCTTCTTCATTATTTAATCTAGAAGTTTGTTGTATAGTTTTTTTGTCGTATGCTGATAATTCATTATGATCTATAAATTTAGCATATTTTCTATGGAAATCTAAGATGACACTTCCAGTATCACCATTTCTATGTTTCGCTACAATAATTTCCGCTTGACCTTCACAATTTGTTCCTGCTTTTTCTCTAGGAGAACTTTCAGGCCATTCGTCAAAACCGTAATATTCTGGACGATAGACAAATAGTACTAGATCAGCATCCTGTTCTATAGCTCCAGATTCTCTTAAATCTGATAACATAGGTCTATTGCCACCTGATCTTGTTTCAACAGCTCTACTTAGTTGTGATATTGCTATTATAGATATATCTAATTCTTTTGCGATTTGTTTGATGCTTCTTGATATCAGGCTTATTTCTTGTTCTCTGTTACCTTTTTTATTGTCCAGTCCTATAGTCATTAATTGTAGATAATCTACTATTACTAATTTAACTTTTTGACTTCTAACTAATTTTCTGCATTTTGATCTAAGTTCAAATATTGACAAAGCTGGAGTGTCATCTATAAAAAAAGGAGCATCTTTTACTTCTTGTATTTTAGTTTCTAGTTGTATCCATTCATGTTCTTTAAGGTTTGCCCTTCTTAAGTTTTTTGAATCAATTCCTGTTTCACTACTTATAATTCTATTAGCTAGCTGTTTTGCTCCCATTTCTAAAGAGAAAAATGCTGTTGGCGTATTATTTTTAATTGCTGCATTAATAGCTATACTTAAAGAAAATGCTGTTTTCCCCATTCCTGGTCTACCAGCCATAACTATCATATCAGTTTCCTGCCATCCAGATGTAATTTCATCTAATTTTTGAAATCCTGTTGCTACTCCAGGAGTTTCATCTTTGTCTCTTAAGTATTTAAGATGTTGAAGTGAATCTTCTAAAACAAGATCTATTTTCCTATAAGGATTTTTAATCATGCCTTCACTTATTTCAGTGATATCTCCTTCTGCTCTATCTAGAATATCAAACACATCTTTTTCTGAATCAAATGCGTTATTCATTGTTTTTTTAGATATTTCAATTAATTTTCTTTTGATGTATTCTTGTAAAATAATTCTAGCATGAGTTTCTATGTTACCTGAAGATGACACTTTATTACTTATTTCTGCTAAATATTTTTTTCCTCCAATTTTAGTGAGAACATCTTTTTTGATGGAGTCAGATATAGTTAGTAAGTCTATTTTAGTATTGTTTATAAATAGTTTTCTTATAGCTGAAAATATTTCTCTATTAGCGTTGTCATAAAAACATTCAGCTCTTAATATATCCATTACTTCAGCAGCTGAGCCTTCATCGATCATCATTGCACTAAGCACAGCTTTTTCAGCTTCGATCGCTTGAGGAGTAATTTTACTATTTGTTACATTTTGGTTTTTCATCTTACAACACCCATTTTACAGAATTTGTCAATTCTTTTTTTTACTAGAACATCTTTTTTAAGTTTTTTTAGTACTTTGAGTTTATCTAATATAACACTTTTTACATTATTATATACTACTTCCGGACAAGTATGAGCTCCTCCTAATGGTTCTTTTATTATTTCATCTATAAGTTTGGCTTTTAACATGTCTTTTGGTGTAAGTTTTAAGGCTTCTGCAGCTTCTTTTTTAAAGTCCCAACTTCTCCATAAAATAGAAGAACAAGATTCTGGAGATATTACAGAATACCAAGTGTTTTGTAGCATTAATACCAAATCTCCAACACCTATACCTAAAGCTCCACCTGAGGCTCCTTCTCCTATTATTATAGATATTATGGGAGTTTTTAGAGTAGACATTTGGTAAATATTATTTGCTATAGCTTGACCTTGACCTCTTTCTTCTGCCTCCATACCTGGATATGCTCCAGGAGTATCTATAAGAGTAATTATAGGTTTATTAAATTTTTCAGCTAATTTCATTAATCTTAATGCTTTCCTATAACCTTCTGGGTTTGGCATACCAAAATTCCTATATTGTCTTGTTTTGGTATTTCTGCCTTTTTGTTGTCCTATAAACATTACAGTTTGTCCTTCTATCATGCCAAATCCGCCTACCATAGCTTTATCATCTTTATAATTACGGTCGCCATGCATTTCTAAAAAATTATCATTTGTGAGATTTTTTATATAATCTAATGTATAGGGTCTAGATGGATGTCTTGATAATTGTACTCGTTGCCAAGGACTAAGATTTGAGTAAATGCTTGTTTTTGTTTTTTTAATAGTAGCTTGTAATTCTTTAATATTTTTATTTATATCTATAGAGTTATTTGCACCAAGTGTTTTAATTTTTTCTAATTGTTGGTTTAAATCTTCTAAAGGTTTTTCAAAATCTAAGTATTCCATAATAAGTGATTTAAATTACCAAATTTAAATTTGATTTCAAATCAATTATTTCTTGTTTTTTATTTATTTTAATAATTTTGAATACATTATTAAATATGATAATATATTCATCTGCTAAAATTAATATAGGTTTAAATATTTTAAATAAAAGAAAAGATAATTATCATAATATTAAAACTTTATTTTATCCAATTAAAATTTGTGATTTTATAGAAGTTAAAATTTTAACGGGTAAAAATAAAATCACATTTGATTCTAATACTAAATCTTTATTAAATAAAAATACAATTATTGATGCTTATAATTTAATGTTAGAAGATTATCAATTGCCATCTCTTAGCGTTTATCTTTTCAAAAGGATTCCAATTGGAGCAGGCTTAGGAGGAGGCTCATCTAATGGGTTCTTTTTTTTAAAGTATTTGTTTCAAATTTTAGATATAGAAAATGATGTTTTATTATTAGAAAAAGCTAACAAATTGGGTGCTGATTGCAGTTTTTTCTATTATAATTCTCCAGTTATAGCAGAAGGCAAAGGAGATGTTTTTTCTAAAATTAATTTTTCTCTACAGGGTTTCAGGATATTCTGTATCTATCCAAATATTTTAATTAACACTCAAGAAGCTTATTCTTTGTTTGAAAATTCAAAAGTTAATAATATGCGAAAATCATATGATTTTAATAAAATAAATTCTTTGCAAGTAGAAAGTTATAAAGAAGATATTTATAATGATTTTGAATTTTTATTATTTGACAAGCACCCCGTATTAAAAAACATTAAATCACAGTTATATGATAATGGTGCTTTATATGCTTCTTTAACTGGATCAGGATCAACAGTTTATGGTATTTTTAAAGATGATCAAAAAATAGATTTTAATCATTTTAAAAAATATTTTTCTTGGTCAGAGCAGCTGTAGTTTATTTTGTGGCAAATCTAGTTAAGTATAATACAAATAATGCGAAAATTATATTTGGGATCCAAACACCTAACATAGGTGATAAGTTACTGTTAATCACAAAAGAAGTAGAAAATTGCATGAATAATATATATGCAAAACATGATATTATCCCTAAGCCTAAGTGTAGGCCGGTGCCTCCTTTTATTTTTTTTGTGCCAATTATACTTGCCAGCATTGTTAGTATTATAATTGAAAATGGAAATGAAATTCTTTTATATTTCTCTAAATAAAAATAATCTAATTTGTCAGATCCTTTTTCTATTTCTTTTAATATAAATTCATTTAATTGATAATAGTTCATGATTTCAAAGTCATTGGTCTTTATTTTTAAATCATCAGGATGTAAATTTATCGTAGTATCTTTTTTATTGATTTTTGTTATTCTTTCATGTTCTTTATAAAAAAATCTTTCTCTACAATCAAGTAATTCCCATTTATTTTTTTCTTCTATCCATTGTATTTGTGAACATTCTATTTTATAATTCATTATTTTTTGTTCAATTTGTTCCAAAGTAAAATTATATCCTCTTTTCTTTTTATCATCAAACATACTTACATAAACATAGTTTTTGTCGCTTATTTTGATATGTTTATGTTTCGCGAATTTTGTTTTCTTTTTTTTGAAATTTTCTTTTTCAAAACTTATTCTTTCTTTGTTAGCATGAGGTATCACAAAATTACTTAAGTAACAGTTGCAGCCGAAAACTATGAGACTACAAGCGAAATAATTGAGTAATATTTTTCTGTAACTATATCCTGAATTTAATATTCCCATAAATTCATTATTATAAGTCATTTTAGAAGTAAAGTATATTGTGGCAATAAAAGCAAAAAGAGGACTAAAAAGATTAGCTAGATATGGTATAAAATTTAAATAGTATTTAAATAAAATATCTTTTGTTGAAGCCTCACTGTCAACGAAATCATCTATTTTTTCAGAAAAATCAAATATCACACATATAAAAATCATCAGAAATAAAGTCAAGAAAAATGAGCTGAAGTATTTTCTAAATATATATGTATTGATGATTTTCATTATATGGTTTCATTTAAAATTTTGCTCATTTTATTTTTCCATTCTCCGAAACATCCTGCATTAATTTTTTTTCTCGCTTCTCTAATTAGCCATGTATAGAAAGACAGATTATGAAAAGATGCTATCTGCATGCCTAATATTTCTTTAGACATAAATAAATGACGTAAATAAGCTTTGGAATAATTTTTGTCAATACTGCAATAATTTAGAGTATCAATAGGATTAAAATCATATTCCCATTTTTTATTTTTAATATTTATTTTTCCTTTAGGAGTATATAGTAAACCATTTCTGCCGTTTCTTGTAGGAATGACACAATCAAACATGTCTATTCCTAAAGATATACATTCTAAAATATTTACAGGATTACCAACTCCCATCAGATATCTCATTTTTTCTTCTGGTATTATTTCACAACATGTATTAGTCATGTCATATAAAATATCAGCAGGTTCTCCTACTGATAAACCGCCGATGGCGACAGCTTTGAAATCATAAGAACATATTTTTTTTGTAGATATTTTTCTTAAGTCTTTATAAACACTGCCTTGTATGATAGGTATTAAATTTGATTGGTAGCCGTATATGTTGTTTTTTTTTGAATATTGAGTTTGACATCTTTGTAGCCAGTCATGAGTTAGTTCCATAGATTTCTTAGCATATGATTTTTCACATGGATAAGGCGTGCATTCATCAAAAGCCATAATAAAATCTGCTCCTATATTTAACTGGATATCAATTATTTTTTCTGGAGTAAAAAAATGTTTACTGCCGTCTATATGTGATTGAAATTCCACACCTTCATCTGTTATTTTACGTTTTTCAGCAATTGAATATACCTGATATCCGCCACTGTCAGTTAATATAGGCAGATCCCAGTTTATGAATTTATGTATTCCTCCTGTTTTTTTGAATATTTCTATTCCAGGTCTTAAAAAGAGATGATAAGTGTTTGATAAAATTATTTCAGCTTGAACATTTTTCACTAATTCTTGTTGATGCAATGTCTTAACTGATCCTTGCGTGCCTACAGGTATAAATATAGGGGTTTCTATTTTTCCGTGATCACAATACAAGGTGCCAGTTCTGGCATTTGAGGTCTTGTCTTTTTTATTTAATTTGAATTTCATAACTTGAATTGAAAATTAAGATAATAAATATTTATTAAATTATGTCAGACAAGGAAGATTTGGATTTAATTGAGTCTGCGATTAAGCAAGGCAACAAACGAGCTTACTCTCAATTGATGCAAAAATATCGTGATTTGATTTATTATACTTTGCTTAAAAAAACTGGCAATGAAGATTTATCAAAAGATTTAACAATTAAAACATTTGGCAAGGCTTTTAAAAAGTTACATCAGTATACTCCTAAATATTCCTTCAGCACTTGGTTAGGAGCTATAGCCAGAAATAATTTTATTGATTATTTCAGAAAGTCTAAAAAAAATAAAACAATTTTTTTTGAGGATATGAAAAATGATTCTGGCCAGCAAGTTCAGATAAAAGATCATTCTTTAGATCCTGAAGCTATTTTACATAGTAAACAAAGATATAGTATGCTGAAAGCAATTATAAATAGCTTGGATAAGAAATATAGAATTATAGTTAAGCTTAGATATTTCGATGAATTAACTTATGATGAAATTTCTAAAAAATTAAATATTCCTAAAGGCACTGTTAAAGCTCAATTATATAGGGCCCGTAATCAGCTTTTTGGTCTTATTTCTGGAAATACAAATTTTTAGCTTTATAACATGAATTTCAATGATAAATATTTAAAAAATATTGATCACAATATTTTAGATAAAGTTTATTCTTATTATGATCTTTTAAAATTTTGGAACAAAAAAGTAAATCTTATTTCCAGGAAAGATATAGAGAATTTTTATTTACATCATTTTTTACATTCAATATCTATATATAAATTTTTTCAATTTAAAGATGGCACGAAATTTATAGACGTAGGTTCTGGAGGCGGACTACCAGGTCTTCCATTGGCTATTTTAAATTCAAAATTGAATTTCACTTTGGTGGATTCGATAAATAAAAAAACCTCTTTTTTGAATATAGTTGTCACAGAATTGCAATTAGATAATGTTAAAGTTGAAAGATTTAGAATAGAAGATTTTGAGGAAAAATGTGATTTTGTGATTGGCAGGGCTGTCACTAACATTAATGATTTCTATAACTTGACCTCTAGGAATCTTTCTAATAAAAATAATAATATTATTAAAAATGGCATTATTTATTTAACTGGCGGTCAAGTGGCTGATAGTCTTCAAGATTATCACGGAGTTGTTGTAAATAATATTAAATCAGTTTTTTCGGAAGAGTATTTTGAAGATAAAAAAATAGTTTTTATACCAAAGCAATAGGTTTACTTTTTACATAGATAAATAATTTCTTCTTTTGGCAGACAATATCTAGTCTTTAGCTTTTTATCAATTTCATTTATAAATTCATCTTCTATCACAGTAAATCCCGCTTGTCTTAATTTTTGAGGGAAATCTTTGCCGTATAATCTCATATGGTCACTTTGCCAATAATGTTTTTCCCTAAGCTGGGGAGTATTTATTTTTTCATCTTCTAGGGTCTCTTCTCTGTTATAATCTATGGGTACTTGGAAAATGCCCCATCCTCCTTTTTTCATTACTCTATAGAATTCTGTCATTACTTTTTTGTCATCTTCAACATGTTCTAAGACATGATTACACATAATAACATCAAATACATTTTCGGTAAATGGGATATCATGAACATCCATTTTTATATCCGCCCATGGTGAAATAAGATCAGCAGTAGTATATTTCAAGTTTGGTAATTTTTTAAATCTTTTTAAGAAACAATATTCTGGAGCTATGTGTAGAAAGTTTATTTTGGCTGTAAAAAAATCGGTTTTTTCTTTTAGATATAGCCAGATTAATCTGTGTCTTTCTAAAGATAAAGAGTCAGGAGCTAAGGCGTTTTTTCTAGAGTTTATTCTACCGTATGGTAATAGTTTAGAATATTTAATATTATTTATAGGATCTTCAAATTTATCACCTCTTAAAAACAATGAAACTATTTGTAGAATAATGTGAGATATTTTCTGTAAATAGTGTCTAGGTACAAAGCGAGTTAAAAAACTTATAATGTATTTCATATTTCAAATTGCATCTTATAAAGATGACTATATAATCCTTTATTTGCAATTAATTCTTGATGATTTCCAATTTCCACTATACTTCCTTTATCTAACACAATAATCTTATCTACATTTTGTATAGTTGACATTCTATGGGCTATAATAATTGCAGTTTTATTTTTAATTAATTCATTTAATCCTTGTTGGACTTCTCTTTCTGATTCTGAATCTAGAGAGCTGGTAGCTTCATCTAAAATTAAAATATTAGGGTT
>CAXEHY010000076.1:0-7156 GCA_963996865.1 uncultured Flavobacteriales bacterium | reverse complement strand
GCCCATTCAGATCCAAATAAAAAAGAAAATACTGGAACAGAATATATATATATCAAAGTAAAAAATGGAATTGAAATAAAAAATAAAATAATTGTCAATTTTGTCACAAAACTTGAAATATCTTTACTCTCTAAATAATCTTTATTAAGTTTTTGATAAAGAACATTGGAAATTGAAGAACCTATTAAAGTTATAGGCGCCCTAATAACTTTAACTGCCAATGCGTAAAAACCTAATGTAGTTGAATTATAAAATATAGTAATAAGAAAAATAATAAAATTTATCTGAATCATATCTAACATTGCGTGAGTTCCATTGTAAAATGGAAAATGATTATATTTTTTAGCAACTGATATAATATTTTTTTTCGAAACATCTAAAAAGCTATCTTTAAATCTTACAAAATAAAATTTTACAAGTATTATAACAGAAAAAAACTGTCCTATTATTTCTCCTAACACTAAACCTATTTTATTAATACTTAATAATCCAAAAAACACTTGAAAAGATGAAGATGAAAATGTTTTTATAACTCTATTCAATGTTATTGTTTTATAATTTTTATCTCTATTTAAACAAAAAATAAACACCCTGTGAATAGAAATTAAAAAAACTGATAAAGGAAGAAAATAAAGCCAAATTCCAAATTTATAATTAGGTAATAAAAAAATAATTTTATTATAAAAACATAATATCAAAAACAAAAGAAATAAAGAAAACAAAAAAGAAACAATGATAGAAAGAACTGACAAGTTACAAGCCTCTTTATCTGATTCAGGTAATATAATTGCCATTTCATATCTTCCTGTAGATATCACTGAAAATAACATCAGTAAACTCATATATAAAGCTAATACCCCAAAATCTTCAGGATAAAAAATTCTTGTTAATAAAGGCGTAACTAAAAAGGGAATTAATTGAGATATTGAAGTGCCTGTAACTAAAGTAAAAACATTTTTTACAAATTCGTGTTTAAAAATTTTATTAACTAATTGCATTTTTTAATACATTACAAATATAATCCTGTTCATCATTAGTTAAATAAGGATGCATAGGTAAACTTAAAATATTTTTAGAGACATCCTCTGCGATTAGAAAATCTCCTACTTTATATTTTAAATATTTAAAACATTCACTTAAATGTAATGGAATAGGATAATAAATAGCGTAAGGAATATTTTTTTCTTTAAAAGCTTCAATTATTATATCTCTTTTATTACTTAAAATTGAATATTGAGCATAGACACTATTACATTTATTTGAAATAAAAGGTGATTTAACATCTACTTGAGATAAAATACTATTATATCTGTCAGCAACACTATTTCTTAAATTAATTTCTTGATCTAAGTATTTTAATTTTATATTTAAAATTGCGGCTTGTATTGTGTCTAATCTTCCATTAATACCTGTATACACATAATTATATTTAGATTTTTGACCATGATTTCTTAAGCTTATTATTTTTTCAGATAAAATAGAATTATTAGTAAATATCGCTCCTCCGTCTCCATAGCAACCCAATGGTTTTGAAGGGAAAAAACTAGTACATGCAATGTCAGTAATATTACAACTTTTATTTTGTTTATATAAGGCGCCAAAACTTTGAGCAGCGTCTTCTATAACTATTAAATTATTTTTCTTTGCAATATTGTTTATTTCATCTATATCAGGTGTTTGTCCAAATAAAGAAACTGGTATTATTGCTCTAGTTTTTGCAGTTATAGCTGCTTCAATTAATTTATAATCAATATTAAATGTTTCAGGATCTATATCAACAAATACAGGTTTTGCTTTTAATAACGTAATTACTTCAACTGTTGATATAAATGTAAATGGCGTTGTAATAACTTCATCTCCTGGCGCTATATCTAACGCCATAAGAGATAATAATAAAGCATCTGTACCACTACTACAAGAAATAGCATGTTTAGATCCTGTATATTTATTTAAAGTTTTCTCTAAATCTAGAACACTTTGACCCATTATAAAATTACCACTATTAACAACATCTAAAATTGATTTATCAATTTCTGATTTCATGTTTTGATATTGTTTTTTTATGTCTATAAAATTAATTCTCATAATAATATTTTTACTTTTTTATCTTGTAATAATTCATACTTAAGACCGTCAGAATCAACAAAATAATTTGAATCTTTAAAATCTAATCTATTCCCTATTTTAGACATCCATCCTATTCTTTTTCCAGGATTTCCAACAATAATTTCAAATGGTAAAATATTCTTGTTAATAACAGCTCCTGCTCCAACAAAAGAATATTCTCCGATATTTACACCACATATGATTGTAGCATTAGCGCCTATAGTGCATCCTTTATTCAGTAATGTCTCTTTAAACTCTTGCTTTCTATTAATAAAACTTCTGGGATTCATGACATTTGTAAATACTACAGAAGGGCCTATAAAAACATCATCCTTTATATTAAGTCCATCATAAATGGAAACATTGTTTTGAATTTTTACATTTGATCCAATATTAACATTTGGGCCAATCATGCAATTTTGTCCAATAACGCAATCTTCTCCTATAATTGTGTTTTTTAATATATGAGAAAAATGCCATATTTTTGTATTATCACCAATATTTACATTTTTATCAACTACTGAAGACTTATGAATAAAATAATTACTTGCCATTTGATTTATTTATAAATGAATGTGAATTTTTACTTCCACTAACTACTTTTGTCTTTTTTATTTTATCTACTAACATAACTGCAGGAGCTACATCCTGAATTCTAAAACCTTCCCCTGATAAAATTTTACTATAACTTTTTGAATGTAAATTCTCAAAACCTTTACTAAATTCTAATACTTTATTATTAATTACAATGGATCTATAGGTTCTAGTATTATTACTTGTATCAGGCAGATATTCTTCATCTAAACTTAAAAACCATTTTACTCTTGCTTTATCTAATTCTATATATCCCGCACAAGTATCACTATTCATCATATGCACTTCTATTTTTTTCACCTTACCAAAAACCCATATAAGCATATCAAAAAAATGAATACCTATATTAAATAATATACCTCCAGATTTATTAACATTTCCCTTCCATGAAGAATAATACCATTTACCTCTTGTTGTAATATATGTCAAATCAACATCAAAAACATCTTGTTTGTTGTTTATCATCTTTTTTAAAGAAATAATTTTTTCATGAAGCCTTAATTGTAAAATACAAAATGCTGATAAATTATATTTTTTTTCACTTATCTCTATTAATTGCAAATCCTTAGGTTTAATAACCATTGGTTTTTCGCATATTACATTTGCTCCCATCTTTAGACTCATTAAAATATGACGTTTATGTAAAAAATTTGGTGAACATATTGAAGTGTAATCTATATTGTTTTTTAAAATAAAATTTTTATAATCAATCTCTTTTATAAAAAAATCAGTATTAGGATAAAAAGCATCTAAAATGCCAACACTATCAGAGATATCATAAGCGCATAATAAATCAACACTATTATCCTTTAACGCTTGTAAATGCCTATAACCTATATATCCTCCAACACCTATAATTGAAAATTTTGTCATAATGACCAAATTGATTGTTTGTATATTCCTTTTATATCCATTAAGAATAAATCCTTATGTTTTGATATCTTAATATAATCTTTTCTTTTTAATTTTTTAAATTCATTATGAGCAACTGAAACAATAAAAGCATCATATTTGTTTTTTTGCGAAAAAGGATTATTAATTAATCTATGATTAAAATTTTTCTTTTTTTCATCTTTATTTACCCAAGGATCATAGACATTAACATCACAACCTAATTCTATCAGATCATTTACAATATTTATAATTTTAGAATTTCTTATATCAGGGCAATTTTCCTTAAAAGTAATTCCCAAAACCAAAACTTTTAATTTTTTAATACTAATATTTCTTTGACCTGCAAAATAAATAAACTTTTGAATTACAAACTTTGACATCTTATTATTTATATTTCTAGCATCTAATAGCAAATTAGGCTTATAACCTAATTTTTTTGATTTATAAATCAAATAATAAGGATCAACTCCTATACAATGTCCTCCAACTAATCCAGGCCTAAAATCAATAAAATTCCATTTTGTTTTAGCTGCATTAATAACTTCATGTGTGTTAATATTCATTCGATCAAATATTAAAGCTAACTCATTGATTAAGGCTATATTAACATCTCTTTGTGCATTTTCAATAATTTTAGCCGCTTCTGCAACCTTAATTGATGGAGCTTGATATGTGCCCGCGTCTATTATTGAATTATATAATTTATCTATTTTATTTGCAGAATAATGATTAGATCCACTTGTGATCTTTATAACTTTTTTAAGATTATGCTTCTTATCTCCAGGATTAATTCTTTCTGGACTATATCCACAAAAAAAATCTTTATTAAATATCAAGCCAGATTCTTTCTCTAAAATTTTCGCACAAATATCTTCAGTTACTCCAGGATAAACGGTAGACTCATATATAACAATATCTCCTTTAGATATTAATTTTCCAACTAATTTAGTAGAATTTTTTAAAGGTTTTAAATTAGGAATATTTTTATTATCTACAGGAGTAGGAACAGCTATTACATAATAATTACAATGTTTCAAAAAACTATTATCACAAGTGAATATTAATTTTGTAGCGCTTAAAATATTTTTTTTTGACACTTCTTTTGTCCTGTCAACACCATTATTTAATTCATTAACTCTATCTGGGTTAATATCAAAACCTATAGTTGTAAATTTTTTACCAAACTCTATTGCTAGAGGTATCCCGACATACCCTAAACCTATAATACCTATTTTTATATTTTTCATACTAAAATAAAAAAGCCCCAAAAGAGGAGCTTTTATTATAAATTAATAATAAAACATTAATTAATATTCCCAAAGATCTAATTCTAAATTAAAAATTTTGTTTTTAATTGTTTCAGATTCCAATAAAGCATCTAAACCTGTTTTATAATCAGCAATCTGTCTATCATAAGGATTAGATTCTTTAAATATAGTGCTATTAAAATATCTCATCATAAACAAATCATCATAGGTCATTCTACCTGAATTATTATTTTGATGATTAAAAACTTCCCATCCCGCTAAATAAGGTCTTGCTTCTGGAAAATATAACCAAAACAAAGGTTCATAACCGTCAAATCTCTCATTATCATCAAATGATTCTACAACTGGACATACGCCTATTATTCTAACATCCATCACAGATCTTTGTTTATCAAAAAACCATTCTTCTTTAACCCAATATTTTGTAACTAATGTTCGGTCAAATCCTTCATATTGTAATTCCCATTCTTGAGTATCTGTAATTGTGTCTTCAACCAGAACACTATCCATCCTTCCCATTGCTATTTTTTTAATTTCTCCTACTGTCAACCTTTCTTTAAACTCATCATCATATTTAGCCGCTAATTTTTCAGGTGAAGGGTCATAGCAAGGTAACGGGGGTAACGGGGGTACTCTTCTTTTATCCCCATTTATAATAGCACTAAATAGAACGTCTATTAGACTTCTTCTGTCTGCTAATAAAAATGTTTCATCCGCATATCCCTTATATCCTTCTCTTGATGGACTAGGAGTAATTTTTGCTGGAAAATATAAAGGTTGATTCATTTTATGTCTTAAATCTATCTCTCTCCAAATTGTAGTAGACCACATAACATCAGCTTCTCTTACATGTGGATATGTTGTTTCATAAACATCATTTTCGTTTATTCCTCTCATAACTCTATTTTTATCATTATCCTTACGAAAAACGCCACCACCTTGTTCTTTTATTGCTTGCTCTAAAGGACTTAAATTAGCCCCTCCTTCATTTAAAACATCAGGTTGTTGTTGATTATTTTTATTCTGAGAAAAAGAAGTAACTGAAATTAATATGGAAATTGTAAAAAATAAAATTGTTCTCATAATATATTATTATTTTGTTATTACTATCTGGCTATTGTATATTTTAAATCTCCAGCCCATCGTACTTCTTTACCATCTGGACCCTTAACCTTAATATTTGTTAATATAAATTCATCTCCAGAAGACATAGCATCTATATATTTAGCAACTTGATCTTGTCCGTTTTTACCTCTAGATAAATTAGCTCCTCTAACATCTACCTTTTCTTTTAATTGTCCGCCTGTAGTTTCAAAGGTGAATCCCACAACTCTAGATTTTAATCCTTTAAAAGGAAATGATGCTGGTAATGATGATTTTAATACAGCAACACTTGACAAGGCATTCTTTTTCTGAATTTTTTTAGGATCTTTAGCAGTAGTGCCTCCAAGCACAACCGAAGATGGCGGTGCAGGTCTTACAATAAACTCCTTTTGATCTTGTTTTACGCTTTTACCATTTTCATCTTTACCTCTTACAATTATTACTGCTCTACCTGTTCTTGTTGGGTACACAATAAATTTACCTTTACCTTTCTTTTTGTATGTTATTTTTTCAGATGTGTTGATTTTATATTTACCATCAACTTTTTTCATTCTATAACATTGAATAGATAAATCTTCAGGTGCAAAGCCAGCGGCAGAAACCTCTATTGGATTTCCATCTTTATCATCTATTTTGCCAGATTTAATTTTAGACTTCGTCGTTAAAACATACATAGTGTTCATCCTAGTAGGAGAAACAACCACAGATTTTTTAGCAACTCTATATTCCTTAGGTCCAAAAGGGAAATATCTATCATTATCGTCTCCAGATATTTTCAATAAACCACTATATTCATAAGTCCCTATTCTTTTTGTCTCTACATTATATCTCGCCACACCTCCTACAATAGGAACACTATCACATCCTACACAAGTATAAGTATTATCACCATTATCTTTTACATTACTCTTATCGTCAGTAATAAAAACAGTAGGATTTTTATATTTATCTTTTATGCCGAAAAAAATATCCGCAGAATAATTATCTCCTTTGAAAACATAATCTGACTTAGGCATTACCATAGCCTGACCACCAGAAGTTACAATTGCACCAACATTTATAGTTTTTAACAAATGCTTAATTATATCTGATTCTATTTTAAGTAAATCTGATTCTAATTGTGTCAACATAGTAAAAGCAGCAATTACCGGCATAGCTCTAAACTTAGTAGCAAGCCAGGTTGAATCTGC
>CAXEHY010000075.1:0-5424 GCA_963996865.1 uncultured Flavobacteriales bacterium | reverse complement strand
TAAGATTCTGCTCCTTTTTGACGCCCGCTTCTCAGTCCACTTTTGCCGCTAAAAACGCCGCCTTCTTCATCATAGCCATTAAATCCATTAATAGCCATAAGTTGATAATTTATGTCCATGTCCTCCATTGACCCTGCAACACCTATCCCTATTTCTCTCCAAGTAGTCGGAACTATATATTTATCTACATTTGTTCTTTCTACTCCATTAAAAGTTGGAGGTTCGTGATATAAGTTTTGTATTCCCATTGGGACAAGCATTAAACCCGCTTGAAAATTCATATTATCTTTCAACCTATAATTTAAAAAAGCCTGTTCAACATAAAGCTCTACAACATGTTCCATTTCGATTTCTGAAACAAAAGAAACTCTGTCATTAAAATTATAACCCAAAAAAGTCACAAAACGATGAACATCTAGCTTTGCGTTATGATTTATATTGTCATCACTCCTTACTCTATTCATGTCTATTTGTCCATAGCCGCCTAAATGAAATCCGTTACCAGCATTTATAATAGTAGATGCGCTATTATCTGTAGTTTGAGCAGATGAAAACAGAAAAGAAAAGATTGTGAATAATAATAAAAATACTTTTTTCATAATGATTTAATTTTAAAATTAATTAGATTCATTCTAATTATTATTTAGAATTAGTCTAAATAGACAGCGAAGATATAATAACTTTTTTTAAAAAAAAATAATTATGATTTTTTTTATAATAAATTTAAGAATAATGAAAATAATAAAACTTTTATCTATATATATAATGTCTTTTTTTTATATCTATATAGGTGTAAAACACTTTTTAGATTTAGAATATTTTATGAATATAATGCCAAAATATATTCCATATCATAAAACTATGATTTACATAAGTGGAATTTTAGAAATTTTATTAGGGACTATAATAATTATCCCTAAATGGAGATCTTTAGCCTCTTATGGGTTAATTTTATTATTATTAGCTGTTTTTCCTGCAAACATTTATTTATACACCTCTAAAGAAGCTCAAGAAATTTTGGAAATATCAAAACAAGATGCTTTAATTAGAATGCCTTTTCAGGTTTTGTTAATTATTATCGCTTATTGGCATAGTCTTAAAAATTCATCTAAAAATTTTTCATATATATGCTTATTTTTGTTCCTTGTAATAATTATATACTTTGCGATTATAATTTGAAATTATGCACATACTATACGACGGGGATTGTTCTTTTTGTATTAAAATAATTGAAAAAATATCTAAACTAATTAATAAAAAAGAATTTTACTGTTATGCTTTTAAATCTAAAAATGGAGAAGAAATAATTATAAATTATAAACTGAAAAAATTTGATTCTGTTATTTTTATAAATAAAAAAAATCAAATATTATACAAGGGATCTGCCGTTTTACATATATGTAAGCATATGAAAAAACCATACAATCTATTATATGTTTTTAACTTTTTCCCTGATTATATTATAAATAGTTTATATGATTTTATCGCAAAAAGAAGACATTGTATTGTAAAAAGAAACTAAGCAGATATTTATAATTTATTAGACCACCCCATAGATTTTAATTCTGTTTTATCATTATTTTCTAGTATCATATTACAACCATCTTTCTTGTTTTTTATAACACCAATAGAAGAAAATCCTTGATTTAACAAAATGTTTAAGTGTTTTGGGTTTGCGGTAAAGACAAGCTCATAATCTTCTCCTCCATTTAAAGCGCAAGTTATTTCGTCTATTCCTAATTCTTGAGAAACTTTAATAGATTCTTCGTGAATAGGTATTTTTTTTAAATGAATATCACACCCAACATTTGAAGACTTACAAATATGTAAAATTTCTGATGACAGACCATCCGAAACGTCTATCATTGAAGTTGGTGTTATTTTGTTTTTTTTAAAAAAATCAACTATATCTGTTCTAGCTTCAGGTTTTAATTGTCTTCCTACAACATAATCGTAATTGTTCAAATTGGGTTGGCTTTCGGGATGTTCTAAAAAAATTTTTTTCTCTCTTTCTAATATCTGTAAACCAAGATAAGCAGCTCCAAAATCTCCAGTTACAAATATTATATCTCCTTCCTTTGCTGTGTTTCTATAAACAAGTTGATTTTTATTTTTTTTGTCTCCAAAAATAGTGACGGAAACCGTAAACCCTGTCAAAGAAGAAGAGGTGTCTCCGCCTATTAAATCTAAATTATAATTTTCACAAGCTAAAAAAACACCCTTATAAAAATCCATCACATGTTCTTTATTCATCTTTGAAGAAACCGCCAAAGAAATTAATATATTTTTTGGAAGCACATTCATTGCTGTTATATCAGAAATATTTGCAACTACGCATTTATAACCTAAGTGTTTTAATGGAGTATATGTTAAATCAAAGTGTATCCCCTCTGTGAAAATATCTGTCGAAATTGCTAAATATTTATCTCCATATTTAGAAATAGCTGCGTCATCATCAATCCCCTTAATATTCTCTTTGTGCTTTGTTTTTGTTAAACTTTTAATTTCATTGATTAATTCAAATTCATCTATATGTGAATTTTTATATGATGTTTTTTCTTTTTGATTCATAAAGATTGTAATTTTGTCACGTTAAATTTATAAAAATGATTACTGTTTCAAAAAATGCTAAAGAAAAATTAATTGAATTTATGTCTTCTCCTGATAATAAAAATAAAAAATATGTTAGAGTGGGAGTGAAATCTGGAGGATGTAGTGGATTATCATATATTTTAGACTTTGATTCAAAAGTTAACGATAATGATAAAATAATAGAATCAAATGGAGTAAAATTAATTATAGAAAAAAAAAGCTACCTGTATTTAATAGGGACTACTTTAGAATTTTCTGGAGGATTAAACGGGAAGGGTTTTGTTTTTGAAAACCCAAACGCAAACAGAACATGTGGATGCGGAGAAAGTTTTTCATTATAACATGAGCGAAGAAAAAAAAATATTAAAAGAGGTAGCTAGTAGAAAATACAAATACGGATTTACTACCAAAATAAAATCTGAAAACATAAGAAAGGGCCTTGATGAAGATGTTGTAAAATTAATTTCTAAAAAGAAAAAAGAACCTGCTTGGCTATTAGAATCAAGATTGAAGTCCTTTGAAATCTGGAAAAAATTAAAAGAACCCAATTGGGCAAACCTTAAATTAAATCCTATAAAATATCAAGATATAATATATTATTCTGCTCCTGTTCAAAAGAAAAAACCTAAAAGTTTAAAAGATGTAGATCCTGAAATATTAAAAACTTTTAACAAATTAGGTATTTCAGTAGAAGAACAAAAAAGACTTTCTGGGGTAGCTGTTGACTTTGTTATGGACAGCGTGTCTGTTGCAACAACTTTTAAAAAACAATTATCTAAATTAGGCATCATATTTTGTTCTTTTAGTGAAGCTGTAACTAAATATCCTGAAATTGTGAAAAAATATATAAACTCTGTTGTCCCTCAATCTGACAATTTCTTTGCAGCTTTAAATGGAGCGGTTTTTTCTGATGGATCTTTCTGTTATATTCCAGAAGGAGTAAAATGCCCTATGGAGCTTTCAACTTATTTTAGAATAAATGCTGCTAATACAGGTCAATTTGAAAGAACTTTAGTTGTAGCTGATGAAAATAGTTATGTTAGTTATCTTGAAGGATGTACAGCCCCGCAAAGAGATGAAAATCAATTACATGCAGCTGTTGTTGAATTAGTGGCTCTAGAAGGCGCAGAAATAAAATATTCTACAGTACAAAATTGGTATCCTGGCGACAAACAAGGAAAAGGAGGAGTATATAATCTTGTAACTAAAAGAGGTATATGTGAAAAAAATGCTAAAATATCATGGACGCAAGTTGAAACAGGTTCTGCAATTACTTGGAAATATCCATCATGTATATTAAAAGGAGATAACTCTGTAGGAGAATTTTACTCTGTATCTCTGACAAATAATTATCAACAAGCAGACACGGGAACTAAAATGATTCATATTGGCAAAAACACAAAAAGCACAATAATAGCAAAAGGTATTTGCGCTGGTAAAAGTAACGGAAATTATAGAGGCTTGGTGAAAATCATGAAAAACGCTCATAATTCAAGGAATTTTTCTCAATGTGATTCTTTATTAATGGGAGATAAATGTGGATCACATACATTTCCTTATATAGAAGTTAAAAATAATTCCTCTCAAATAGAACATGAAGCAACAACATCTAAAATTGGAGAAGATCAAATGTTTTATTGCAACCAAAGAGGGATAGACGATGAAAATGCTATCGCTTTAATAGTAAACGGATATTGTAAAGATATTTTAAATCAACTACCTATGGAGTTTGCTGTTGAAGCACAAAAACTTTTAGAAATCAGCCTAGAGGGAAGCGTAGGCTAAAAAATATTATATGTTAAAAATACACAACTTACATGCTGAAATAAATGGATTAAAAATATTAAAAGGAATAAATTTAAATATAAAAAAGGGTGAAATTCACGCTATAATGGGGCCTAATGGGTCTGGGAAAAGCACTTTAGCTTCTATCTTGGCGGGCAAAGAAGAATACGAGGTGTCTAAAGGAAAAATTTTATTTGAAAACAAAAATATATTAAATTTAAACCCTGATGAAAGAGCAAATAAAGGTATATTTTTGTCTTTTCAATATCCTGTAGAAATACCTGGTGTTTCTATTGCAAATTTCTTAAAGCTAGCTATAAACTCAAAAAGAAAATATAATAATTTGCCTGAAATCAAAGCATCTCAACTGCTTAAAAAAATGAAAGAAAAAATGGAAATGCTGAAAATGTCAAATGATTTTATTTCCAGATCTATTAATGATGGTTTTTCTGGGGGAGAGAAAAAAAGAAATGAAATTTTTCAAATGGCCATGCTAGAACCTAAATTATCAATATTAGACGAAACAGATTCTGGGTTAGATATAGATGCTATAAAAATAGTTTCTAACGGGGTAAATAAATTACATTCTGATCAAAAATCTGTTTTAATGATCACTCATTACAAAAGACTTTTAGAACATGTGAGGCCTGATCATATTCATGTTCTCTATGATGGCAAAATAGTTAAATCTGGAAATTATGATTTAGCTAACTTCCTGGAAAAAGAAGGTTATGATTGGATAAAAAAAACTTAATCTATGCGCTTTGAAGATTTAGTAATAAAAAAATATAAAGAACAAAATAACAGTGAAAATTTTAAAAACTTAAGACAAGAATGTTTTTTAAAATTTCAAAAAACAGGAATTCCTAAGTCAAAAAATGAAAAGTGGAAATATATTAATGTTTCTAGGTTTTTGAAATCAAAAATTGATTTTAAAATCGATCCCACAAAAAAACCAAAAAAATTTTTTAGCAATTCTGTAAATAAAATAGTTTTATATAATGGAGAAATACAAAAAGATCTTTCATTTGTGGAAAATAAAGGAAT
>CAXEHY010000074.1:0-10032 GCA_963996865.1 uncultured Flavobacteriales bacterium | reverse complement strand
CTATTCTCAATGAACCAAGTTGGATAGCATTTACATACGACCAAACAACATATGAAGCTAAAATTTACATTAATGGTTTAGTTGTTGCGAGTGCTTTTTATACAGATCCTTTAACAACTTATAATGTATATCCGTTGACTTTTGGCACTCCAACTAATCAAGCTGCTCCATATGATTTTAATAATAAATTAGATGATATTCATCTTTGGGATATTTCTTTATCCCAACAAGAGATTCAGCAATATATGAATTGTTCTCCAAATGGTTCTGAATCAGGTTTAGTTGGTTATTGGAACTTTGAAGAAGGTAGTGGTAATACATTTTTAGATTTATCAGGAAATGGAAATAATGGAACAATCAATGGATCAACATACAGCATAGAGGTTCCGTCTCAATCTTGTCAACTTACAACAGTAAATGGATGTGACAGTGTAGCTGTTCTTAATTTAAATTTAAATCAATCTGATACATCTTATACAAATATTATAGTTTGTGATTCTTATAATTGGAATGATAGTATTTATACTCAAAGTGGAACATATTTTTATACTGGAGGACCTTCTAATATTCCAGGTTTTAATTACGGTGGTTATTATAATGGAAATTATTATTACATGTCAGATTCAGTTGATAACTGGTCAAACGCTAATTCAATATGTTCTGCTAACGGAGGTAATTTAGTGACTATTTCTGATTCATTAGAAAATATTTTTGTACTTAGTTTATTAAATAATCCAATTTATAATCAGAATATTCATATAGGTCTTTATCAAAATATTAATAGTCCTAATTATTTAGAGCCATCAGGAGGATGGGAGTGGGTTACAGGAGAACCTTTCAATTATAGTAATTGGGATTATTCAGAGCCAAATAATTCTAATACTTGGTGTGGAGAACATTATGGAGCAATGTATGATAATTATTATTCTGATCCCGGTAAGTGGAATGATGTGTGTTCTGAAGGTATATCTTATTATGTTTTAGAAATACCAGCAAGTTTATTTACAACTACTGATGGATGTGATAGTGTAGCAGTTCTTAATTTGACTATCAATCAACCAGATACTTCTTATTTAAATGTGACAGCTTGTGATTCTTATGATTGGAATGGAACTACTTATACTTCAAGTGGATCTTATTTTACCAATGTTATTAATAATACTGGAAATGTATATTCTATGAATTTTGATTACTATAATTCTGATCAAGTAGAATTAGTACATAGTCCATTTGGTGGAGATAATAATTATTTTACAATTATGGCATGGATCAATCCTGATTCTTTAGGTCAAGATGGTGTAGATCATAATTTTTATTTACACGCGACAGGAGGTTCTTTTGATAATAAACTAATGGTAAGAAATGATTCTATAGTCATGAATCTTTTTTGTTCTGGAGATAAATATGAGCTTTCTTATCCAATTTTAGATTATGGAGAATGGATACATGTTGCGTATACAGCGAGCGGAGTAAATAATAATTTAATACTTTGGATAAACGGGGTTAATGTAGATAATGTGATTTTATATAATGATATTAATTGGGGTTCAAATTTTATATATGAACGTATAGGAGGTTCTGGAGCCTATCATGGTAAGATAGATGACGTGTTAATTTTTAATTCTCCTATTACTCAGTCAGACATACAATCATATATGTGTAATGTTACACTAACAAATCCAAATTTGATACATTATTGGAATTTTGAGGAGGGCAGCGGTAATACTGTTTATGATCAAGCAGGATCAAATCATGGTTTGAATAGTGGAGCTTCTTATGTTTCGTCAATTCCTTGTGTGAATTATTCATCAAATACAAATGGTTGTGATAGTGTAGCTGTTTTAAATTTAACTATAAACAATTCTGATACTGGTGTAGATGTCCAAATCGCTTGTAATTCTTATACTTGGATAGACGGTAATACTTATACTTCTAGTAATAATACAGCAACTCATACTTTAACTAATGCAGCAGGATGTGATTCAGTAGTTACTTTAGATTTAACTATTAATAATACTGTAAATCACACACAAGATGTAGCTATTTGTCAAGGTGATATTTTTACTGTAGGTACTAGCACTTATACATCAGCGGGTAGTTATACAGATGTTTTAATTACGAGTTTAGGATGTGATAGTATAGTGACAACTAATATATCTGTTTCAGATATTACTTTAAGCATTTTAACTTCTGATGTTACTTGTAATGGTCTTGTTGATGGTTCCGCTGTTATAACACCTATTGGAGGTATTCAGCCTTACACGTATTATTGGGGGAATGCAGATCCTAATGCTTTATCAGCGGGACCTTATTCTGTAGTTGTTACTGATAATCTAGGATGTAATGAAACTATTAATTTTACTATATCAGAACCTGACCCTTTGATATTAACAATCGACAGTATTGTTCCTCCTAGTTGTTATAATGGAATATGTGATGGTTATGTTATATTGTCTGCTACTGGTGGAAATCAACCTTATGTATTTAATTATGCAGGATTTGGTAATACTTATTGCGCCAACAATTACACTGTTTCTGTATGGGATTCTCTTGGTTGTTTTGATCATCAATCTTTTGTGATGCCTAATCCTAGTATTATTTCAGTTCAAGTTAACACTACTGATCCTACTTGTCATGGTGGTAGTGATGGTACAGCTAATTTAGTTATATCCGGTGGGGCAGGAGGTTATCAGGTTAACTGGAATGGAGAAGATCCAAATAATTTAACAGCTGGAACATATGATGTTTTAGTTTCAGATGCTAATGGTTGTTTTCAGTTATTCACCTATTCTATAAATAATCCAGTACAGTTTAATGTAAATTCTAATATTAATAATGTTAGTTGTCATGGATATGCAGATGGAGGGATAACATTATTTCCTTCTGGAGGTGTTGCTCCTTATAGTTATTCTTGGGATACTGGAGACAATACTCAAAGTGTTTCTAATATAACTGCTGGAAATTATAATGTTACAGTGACTGACAGTTTAGGATGCTTTTCTATAGAATCATTTATGTTATCAGATCCTACTGAGATAACTAGTAACGCTATTATTAGTGATATTAGTTGTCCTGGATATTCAGATGGCAATATATCATTATCAACTTCTGGAGGAACAGCTCCTTATAGTTATCAATGGTCGACAGGAGAAACAACTCAGAATATTTTTAATATAGGTGCTGGAAGTTATAATGTTATTATAACAGATGATTTAGGTTGTTCAGTTTCAGATACATTTTTAATTAATTCTATTTCTAATTTTATAATATCTGAATTACATAGTGATTTTTCTGGTTTTGGAGTTTCTTGTAATGGATTTAGTGATGCTTTTATAGATTTAACAGTTAGTGGAGGACAAGCTCCTTATTCTTATTTATGGTCTAACGGATTTATCACTGAAGATATATCAAATATTTCTGCTGGTTTATATAGTGTTATAGTTACAGATATAAACAACTGTATTGCATATGATACAATTGTTATTACTGAGCCTCAAGGAATGCAGATTAATTTAGCGGTAAGTAATGTATTATGTTATGGAGGCAATACAGGTATAGCTAGTATTAATGCTTCTGGAGGTGCTTTGCCGTATGTTTATGATTGGGGGAATTCAGATCCTAATGCTTTGACAGCGGGGTCATATAATGTGTTAGTTACAGATGATAATAATTGTTATGTTAATTCACAGTTTACAATCACAGAACCAGATTCTTTATATATATCTAATATAAGTGTTACAGATATTATTTGTTACGGAGAGACAGGTTCGGTTTCAATATTTGGAAATGGGGGTATTCCTTCATATAATGAAGTTATATTAGGGGGCCAAGATCCTAATAATTTAATGTCCGGAAATTATGATGCTATTATAATAGATCAAAATGGATGTGTGTCAGATCCTGTGACATTTATTGTTAATCAACCATTAGAATTACAAATAAATTATTCAACTGTTAATGTTTCTTGTCATGGAGATAGTACAGGTTCAGTTTCTATTATGAATTCTGGTGGAACTCCTCCTTATTTTATTGATTGGAATTCTATTAATAATCCTAGTTTTTTAACTGCTGGTAATTATAATGTTTCTGTTTATGATATTTTAGGATGTGAAGATTCTATTAGTTTTCTTATTTCAGAACCTCCACCTATTTCAGTTAATATTTCTCCTGTATCTCAAAACATATGTTATGGAGACACGGCTTTTATTTTCACTTCATCTGGATTTTTATCTTATGATTGGTCCAATGGTTCTAATTCAGTAACTCTTCCAGTTACTACATCTGGATTTTATTCTGTTATTGTCACTGACACTAATTTTTGTTTAGGATATTCTGATACAGTAATGGTTGGTTTATATAATTCTGCTATAGGTAACATGATTACTGGTAATAATTTCGTAGAAATAAGTGACAATGAAGATTATTGTATTAATGGTGCTAGTAATTCTAGTTATATTTGGGGATTTCCAGCAGGAATTATAAATAGCGGTCAAGGAACTGATTGTATTAATTTATCTTTTTCAGCATTTGGAATTTATAATCTATGGGTTGTTGAAAATTCTGTAGATGGCTGTATAGGTGACACATTATATTTTAGTATTAATATTACAGAATCCGTCAGTATTGACAATATAAATTATGATGGTTTTATTTATGTAGCTCCTAATCCTTTTTCAGATCACACCAAATTAAAAATAAATGATAATATAAATAACATCTATATGGTTAAATTATTAGATTCTAGAGGTAAATTAATTAGAATTTATACGGAAATATCAGATGAGATTATTATTAAAAGAAAAGACATGAATTCAGGGGTTTATTATTTACATATAGTTTACAAAGATGATAAAATAAAAGTAATACCTGTAATAGCGGATTAGATCCAAGTCTTTAGTTGTAGATTAATTTCAGTCATTTTTATTAGGGTTTTTGCAGCCTCAGCTCCTTTATTTATTCTTGCTTCAGCTTGTGTAATATTATCTACAGTTAAAATCCCAAAAACTATGGGAATATTTAATTCTAGGTTTAATTGCATGATTGCGTCTGAAACACTACTAGATATAAAATCAAAATGAGGTGTTTCTCCTTTTGCTATACAGCCTATACATATTATGCCATTAATATTTTTCTTTTTTGCTAACATCTTAGCGGCTAATGGCAATTCAAAACTTCCAGGAACTTTTATGGTATGAATATTTCCTTTTGGACAATTAGCTATTTGCAGTATATCTTTTGCTAATTCTGCCATTTTAAAAGTAATGTCACTATGCCACTCAGATATTATAATGCCAAATTTTAATTTCCTGCAGTCTAATAATTTTTCAGGTGTTTTTTTTATGTTGTCTTTATTTTGAGATGTAGACATATTATTATTCTAATAATCCTTCAGCGCGAGATATGTATTTATCTATTTGAATCCCTTCTTTTGAATCAGGATATTTTGTTTTTATTTGTTGATATAATTCTAGTGATTTTTCAAAATCATTATTTTGTTCTAGAGCATGAGCTGCTTTCATTAAATATATTGGGGAAGTGTAAGAATTTTCAGTATTGTTGCTAGCTTTTATATAGTAGTCAATAGAATTGTCTAAGTCCCCTAATTCCATATAAGCATCTCCTATGCATCCAAGAGCTTGAGATGAGAATATTTCATCATCAGATTTAAATTTCTCAAGATAATCAATAGCATTCTCAAATTCTCCTATATTTAAATAGCATATCCCAGTATAAAAATAGGCTAAATTACCCGCTCCTGTTTTGCTATAATTATCTATAATGTCTAAAAAACCTAAGTATTGTCCATCTCCATTTAAGGCTAAATTAAATGAATCAGTTGAAAAATAGTATTCAGCTTTAAACATTTCAGTATGAGCGGTGTCATTTTTAGGCTCAGAGTAATATTTTTTATATCCATATATTATAAATATTACAGCAAGTGTAATTACAAATACTCTAGTAATGTTTTTTTGATTTTTTTCTATAAATTGTTCTGATTTAGTTAAAGCTCCTTCAACTTTTGCTAAATTTCCGTCTCCTGTGTTTATATTTTTAGCCATAATTTTTTTTTAAAAAACAAAAATAAGTTTTTTTTAATATTAATTTTATTAATACAATATATTTTTAATTTATTATATATGATAATAAAGCATCTTTCTTTGGTTAATTTTAAGAATCATTTTGATCTTGATTTTAATTTTAATAACAATATTAATTGTTTTGTTGGTAATAATGGCACAGGTAAAACAAATGTTTTAGATTCTATTTATTATTTAGCTTTTTGTAAAAGTTTTTTAAATGTAGTTGATACACAAAATATTAGTTATGAAAAACCTTTTTTTTTAATAAAAGGTCTTTTTGTTAAAGATAGTGAAGATAATATTGTTTCTTGTGGCTTAAAAAGAGGTGATTTTAAAAGATTTAAAAAAAACAATAAATTATATAAAAAGTTATCTGAGCATATAGGTTATTATCCTTTAGTTTTAATATCTCCTCTCGATAATTCTATTATTTTGGGAGGTAGCGGTGTGAGAAGAAAATTTATAGATAGTGTTATTAGTCAATTCGACAAACAATATTTAAGCGATTTAATATCATATAATAAAATATTAAAACAAAGAAATTTATTATTAAAACAAAAAAAACATGATTATGAGCATTTTGCTGTTTATAATGATGAAATGATTAAATATGGAAATAGATTGTTTGGTAAAAGAAAAGAATTTATAGAGGAGTTTATTTCTCTTTTTGTCAAGTATTATAATTATATTTCTTCTGAAAATGAAAACATAAGTATTAAATATAAATCAGAATTGTTAGAATGTGATTTTAAAGATTTATTGAATAAAAATTTCAACAAAGATAAGATACTGCAATATACTTGTTCAGGTACGCATAAAGATGACCTAGATTTTATTTTAAATAATATGAAGTTGAAAAAAACAGGATCTCAGGGACAGCAGAAATCTTTTGTGATATCAATGAAATTAGCAAAATATGAATATATAAAAAAGAAGACTAAAATACACCCAGCTTTGTTGTTGGATGACATTTTTGATAAATTGGATAATGATAGATGTGGCAAAATAATAGAATTAGTTAATAATGAAAATTTTGGGCAAATATTTATTACTCATACATGTAATGATAGTATGAAGAAAATTTTAAATAGAATTAATTCAGATTATACTATATTTAATCTTTAAACTATGGGAGGTCATAATAAAATTGGGGATGTTGTGTCAGATATTTTTAATAAAAGAAAATATTCTAACAAGTTAAATGAAGTAAAGTTAAACAACATTATAATTGAATTATTTGGCGCTTCTTTGTCAAATTACTTTAATATTATTGAATATAGAGATAACATTTTATTTATTAAGATAGATTCTTTAGAATTGAAAAATGAATTAAAAACAAATAAAAATCTTTTTCTGGAAAAAATAAATTTTCATTTAAATAACGAAGTGATTAAAGACGTGGAAATTTCATAATTAAAACCTTTCTGTTTTAGAAAAGAAGAAGTCACATTCTATATTAGCATTTTCATTGGAATCAGATCCATGAATAGCATTTTTAGATTTTGATTCAGCAAACATTTTTCTTATTGTTCCTTCTTCTGCTTCATTAGGATCTGTAGATCCTATTAAATTTCTAAAATCTAGTACCGCATTGTCTTTTTCTAATATAACAGCAATTATAGGTCCAGATGTTATATATTCGATTAATTCATTAAAAAAAGGTCTTTCATTATGAACGTCGTAAAATTTTTTGGCTTGTGACACAGAAAGTTTTGTCTTTTTTAATGCTATTACATTAAACCCTTTTTGGCATATTTTTTGTAGTATATCTCCTGTAAGATTTTTTTCTACAGCTTCAGGTTTTATCATTGTAAATGTCTTGTTCATAATAATAAGTTTATGCAAATCTAAAAAAAATAATAAGTATTTATATTTTTGCATTAATGAAAGACATTAAAGTTTTATTAAGTGATAAAAAAAACATTGTTATTACAATGCATAAAAATCCTGATTGTGATGCTTTAGGCTCTTCGTTAGGTTTGGCTCATATTCTTGGCAATATAGGACATAAAGTAAAGGTTATTTCTCCTAATAGTTATCCTGAGTTTTTAAATTGGCTACCTGGTCAAGAAAAAGTTTTGAATTATGAAAATAATATTATAGAATCTGAAAATGTAATTGCAGATTCAGATATTATTTTTTGTTTAGATTTTAATAATTTAAAAAGATTAGGAGACATGAAGACATTAATTGAAAAGAGTAATTCATATAAAATTCTTATTGATCATCATGAAGATCCTAATAATTTTTGTGATTTTATGTTTTCTATGCCTAGTAAAAGTTCTACTTGTGAAATGATTTATGATTTTGCTGTTAATGTTGGTCTTATAGATAAAATAGATTCTGCTGCTGCAAATTGTTTATATGCAGGTATAGTGACAGATACTGGTGGTTTTGCATATCCTTGTGTTACAGAAGAAACATTCAAAACAGCAGCTTTTTTTATTAGAAAAGGTGCTAATATTTCAAAAATCAATCAATCATTAAATGATTATTCATATAATAGGTTAAAATTATTGGGTTATAGTATTTTAGAAAAAACAGAATATTTAAATGACTTCAAGACTTCTATTATTTTTTTAACAAATGATGAATTAAATGAATTTAATTTTAAAAAAGGAGATACAGAAGGGATAGTGAATTATGGGTTGTCTGTCAAAAATTGTGTTTTTGCCGCCTTTTTCTTAGAAAAAGATGGTATAGTTAAAATTTCATTTAGATCTAAATATAATTTTGATGTTAATAAATTTGCAAGTAAATATTTTAATGGAGGAGGTCATGTTAATGCGGCTGGAGGAATGTCCAGGGAAAGTTTAGATGACACTATATCTAAATTTAAAGATATTTTGTTAAATTATGCTAAGGATTTAAATGGATAAAATTTTAATTTCTTTGGGGAATTTTTTTTTCAAAAACAGAAGTTTTCTACCCCTTTTTTTATTTGTATTATTGCCGTTTTTTATACAAAAAGAACACATATACGAGGATAATATATTTTTTGCCTCTGTTTTATTATGTTTTTTAGGTTCTATTATTAGGATTATTACTATAGGATATTCAATTGAAGGAACATCTGGCAGAAATAGAAAAGAGCAGGTGGCAGAATATTTAAATGTTACAGGCATGTATTCTATATGTAGAAATCCATTATATATAGGTAATTTATTTGTATGGAGTGGTTTGGCAGTTTTCACTCATTCTATAATGTTTTTAAGCATTATAGTAATATTTTTTTTAATTTTTTATTATCCTATAGTATATGTTGAAGAAAAATTTTTGAAAAATAGATTTGGTGACAAGTACATTAACTGGAAAAATAAAGTTCCAAGGTTTCAGTTTGCTTTTTGGTATTTTAAAAAATCTGATTCTGAATTTAATTTAAGAAGGTGTTTTCGAAATGAATATTCTGGAATTATATCAATTTCGTTTACATATTTATTAATTTATACTATAAGAAATTATTTAAATAAAAATTTGATTTTTGACTCTTTTTATTTGGTGTTTTTGATCATAATTGTTTTATGTTATATAGTTAGATTTGTGAAAAAAAACACCTCTTTGTTAAATTAATTTCTTTTTAAATCAAAATTTTTATATTAGCATAACAATGGCGAGGTAGCTCAGTTGGTTAGAGCGCAGGATTCATAACCCTGAGGTCGGGAGTTCAAATCTCCCCCTCGCTACTAATTAATTAACAGTAGTAAATCGTCAAAAAGAGACTCGTCATTTGGTCTTTTTGCATTTTCATAAACTACGTTACCAGCTTTGTCAATAATAATATATCTAGGTATACTAGAAACTTGAAAATAATTACCTATCCCATCATTTTTATCAGCTGGAGAAATAAAATTTTCTCCATCAATATCTAATTGATTAATAGCCTTTTTCCATTTATCATAATCATTATCAATTGACACATAAATAAAAGCTATTTTTTTTAATTGTTTTTTTT
>CAXEHY010000073.1:0-16003 GCA_963996865.1 uncultured Flavobacteriales bacterium | reverse complement strand
CATACTAATATTGCTCCATCCATTTGAGCAGCACCAGTAACCATATTCTTTACATGATCAGCGTGACCAGGACAGTCAACGTGAGCATAGTGACGATTCTCTGTTTCATACTCAATGTGTGCAGTATTAATTGTAATACCTCTTTCTTTTTCTTCAGGAGCTTGATCAATTTCATCAAACTTTTTTAATTCAGCAAAACCTTGTTTTGAAAGAACATTAGTAATTGCTGCAGTTAATGTGGTTTTACCATGATCCACATGACCTATTGTCCCAATATTAACATGTGGCTTGGTTCTTTTAAAATTTTCTTTTGCCATAATTTCTTTTTTTATTATTTATATTTAATTCACTTTAATCCTTGTTTTATCCTTTTCATTTCTTTTTTTCTCTTTTTCATTTAATGAGCCAATGACGGGATTTGAACCCGTGACCTTTTCCTTACCAAGGAAACACTCTACCTCTGAGCTACATCGGCAGAAACTTGAGCGGGAGACGGGACTCAAACCCGCGACCCTTAGCTTGGAAGGCTAATGCTCTATCAGCTGAGCTACTCCCGCTTATGTTTTACATGTGGGGGAAGCAGGATTCGAACCTACGAAGGCGTAGCCAACAGATTTACAGTCTGTCCTCGTTGACCGCTTGAGTATTCCCCCGCGATCCTCACATTCATACCGAGAATTTCAAAGAACTGAGCCGATGGAGGGACTCGAACCCACGACCGGCTGATTACAAATCAGCTGCTCTACCAGCTGAGCTACATCGGCATACTTCTTAAACAAGGTCTGCAAATGTATTAAAGTTTTTGATTTAAAACACAAAAAATAACTTTTTTTTTAAATACATTTTATTTCCTATTATGAGCTTTTTTATATACAGATTTCAATCTATCAATTGTAGTATGTGTATATACCTGCGTAGAAGACAAATTAGAATGACCTAAAATCTCTTTTATAGCATTTATCTCAGCTCCATTATTTAACATATGAGTAGCAAATGTATGTCTTAATTTATGCGGGCTAATATTCGTAATTGATGAAATTTCAGCAAAATACCTTTTAACTAATCTGTAAACAAATTTAGGATATAATTTTTTATCTTGATTTAAAAAAAAATAATCAGATTTAGAATCTTTAATTTTAAAATAATTTATTATTTTTTCCTTCATTAAATCTGAAAAAGGTATTAATCTCTCTTTATTTCTTTTACCTAAAACTTTTATATATGATTCTTCTAAATAAATATTAGCATCTTTTAAATTAATTAACTCTGATAATCTAATTCCTGTAGAATAAAAAAAATCCAATATTAAACTATCTCTTATTCCATTGAAATCTTTACCGAAATCAATTTTTTCAAATAAATTCTTCATTGTTTCTGAAGTTAAAAAAATAGGTATTTTATTTTTATTCTTGATAAAAAATATTTTATCCATTGGGTTGCTAGATGTAATTTTATTTTTAAATAAAAACTTATATAGAGATTTTAAAGTTGATATTTTTCTATTTATGCTTCTAAAAGAATTTTTATTTTGTGATAAAAATCTAATCCAATTGCGAATAATTTGAAAATCTATAGTGACTAAAGAAAAATTATGTGACCGTAAATAATTATGATAAGATTTCAAATCTGAACTATAAGCAAGAATCGTATGATCAGAGTATCTTTTTTCGTTCTCTAAATAATCAATAAATCTCTTAATTAAAGAAGAATCTTTTTCCATAAAAAATAAAAAAATACTAAGAATTATTATTAAGTCTCTGTTTGTATTTTGACTTCGCTATACTAATACGTTTTTTCTCAGATTTTTTAATATGTTCTTTTCTAGATTTTAACTCGTTCAACATCTGAGTTTGAGTAAATTTTTTCTTAAATCTTTTTAACGCACGATCTATAGACTCGCCTTCTTTTACAGGGATATTTAATCTTTGTTTTGTCATAATTGCTGGGCAAATATACAAATCAGATTATTATTTCAAAATATTTTTTGAAATAACTATTTTTTGAATTTCTGAAGTACCCTCTCCTATTGTGCATAATTTTGAATCCCTGTAAAACTTTTCCACAGGAAAATCTTTAGTGTATCCATATCCTCCAAATATTTGAACAGCATCGTTTGATATTTTCACAGCACTTTCAGATGAATAATATTTAGCAATAGAACTAGCTAATGAAAAATCTTGATTTTCTTCCAATAAATAACACGCTTTATTGATTAATAATTCAGATGATTCAATCATTACGGCCATATCTGCAATTTTAAAAGCAATTGCCTGAAATTGATTTATTTTTTTACCAAACTGCTCTCTTTCGTTTGAATATTTAAGAGAAGCATTATAAGCTCCTTTAGATATACCTAAAGATAAAGCAGCTACAGATATCCTTCCTTTATCTAGAACTCTCATTGCTTGAGTGAAGCCTTCACCCTCAGATCCAATAATATTTTCATTACTTACTTGGCAATTTTCGAAAATTAATTCATTAGTTTCTGACGATCTCATCCCTAATTTATCTTCTTTTTTACCCACTTTAACTCCTGGATTTTTTTTGTCTATTATAAAAGCTGTTATTCCTTTAGAATCCAATAAATCTCCTGTTCTAGTTAATAAAACTATAACATCTGCAGAATTAGCATTAGTAATCCAAGTTTTTGATCCATTTATTAGCCAACCATCTTTATTTTTTTGAGCTACACATTTCATCCTCATAGAATCTGAACCTGTGTTAGGTTCTGTCAAAGCCCAACATCCTATAAATTCTCCAGATGACAAAGAAGGTAAATATTTTTTCTTTTGTTCGTTAGAAGCAAATTCTAAAATATGCCCTACACATAAAGAGTTATGAGCCGCTAATGACAAAGCAATGGAAGGGTTAATAGACGCCATTTCCTCTATAACTTTTGTGTAATCAAAATAAGAAAAACCCGATCCCCCATATTCTTCTGGCACTAAAACTCCTGTTAAACCTAATTCTCCTAACTTTTTAAAAACATCAACTGGGAAATGTTGATTATTATCCCATTCTGTAGAATTTGGAACAATATGTATTTTTCCAAACTTTTGAATCATTTCTATAATCATATTTTGATTATCTGTTATGCTAAAATCCATAATTTTAATTTCTACAATTTAAAATTCCTAAAATGTTTTTAGAATATTTTCGTAACTTCCCTTCTCCTTTTAAATAATCTAATTTAACTATAAATATAAAACCAGATACTTGAGCTCCTGATTTTTTTATTAATTCAGAAGTTGCGACAGCAGTGCCTCCAGTAGCTAATAAATCATCATGTATGAGTACATTCCAATCTTTCTTAAGATCATTTTTATGTATCTCTAATTCAGATGAACCATATTCTAAATCATATTTATAAGATATAGTTTCTCCTGGTAATTTTCCTGATTTTCTAACAGGAATAAAAGGAACTTTTAATTTGTTGGCTAACGCAAAACCAAATAAAAAACCTCTGCTTTCAACGCCAACAACAGCATCTATTTTTAGATCTGATATTTTGGCCACTAAATGATTTAAAACATTTTCACATAGATTATAATCCAATAATAAAGAAGTAATATCCTTGAATTTTATTCCTTTCTTAGGGAAATCAGGAATTTCTCGAATAACAGAATTTAATTTATGTTCAATCATAAAAGAAAAATTTTTATTTCTTTTTAATTGCTTGTAAATATTTATTCAACTCTTCTTTAACTTTAGGAAACAAGAAGAAAAGACCTATCATGTTTGGAAAAATTAAAGCTAAAATCATAGCATCAGAAAAGCCCCAAACAGCATCCATATTAGCAGCTGCTCCTATAATTATAAACACTAAAAATAAAATTTTATAAATAAGATCAGATAATTTACCCTTGCCAAACAAATACATCCAAGATTGTAGACCATAATATGACCAAGATATCATAGTAGAAATAGCAAACAAAATAATAGCTATTGTCAAAACAACAGGGAACCAAGGAATGGCATCTGCAAAAGCCATAGATGTTAATACAGCTCCTTCTATTTTTTCACCATCAATAATAACATCTCCTCCATATTCAAAAATACCTCCGCTATTATACATAATAATGACTAAAGCGGTCATAGTACATATAACTACTGTATCTATAAAAGGTTCTAAGATAGCAACAACTCCCTCAGAAGCAGGATATTTCGTTTTAACTGCGGAATGAGCAATAGAAGCGGATCCAGCTCCAGCTTCATTAGAAAATGCGGCTCTTTGAAAACCTACAATTAACACCCCTATAAGACCTCCAAAACCTGCTTGCATACTAAAAGCTTCGCTAAATATTAATCCAAAAGCATTATCTATATAACTAAAATTAGAAATTATAATAAACAAACATGCTAAAACATATATAATAGCCATAAAAGGAACTACTTTTTCTGTTACACTTGCTATTCTCTTTATACCTCCTATAATAACAATTCCAACAATTATAGCTAAAAATAATCCTATAATAGTTCCAGAAGCTCCACCTGAAAAACCTAACATAGATGCTATTTGTAAAGCTGCCTGATTTGATTGGGCCGCATTACCTCCCCCAAAAGAAGCTCCTACACAAAGGACTGCAAATATAACGGCAAGAGCTTTACCTAATGATTTAAATCCATTCTCTGACAAACCTTTACTGAGATAATACATTGGACCTCCATATACTGTCCCATCTTCACCCACATCTCTATATTTAACTCCTAATGTGCATTCAACAAATTTTGTAGACATTCCTATCAAACCGCAAATAATCATCCAAAAAGTTGCTCCAGGACCTCCTATAGCAATAGCGAGAGCTACTCCTGCAATATTACCTAATCCAACTGTGCCAGAAACAGCGGTAGCTAAAGCTTGAAAATGAGAAACTTCACCTTCTTCGCTTTCATCTTTGATCGTATCAGGAATATCTCCATTAATATTCATATCTGTTTTTTCTGTTCCATGTTCTAATGCATCATACTTTCCTCTTACAGTATTTATAGCTGTTTTAAATTGTGTAATATTTACAAATGAAAATCTAATAGTGAAAAATAATGCTCCAAATACTAAAAGCAATACTACTATAGGTATACTAATTTCATTAGAAAAATTAATAGGATATAAAACTATATTAACCCAAGCGTCTGCAATTGGTTCAAACCATGCATTTATTTTATCATCTAAACCTTCTGCTTTAATTAAAGCAGGAAACATTGCTATTAACATAAATAATATTTTTTTTATCATAGTTTTATTTTTTTAATTGTTCAGTAATCAAAGTTAAACTCTGCTCTAATGAATGTGGTTTATAATTTAATAATTTTTTAGCTTTATCTAAAATAAAACCTGTTTTATAAGGTCTAGTTGCTTGCTGATTTAAATTTTTAGTTGATGTCTTATTTATTAAATTAGTATTTAGATTATAAAATTTAGCTACCCTGAAAACAATATCATAAACACTCATAATCTCTTCACTAGATATATTAAATATACCATATTTTTTTTTCTTGAATGATGCTATACAGGCATCTGCTAAGTCTTCTGCAAAAGTAGGAGCTCTAAATTGATCTATTACTACAGATATTTCTTTCCCCGCCTCTAAAGCTTGTTTTGACCAAAGAATAATATTATTTTTTTTTGGTCTTTCAGTCACTCCATACACAACAATTGTTCTGATGATAGTCCATTTGCAATTACTATTTTTTAATAATTCTTCCGATTTAAGTTTAGATAAACCATAAAAACTTAAAGGATTAGGCTCATCATCCTCAGAATACCAACCTTGTTTGCCGTCATAAATAAAATCAGTTGATATATGAATGAGATGAATGTTTAATTGTTCAGAAATATCTACTAAATATTTCACAGAATGAATATTTATATCTTCACATTTTTGTTTATTAGATTCACATATATCAACATTAGTCATGGCAGCAGTATTAAATATAACATCAGGTTTAATTTTATTTATTAACTTATTAACTGCAATTTTATCTGTTATATCTAAAGAATAGTATGTATAATTTTCTTTTACACTAATCCTGTTTTCTCCAATAGAAGAAGCATATAATGCTACATCTTTTTCTAATCTTAATTTATGTAATAATTTTTGCCCCAATAAACCATTACTTCCTGTTATTAAGATTTTCATAAAATGAATTAAATTATATTTCTAGATAATAATACATTTGACATCTCTTCTTGCAATTTACTTGCAGCCTCTTTAGCTTTAAGATCAAAATCCTTTTTTTCAGAAGCATATATAATAGATCTAGAAGAACTAACTATTATCCCACAATCATCTGTCATAAGATTATCACACACATCTGCCAAACTTCCGCCCTGATGACCAATGCCTGGTATTAATAAAAAATTACGAGGAACTATTTCTCTGATTTTTTTTAAATTCAAAATATTATTAGTGGCTCCTATAACAAACATTATCTGATTTAAAGAATTACTTATTTTCCCAAACTTTTCTAAAATAATTTCATATAAATATTTATCTCCTAATTTTAATAATTGAAAATCTTTCGAGCCTTGATTAGAGGTTAAAGCTAAAATTACAAAAACGTTATTAATATACTCATTAGAAATTTTTTCAAAAACATCTGTCCCCATATATGGTGATACAGTCATAGCGTTACAGCCAAGATTGCTAAAACAATTATCAGCATAAAGTTTAAATGTATTATAAATATCTCCTCTCTTGGAATCAGCTATAATTAAAACATTCTTTTTTTTAATATAATCAACCGTTTTAATCAAAGAATTAATGTTATTTTCATAAAAAGCAAAATTCGGTTTATAGGCAACACAATACTTCTCAGTATTATCAATTATTCTTTTATTAAATTCAAAAACAGGATCATCATATTCTAACAAAAATTTTGGTATTTTTTTTATGTCTGTATCTAAGCCTACACATAAAAAAGAGTGTTTTTCCTTAATATCTGAAATTAACTTTTTAATCATTTTGTCCTTCTAATAATTGTAAATTTTCAGCAATTTGCAACTCATCTATTAATTTTTTTATATCTCCGTTTATTATTTCATTTAAATTATATAAAGTTAAAGAAATACGATGATCTGTAACCCTCCCTTGAGGATAATTATAAGTTCTTATCTTGTCAGATCTATCTCCTGTTTTAACCATAGTTTTTCTTTTATCTGACATATCTTTATTTCTTTTTTCTAACTCTATTTCATATATCCTAGATCTCAATACTTTTAAAGCTTTTGCATGATTTTTAATTTGAGATTTTTGATCTTGACACTGAGCAACAACTCCAGTTGGCAAATGAGTTAAACGAACAGCAGAATAAGTTGTATTTACTGATTGTCCTCCAGGACCAGAAGAACAATAAGTCTCTTTTTTAATATCATTCTCATTTAACTCTATATCAAAATCTTCTGCCTCTGGCAAAACAACTACTGTTGATGCAGAAGTGTGCACTCTACCTTGAGTTTCTGTTTTAGGTACTCTTTGAACTCTATGAACTCCTGATTCAAATTTCAGGAATCTATAAACATTATCTCCTGAAACATTAAAAATAATCTCTTTATACCCTCCTGATGTGCCAGAATTAAAATCAACTAACTCAACATTCCATTTTTTGCTATCACAAAAATTTAAATACATCCTATATAAATCTCCAGCAAAAATACAAGCTTCATCTCCTCCTGTGCCAGCTCTTATTTCAAAAATTACATTTTTGCTGTCATTAGGATCTTTTGGTATTAATAATAATCTAATTTCATTTTCTAAATCTATTTTTTGTTTTTCATAATTTTCAATTTCTTCTTTTGCGAATTTCTTCATTTCTTCATCTTCTTCAGAAGAAAACATTTCCTTTCCTGAATTAATATTTTCAATTAAGTTTTTATACTTTTTATAATATTCCACTATTTGTTCTAGCTCCTTATACTCTTTACTTAAAGGAATAAATTTTTGCATATCTGATATTATATCCGGATTAGAAATCAATTCAGATAATTCTAGAAATCTAGCATGTTTTTTTTCAAGTTTAGATAACATAATTAATATTCAAAAGTTCCATGTTTTGAAGTAATGGTTAATTTTTTGCTTTTAGAAGATTCACATGAACCTATAATTTTAGCATCTATATTAAATTTATTCGCCATGTCAATAATATTGCTGGCTATATTTTTATTTACATATAATTCTATCCTATGACCCATGTTAAAAACTTGATACATTTCATGCCATGAAGAAGAAGAGTTTTCTTGAATTATTTTAAAAACTTTAGGTGTTTCAAATAAATTATTTTTTATAACATGTAAATTATTAATAAAATTTAAAACTTTTGTTTGTCCACCTCCTGTGCAATGAATCATTCCGTTAACTGAATCAAAATAATTATCTAAAATGTTCTTTATAACTGGCAAAAAAGTTCTAGTAGGAGAAAGCAATAACTTACCATATGTCATACCTGAATCTACATCTAAATCAGATAATTTTTTATCCCCACAATACACTAAGTCTTTAGGCATTCCTGGATCAAAACTTTCTGGATATTTATTTGCCAAATAATTTGAAAACATATCATGTCTAGCTGAAGTCAAACCATTTGAGCCTATTCCACTATTATAATTTTCTTCATAAATTGACTTCCCAAAAGAGGATAAACCTACTATAACATCTCCAGGCTGGATATTGTTTTGTATAACTCTATTTCTTTTTACTCTAGCAAAAGCTGTAACTCCTATATCTATTGTTCTAACTATATCTCCGACATCAGCTGTTTCTCCTCCTGCTAACAAAATATTAATATCATATTTTTTCATCTTAAATATAAAATCATTAATACTTGAAATTATATTCTCTATAACACTACCGGGAATTAAATTTTTATTCCTACCAATAGTATTTGATATAATAATATTATTATAAATACCTGAACAAGCTAAATCATCTATATTCATTACTATAGCATCTTGAACTATATCTCTCCATACACTGTTATCTCCAGATTCTTTCCAATAAGTATAACACAAAGATGTTTTTGTTCCTGCTGTATCAGCATGCATTGCCACACAATAATCTTGATCATTAGTTAAAATATCGGGCAATATCTTACAAAAAGAATTTTTAAATAATCCTTTACTTAAATTCTTAATAGCTTTATGGACATCTTCCTTTGAAGCTGACACTCCTCTCAAATCATATCTAGATGAAGTCATGTAAATAGAAAGTTAATAATCAATAATTCCTCCTCGTAATTTATCAAACCTTTTATCTTCTAACCAAATTATTTTAGCTCTACGATTATATTGATGAGCTTTTTCAATCAAATTTTTTCTTTTTAACTTATTAATATAATCTTGTGACAAGATATCTCCTTTTTTGAATTTGCCATCATTATAATCCATAACATAAGGATCTTTTTCACCTTTAGCTGTAATTAAAATTCTATCTTTATCAACTCCTTTGTTATCAACCAAATATTTTTTACAAGCTAAAGCTCTATTCATAGACAATTCAACATTATAATTGTCTTTTCCTCTAAAATCAGCATATGCATTTATTTGAAAAGCCAAACCTTCATAATTTAATATATATTCCGCCCAACGATCTAACTCTTGCATTGCGTCCTCTCTCAGTTCATATGAATTATATTCAAAGAAAGCTATATTGCTATTAGGTTCATTTAAATCATTAATGTCTTTTTTGACATTAACCATAACTAAATCTATAATTATATCATCTGAATCAGTAACACCAATAGTTGAAAATTCAGAATTTGCACTTTCATAATCTTTTTTATTTACTGAAACAGAATAAGAATTACCTGGAGACAAATAGTCTTTATCAAACTTGTATCTTCCGGAATTATCAGTTAAAATAGAATCTTCAGAACCATTTGTTCCCATAATTTTAACCATAGCATTAGAAACTATAGTATTTGCTCCTTCTTCAGTCACAACTCCTGAAACAGTTAAAATAAGGGGAGTTAATTTTAAATAATAAATATCTCCATTTTTCCTTGATTCTCTATCAGTTGCTAAAAATCCTTTCGCAAAGTTTTTTTCTAAAATCAATGAATAGTCATTCATAGAAGAATTTACTGGAGATTTCATGTTATGAACACTGATTAAATTACCATCCTTATCCCATTCAGATTTAAAAATATCATAACCTCCAAAGCCAATACGTCCATTAGAAGCAAAATATAATTTTTGTCCATCTTCATGTAAAAAAGGATATATTTCATCTCCTGCTGTATTAATATTTGGACCTAAATTAATAGGATAACCCCATTTATCTCTTGCCACTTTTTGAATAAACCAAATATCATTACCTCCTATACCTCCTGGCATATCAGAAGCAAAGAAAATCTTTTTACCATCTTTTGAAACTGCTGGATGTCCAAAATTAGCAATACTATCATAAGGCAGTGACAACATGACTGGCGCGGTCCATCCTTTTTCTTTTTTAGAGGTGAAAAATATCCTACAATAAGGTTTTTTTTGATCACCTGGGTCATATTGACCAGGCATTGAACATTTTGTGAAATATATTGTTTTTCCATCAATAGTAGTACTTGGATTAGCTTCGTGATCAGTAGTATTGATACTTTTTCCATTATCATCTATAAAAAACTGAGGATTACTCCAGCCTTTATTATTTTTTGTTATAGACCAAATATCATAAGTCCCACTATAAGCACTTCCTCCACCTATTGTTAAACCAGCATCACTATTCTTAAATAAATCATTCGGACGATTTGTCGTATAATATAAAGTATTATAGTCATTACCGCTATATGCTGGAGAAAACTCGAAATAAGAAGTATTAATATCAACAAAACTAGATAATTCATATCTAGTTAATTCATCTTTATTTTCCATAGCCCAGTTACAAGATTTTATTTTATCCTCAACTAAAGGGTGATCTGGAACTAATGCTTTGAAATCTTGAAATAATTTTTTAGCTTCATCATATTGGCCTAACATCTGTTTTACCAAACCCCAATTATATAAAACTATATAGCCATTTTTTTGAGATGTATATTTGTATTTTTCATGCAACTTTGAATAATTCTTTCCAGCTCTTTCTAAATTTTTATAAGTATTAGTTAATCTTAAACATTCTGTTTGTAAAAAAAATAACTCCATTCTGATATCTTGATCAGTTTCTTTATGATATACTTCTTGAAACAATTCAAAAGCTTCGCCATATTTTTCTACATTAAAACTAGTATATGCCTCTTCGAGTTTAGTTTCTCTATCAAAAACTACTACATCTTTATTGAAAAAATTCTGACTATATAAATCTGAAAAAAGTAAAGAAAAAACTAAAAAAATAGAAAACCTATAATTCATAAAACTATATTTAAACGCTAAAATAAAAAAAATCCTCTTTTAAAAGATATTTTTTTTATAAAACATAAAAAATTTAAACACCTACCTTTGCTGAATTAACGTTAACTTTCATTGTTTGTATAATTCTTGAAGCAATTTTATAAGGATCTGCATTAGAAGCAGGCCTTCTGTCTTCTAGCCATCCTTTCCAATTATTTTCAACTGTAATAATAGGAATTCTAATTGAAGCTCCTCTGTCAGATATACCATAACTGAAATCATTAATAGATGCAGTTTCATGATCTCCAGTTAATCTTTGATCATTAAATTCTCCATAAACATCAATATGTTCTTTAGTCACAGATCTAAAAGATTCACAAATTTTTTCATACGTTTCTTGAGAGCCACAAGTTCTTAAAATAGAATTAGAAAAATTACAATGCATGCCTGAACCATTCCAGTCACCTTTAATAGGTTTAGGATGATATTCAATATAATAACCATAATGTTCAGTTAATCTATCTAAAAGATATCTTGCTATCCATAATTCATCTCCAGCTTTCTTAGCTCCTTTAGCAAATAATTGAAATTCCCATTGACCACATGCCACCTCCTGATTTATTCCTTCAAAATTTATTCCTGCTTTCAAACATAAATCAGCATGTTCTTCAACAAAATGCCTGCCATGAGTATTTTTACCTCCAACAGAACAATAATAAAGACCTTGAGCTCCTGGATATCCTCCCAAAGGAAAACCTAATGGCAATTGTGTGTCAACATCCATTATAAAATATTCTTGTTCAAAACCAAACCAAAAATCATTGTCGTCATCATCAATTGTTGCTCTTGCATTTGATTCATGCGAAGTTCCATCAGCATTTAAAACTTCTGTCATAACTAAATAACCATTTTGCCTCGTAGGATCAGGATATATAGCTACAGGTTGAAGTAAGCAATCTGACGAATTTCCCTCAGCTTGTTTTGTAGAACTACCATCAAAAGACCAACGAGGACAATCTTTTAAATTACCGCTAAAATTTTCAACCAACTTTGTTTTACTTCTCATGTTTTGAGTAGGAAAATAACCATCTAACCAAATATACTCAAGTTTTGATTTACTCATATAATTAAAATTTATGTGTTTAGTATAATAATATTTTAATCCAAATATAAATAATCTGATATTTGTTAAAATAGATTTTATTTTTTTTTATTAACATTTTATCAATACAAGTACAATCAATCTATATCTTTAATAGAATCGCTAATATCTTTTTTAACATTATTTGAAATATCTTTTATATGTCTAATAGATTTTGCGAAGGTTTTCACAATACTTGGTAAATTTTTAGAACCAAATAAAACAATAACTATAATTAGAATAAAACAAACTTCTTGAAAACTTGGAACTAAAAGAATATTATTCATTTGTTTTTTTTCTATTAATCACATCATACATTACAGGTGTTGCTATAAACAATGAAGAATAGGTACCTACTATAACGCCAATTAATAAAGCAAACATAAATCCTCTAATAACTTCTCCTCCTAAAGAAAATATAATTAAAAGAACAAAAAATGTTGTCAAAGAAGTGTTAACAGTTCTACTAAGCGTGCTATTTAAAGCAGAATTAATTAATTCTTTACTATAATGAGAAGAAGTAGAAGCGTTAAAATATTCTCTAATTCTATCAAAAACAACAACTGTGTCATTTAAAGAATATCCTATAATAGTTAATAATGCTGCAATAAAAGCCTGATTAATTTCTAATGAAAAAGGAAGTTTGCCGTAAAAAATTGAAAACAAACCTAAAACTAACAAAATATCGTGAAAAACAGCTACAACAGCGCCTAAACTATATTCCCAGTTTCTAAATCTCATTAATATATATAAAAAGATAATTACTAATGAAAGTAAAATTGATTTTATTGCGGAAGATTTAATTTTTGGCGCTATAGTTGGTCCTACTTTTTGTGAACTCATAATTTCAAAACCAGAAATACCATTTGATTCTAAATAATTATCTAAACCTTTAACTAAAGAGGCTTTAACTAAGTCATCCGCGTTTTGCTCCTGAGAATAAATTAAATAATTAGTTGTTATTTTAACTTGATTGTTTTCACCAAAAGTTTTTACTTCTGGAGCTAGTTTTATACCATCTTCACTCACAAAAACATCATTTAAGTTTTTCCTAATATCTTCATTACTGACTTTTTCATCAAATCTCACAATATATGTTCTCCCACCTTGAAAATCAATACCTTGATTTAAGCCTCTAGTAGACATAGAAAATATACCCAATAATATAATAATACATGAAATAATATATCCTATTTTTCTCTTAGAAATAAAGTTGATTTTAGTATTTTTAAACGCTCCTTTTGTTACAGAATTATAAAAAGAAATATTCTTCTTCTTATTTAATCTAGCTTCAAAAACTAATCTAGTAATAAAAATAGCGGAAAATAAAGATGTCAATATACCTATAACTAATGTAGTAGCAAATCCTTTAACAGGTCCGCTGCCAAAACTATATAAAATAATACCTGTCAATAAAGTAGTTACATTGGCATCTATTATGGCACTATACGCATTATTATACCCATCGGAAATAGCTAGTTTTATGCCTTTTCCCGCTAATAATTCTTCTCTTACTCTTTCATAAATAAGAACATTAGCGTCAACCGCTATACCTATAGTTAAGACTATACCAGCTATGCCAGGTAAAGTTAAAACAGCTCCCATGGCAGCAAGAACTCCGATAACAAAAAACATATTAGCTAGTAAAGCTATATTAGAAACAAATCCTCCAAAACTATAATAAAGTATCATATAAAATAAAACTATTGATAATGCTATAATAAAAGATTTTAAACCAGCTTGTATAGCTTCTTCACCTAAAGAAGGTCCTACTATAGCTTCTTCAACTATTTTTGATCTAGCCGGCAATTTACCTGATTTTAAAACATTCGCTAAGTCAGTTGCTTCAGTAATAGTAAAATTACCTGATATTTGAGAACTTCCACCTGAAATTTCTGACTGAACAGTAGGAAAAGAATAAACAAAACCATCTAATAAAATAGCCACAGATCTATTAATGTTGTCACCTGTTATTTTTTTCCAATCTCTTGATCCTTCAGAATTCATAATCATACTAACAACAGGCCTATTACTTATAGGGTCAAAATCTTGACGAGCATCTGTGACAGCTCCTCCACCTAAAACAGGAAGAGATTTTTTAGTCACAGGATCAACAACTGTTACTTTCAATGCTAATAACTGCACAAAATTACCTTCTGTGTCAATTGGTTTTACTGTCCAAGCAAACTTCATATCTTTAGGGAAAAGATTTAAAAAATTTTTATCTTTAAAATAATCATTAACTTCAGCCGTATCTTTAATATTAGAAACTCCTATAACTGGCCCTTCAATAGGATTACTATTTCCATCTATATTAGGGTATAAAATAGTATACAAAGGATAATCTTTTTGAAAATCTTCTAAAGAAGCAGAATCTGAATCTGCAACCTCTAAAGTGGTATCGCCATCATCTGAACTATTAAATAACTCGTCCTTAAAAGAACCTTTTTCAACCGTGTCTGCATCTATCCTTAAATCTTTGTCTACACTTGATTCTATGATTTCAATAGCACTTTCTTCTGCAGCTTGATCTCTTATATATATATTAGCTGTTTCTAAATATGGCAAAACCTCTGAATATTCATAAGTTTCCCAGAATGCTAATTCAGCTGTTCCTTGCAATAATTTTCTCACTCTTTCAGGATCCTTAACGCCAGGAAGTTCTATCAATATTCTACCAGAATATTCTAACTTTTGAATATTTGGCTGAGAAACTCCAAACCTGTCTATACGAGTTCTTAATACATTAAATGTTCTATCTATAGCGTCTTTTACTTCTTGTTGTATAATATCTATAACCTCTTCGTTAGTAGAATTAGGGTTAATTTTATCTGACAAATCTTCAGTATAAAAAACGGCAGCTAATTTTTTACCCTCACCTAACTCATCAAAAGATTCTTGAAATAACAACATAAAATCTTTTGGACTCGATTTTTGTTTTTCAATAGCTAATTTAATCGCATCATTAAAAGTCTTATCTGCAGAATTACTAGATAAAGCTCTTAATATATCAACAACACTAACCTCCAAAGTAACATTCATACCTCCCTTTAAATCTAATCCTAGATTTATTTCTCTTTCCTTACAATCTCTATAAGTATATTTTACAAACCCTAAATTATAAACATATTCATTACTAATAGAATCTAAATAAAATTTTTCTTGATCAAAATCTCCATTAGCATATTTAACAGCATCTTTTTGGACTCCACTAACAATCCAAGTAAATGATATTTGATATAAGCAAATAGCTGAAACTAAAACAAGAAAAAATAAAATTGTACTTTTATTCTGCATATATATTTATATGTTTAGGTCGGCAAAGATAAAATTTCAATATCTTTATTGCAAAAATATAAGTAATTTATTTATAAATGAGAATATTATTAATAATAACCATCTTATTACTCAATATTTATTCCGATGCTCAATTAAGTGAAAATCTTAATATTTTTATACATAAAAACAATAATATCATCTTGCAAAATGGATTATGTGGAGGGTTGAATACTAGTCAAATTTCAAATATCGATTTAAATCAAAACAACATT
>CAXEHY010000072.1:0-2524 GCA_963996865.1 uncultured Flavobacteriales bacterium | reverse complement strand
TACAGATACTTATAATTACACTTTAATCAGTCTTAATGATTTATCTAATGAGTCTGTGTCTATATATCCTAATCCTTTTAGTGATAAGTTACATATAGAGTTAATTGGCGTTAGGGGTCAGATAGATTATGTTGTTCAGATGTATGATGCTAGAGGTAGATTAGTGGTAGATAGAAAAATGAATACTAGTATTATAACTATTGATAGGAGAAAGCTATCTTCAGGAGAATATTATTTAAATATTGTTAAGGATAATTTCATAGTCTTTACAGAAAAAGTCATTGTAGAATAAATAATTTTGATTTATTAAGTGAAAAATTTTTTATTTATTTTCTTGTTGTTTTCTTTTTTAACATCTTTTTCTCAAAATAGTTTTTATTTAGGAACAGGTTTTATAGGCACCACAGCAGAAGTTTTTTCAGGTGACAATAGTTATAAAAAATATAATGTGCCAGATTTTGGTTTATATTGTGGTAACCTAATTAAGGTAAGTGATAAATTTAATATAGGTCCAGAGTTTTTTTATTTAAATAACAGAACTGTTTTAGGCCAAGAAGGAGAAGAAAGGTTCGAGTTACATCAAAATTTAGGTTTTAAATTAAGATCAGGATTATATTTCAAAAAACATTCATTTTTTTTAACTGGAGGTGTTTTAGGTGTGTATCTTTTTGATAAGGATGAATTATTGGGGTATCAAATTGATAGATTCGATGAGTCATATTTTTATGGCCTAGAATATAGTTATAATTTTTTTGATCAATTTCATATTAATTTAGGTTTTTTAAGTACAAGTTTTGAGTCAATAAGTCATTACACAGATTATACTTTGCGAAAATTCAGCACTTTTCATGTGTCAATACATTATTATTTGTATTGATATTTATTAAGTTTTTAACATATTTAAGCTAAGTTTTTAACATCTGTTTGTTTTAGTGCTTTCTTTTTATAAATTTATTTAACAACTAAACAAATACATTATGAAAAAATTTTTATTCTCTATACTTTTCGTTTTGCCTTTTATTTCATTTTCTCAATGTGATCCTTGTAATATTCCAATGAATACAATTTATATTGATTCTAGTGGAAATGTTTTTTATAATATTGATACTCCTTTTGCTGGATGGCAATTTGATGTAAATAATGCGAGTATTTTGAATGCTTCTTCATCTACATCTTTAGCGAATGTTTCGTGGGCGTCCTCTTTGATATTATGTTATGATCTTGCGGGAGGAAGTGTTTCTGCTGGGTGTGGGCAGTTGGCGGCTTTAACTCTTGATAATAATTCCGCATCTATTTCAAATGTTATATTTTCTGATCCTTCAGCCCAAGCGATTTCAGTATCTGTTTATAATTGTGTTGTCCCTGCTGTCCCTGCTGACATATTTTTCTCAGAATATGCTGAAGGCAGTTCTAATAATAAATATTTCGAAATATATAATGCTTCTAATGATACTGTAGATTTATCATTATATGCTTATCCTAATGTTTCAAATGCTCCTTCTAATGTTGGGGTTTATGAATATTGGAATGAATTTGACGCCGGAGCTGTTATAGCTCCTGGTGATGTTTATATCGTGGCTCATCCAAGTGCTGATCCTATTATATTAGCTCAAGCTGATGAGACTCATTATTATTTAAGTAATGGAGATGACGGATATGCTTTAGTTTTTGGAAGTAATCCTGGTAGTCCTACAGATCCAGTAACTGGAGGTTATGTTATTTTAGACTGGATAGGTGATTGGAATGGAGACCCTGGCTCTGGATGGGATGTAGCAGGTGTATCTAATGGTACTAAAGATCATACTTTAGTTAGAAAATGTTCAGTTACTCAAGGTAATACCGATTGGACATTGTCTGCGGGAACTAATAATGCTGATTCAGAATGGGAAGTATTTCCTCAGAATGATTGGCATGATATAGGTGTACATACTTCACCTTGTCCTCTTTTGTCTGGTTGTACAGATCCTATATCTTGTAATTTTGATCCTGCAGCTACTGTAGATGATGGTTCTTGTGATTATACATGTCTTGGATGTACAGATCCTAGTGCTAATAATTATGATTCTACAGCTACTATGGATGATGGTTCATGTTGTTTTGATAATGTCATGACTCTTGAAATGTCTGATACATGGGGAGATGGCTGGAACGGAAATACTTGGACTATTACAGATGCTTCAGGTGTTATGTTATGGTCGGCTTCATTACAGTCTGGTTATTTTGGCACAACTGATTTTTGTCTTGCTGATGGTTGTGATTACACTATAACTTGTGATGGTGGTGATTGGCAGTATGAGGTAGATTGGACTTTATTAGACGCTTCAGGTACAATTATAATGACTGGAGGCGCTCCAGCTTTAGGTTTAGAACTTGATGTTAATTGTGCTGGTTGTACAGATTCTACTTCTAGTAATTATGATCCAAATGCTACTATTGATGATGGTTCTTGTGCTTTTCTTGGTTGCACAGATTCAACTGCTTGTAATTATGACGCATACGCTACTATCGATGATGGTTCTTGTGG